>CAZNII010000045.1:8080-20184 GCA_964573075.1 uncultured Novosphingobium sp. | reverse complement strand
CGACCAGCATTCCGGCCAGAATGAAGCCGACCACCGGTGTGATCCGGAAGCGGGCGAACAGCGGAATGACAATTCCGGCCGCGCCGAGGATCACCAGGGCGTCGCCAAGCGAGGATGTCGGGACAAAGGTGCTCGGATCGGCCATGTCCGCGACCCTAGGGCAGGGGTGTGCGGCTTGTCACTGTCCGGTGTGAAAGAAAACGGCGGCCAGGTCACCCCGGCCGCCGTCTTGTGTACCTGTCGTGGCGCGCCGGCCTAGTGCCAGTTGGCCATTTCGGATTCGAGGTTCTGGACGATCGCTTCGAAGAAGCCCTCGGTGGTGAGCCACGGCTGTTCCGGGCCGATCAGGATCGCGAGGTCCTTGGTCATCTGCCCGCCTTCAACCGTATCGATGCAAACCTTTTCAAGCGTTTCTGCGAAGCGCACCACATCGGGGGTATCGTCGAACTTGCCACGATAGATCAGCCCGCGGGTCCAGGCGAAGATCGAGGCGATCGGATTGGTGCTGGTCGCCTTGCCCTGCTGGTGCTGGCGATAGTGGCGAGTCACGGTACCGTGGGCGGCTTCCGCCTCAACTGTCTTGCCATCCGGCGTCATCAGCACCGAGGTCATCAGCCCCAGCGAGCCGAAGCCCTGCGCGACCTGGTCCGACTGGACGTCGCCATCGTAGTTCTTGCAGGCCCAGACGAACTTGCCCGACCACTTGAGCGCCGAGGCGACCATGTCGTCGATCAGGCGGTGCTCATAGACGATCCCGGCGGCGTCGAACTTTTCCTTGAAGCCTTCGGTTTCGAACACTTCCTGGAACAGGTCCTTGAAGCGCCCGTCATAGGCCTTGAGGATGGTGTTCTTGGTCGAGAGGTACACCGGCCAGCCGAGGCCCAGGCCATAGTTGAAGCTGGCGCGGGCGAAATCGCGGATCGAATCGTCGAGGTTGTACATCGCCATGGCGACGCCCGAGCTCGGGAACTTGAACACTTCGAGGTCGATGGTCTGGCCATCGTCGCCATCAAACACCAGACGCAGGGTGCCAGGGCCGGGGATCAGGGTGTCGGTCGCCTTGTACTGGTCGCCGAAGGCGTGACGGCCGACCACGATCGGATCGGTCCAGCCCGGGATCAGGCGAGGGACGTTCTGCATCACGATCGGTTCGCGGAAGACGACGCCGCCCAGGATGTTGCGGATCGTGCCGTTGGGGCTCTTCCACATCTTCTTGAGGTTGAATTCCTCGACCCGCGCCTCATCCGGGGTGATCGTCGCGCACTTCACGGCCACTCCATATTGCTTGGTGGCATTGGCCGCGTCGACCGTGATCCGGTCGTTGGTTTCATCGCGCTTCTGGACCGAGAGATCGTAGTACTTCAGGTCGATGTCGAGATAGGGCAGGATCAGTCGTTCGCGGATCCATTGCCAGATGATGCGGGTCATCTCATCGCCGTCCATCTCGACGACCGGGTTCTTCACCTTGATCTTGGCCATGCTTGCGGGTGCCTTGTGCAACTGGGGACTAGGGAGGATTTTCCAGTCCCCTTAGCAGAGCCGCGCCGCCGCGCAAGTAAGGGCTGGACGGCGCCCGCACAGGGCTTTAATCGTCCGGTTAAAGGCCCCTAACGAGAGGATCGAATATCATGAGCGAAGCCCAGGAAGTGCTGACCCAGGTTGATGACGGCGTACTAATCGTCACAATGAACCGGCCCGAAGCCAAGAACGCAATGAACAAGGCCCAGGCCGAAGGAATTGCTGCGGCGATGGACCGGCTCGAGGCGGACGGCGACCTGCGCTGCGCGGTGCTGACCGGGGCAGGCGGCACGTTCTGTTCGGGCATGGACCTGAAGGGCTTCCTGCGCGGCGAACGGCCGAGCATCGAAGGTCGCGGGTTCGGCGGGCTGACCGAATGGACCCCGTCGAAGCCGGTGATCGCCGCGATCGACGGCTATGCCCTGGCCGGCGGCATGGAACTGGCGATGAGCTGCGACCTGATTGTCGCCAATGCCGGCGCCAAGTTCGGCATTCCCGAAGCCAAGCGCGGCCTTGCTGCGGCGGCCGGCGGGCTGATCAAGCTGCCGCGGCAGATTCCGCCGCGGATCGCTATGGAACTGGCTCTTACCGGTGATTTCATCGATGCGCAGCGGGCCTATGACCTGGGCTTCGTCAACCGCATCGTCGAAGGCCCGGCGCTTGAAGGCGCGCTTGAGCTGGCGCGCGCGGTCGCGGCGAACGGTCCGCTGGCGCTGATCGCCTCGAAGGCGGTGATTCGCCAGTCGCACACCTGGAGCGACGAGGAGATGTGGACCAAGCAGGGCGCGCTCGTGATGCCGGTCTTCGCCAGCGAAGATGCGCGTGAAGGCGCGGCTGCCTTTGCCGAGAAGCGCAAGCCCAACTGGAAGGGCAAGTAAACCCTGCCACGCTAGCCCAGAAAGCGAAAAGGCCCCGGAAAACCGGGGCCTTTCTAGCGACCCCGGACCGAGTCCGGGGTGACAGTCCGGCAAAGAAGAAAACCCGCCGTTTCCGGCGGGTTTCTGCGTTATCGGTATTGAATGGTGGGCGTAGCAAGGATTGAACTTGCGACCCCTACGATGTCAACATAGTGCTCTACCACTGAGCTATACGCCCGCACCATTCAGGTCTGTCCGAGGCCGTCGCCCCGGACAGGGGAGCGCCATTAGCGGGGCGCTCCGGGATTCGCAAGCCGTTAGATGCTTGCCTGGGCCTGTTGGCCGAAAACACGCTCAACTTCGAGTACCAGGTCTCTGAGATGGAACGGTTTTGACAGGACCTTGGCTTGCGGAGCCTCGCGGCTGGCCTTGAGCGTAACTGCGGCAAAACCGGTGATGAACATCACTTTCGTGCGCGGGCTGATCTCGGCACAACGCTGAGCCAGTTCGATTCCGTCCATTTCCGGCATGACGATATCCGACAGCAGCAGATCGAACTCGCCGGTTTCGAGCAGCGGAACCGCGGCAGTGCCGCGATCGACCGCGACCACCTCATATCCGGCGTTTTCCAGCGCCCGCGCCAGGTACGTGCGCATGGCTTCTTCGTCTTCGGCGAGGAGGATGCGGATCATCGCGGGTCTTTTCCTTGAGCGAATTGGTGAATTCACACCCCGAGGGGCGTGGATGCGCGGCGAATCCTTACACCCGATCGGGTTAACAATCCGCCTGCATTTTGTCGCTGACCCACTTTGACACCGGCTGGGAACAGGGCCAGCTTGGGCCATGGACTTCGCACCGGCACAGCCCACCGATTCGCAGGCCCGGCGGGGCGGAACGATTCCGGGCGGGGAAGGGCAGCCGGCCTTTACCCTGACCATGCCGGATCCTTCGGCGCTGCCGGTGGTGATTGCGGTGCCGCATGCGGGGCGGGCCTATCCCGGGGGGCTGCTCGAACGGATGCGCAATCCCGGCTTCGCCGCGCTCAAGCTGGAAGATCGCTATGTTGACCGGCTGGGTGAGGCGGTTGCCCGCGAAACCGGGGCCGCGCTGCTGGTGGCGCACGCTCCGCGGGCGATGATCGACCTCAATCGCGCGACCGAAGATGTCGACTGGGACATGTTCGCTCGCGGCCGGCCCGACAACGTCGGCAGCTATACCCCGGGAATGCGGGCCCGCAGCGGGCTCGGCCTGATTCCGCGCCGGATTCCGGGCCTGGGCGAACTGTGGAAGCGGCGGCACGACCAGGAGGAGCTGGAAGCGCGGATATCCGGGATCCATGCGCCGTATCACGCACAATTGTCGGCAAGCCTGGCCGAGTTGCGCACGCGGTGGGGCGCGGCCTTGCTGATCGACCTGCATTCGATGCCGCCGCTTGGCGGACGTGGCGGGCAAGTCGCGCCCGAGTTCGTTCTGGGCGATCGCTTTGGTGCATCCTGTCACGGGTCACTGGTGGCATCGTGCTTTGGATATTTTGCGGAAATGCGGCGGCAGGCGGCACACAACCGCCCCTATGCCGGCGGCTATGTGCTGGAACGCCACGCCGCCCCCCATGCCGGCCAGCACGCCGTGCAGCTGGAGATCGACCGGTCGAGCTACCTCGATTCGCGCCTGGCCGAACCCGGGCCGGGGTTCCCCGCAGTGGTTGAGCTGCTGTGCGGCCTGGTCCGGCGGCTTGCCGGCGAGGTTGCCGAGCTGGGCCGGGCGGGCGACTGGGCCAGCGCGGCGGAGTAAACGGGCAAGAAAAAACCACCTCGTGCACGTGGCACGAGGTGGCCAAGGTTCAGGGAGGAGGTGCACTCACGTGCACCGAGCCCTACCGGGCCATGAGGGAAGCACCGGCAAGACACTGGTTAAGATAGGCTTGTCGGAGCCCCTGCGCAAGGGGTTCGCGTTCGCAAGCGTACAAATGCGCTTTGCGCGCCGGTCCCGAAGGGCCGGCGCGGCGCGGAAATCAGGCGGCGGGAACCGGAATCGGGCCCTTGCCCTGCTGGACCTGGCGGCCAAAAATTTCGCTCATGTGCTCAAGGCTGAACAGGTGGGCGAAAATCAGCGCGAGCATCCCGCTCTGGTTCATCGAGCGCAGCACATCGCCACGCAGATCGCGAAGCTTTTCCTGATCGACCATCTTGAAGCCGCGATAGACGAACGGCTGATCGTTGCCGTCCTGCTGGATCGAGACTTCGCCGTCCATCAACAGGCCATGCTTCATCAGTTCGTCGACGAAGTTCTGGGTGCGGAAGCCGGCTTCTTCGAAGTTGCGGCAGAAATCGAGCGTTGCCTTGCAGCTCTCGCTCGGCTCACCGTTTTCGAACAGGGCTGTGCCACCTTCGAATTCGCCGATCAGTTCGCTGGTCGGATCGAAGCACAGCGACAGTTCATCCGATTCCGGGCTGAGCTTGGCGAGCATGAAAGGATAGCGGCGGGCATAGGCCGGGACGTAAACCGGGCTGGTCAGCTTGCCTTCGTCGTCGAAGAAGGTGTTGACCCCTTCATTCAGACCCATCAGCGCCAGCGGTACCGGCTGGTCGGCGATCGAGAACACGATCGGGAAATGGCGCGAAGCGTGGACGAATTCCTCGGCAGTCAGCGGGATGGCATGCTGGCCGACGATCCAGGTTGCGTTTTCGGTGTTGCGGCTGCTCCAGCCCGCGTGGTCGCGGCTGTTGAGCGGCATCAGGTCCTTGTAGAACAGCGGCAGGTTGGCTTGCGGCACGCTGGCCATGATCGTCTCTCCAGTAAGTCTTGCAGCAACCGGCCCGAACTGAGGAGGGCAGGCATGAAAGCGCGCCTTTAAGCGCTTGGCGGCTCTGGCGCAAGCAGCTTGCCGGGATTGAGCAAACCCATCGGATCGAGCGCGTGCTTGACCCGTCGCAGCAGATCGAGGGCAACCGGATCGCCAAGCCGCTCGAGTTCATCGACCTTCAACTGGCCGATGCCGTGTTCTGCTGAAATCGTTCCGGACCAGGCAGCCACCAGATCGTGGACCGCGTGGCTGATGGCCTTTCCCTCGGTCATTTCCCAAGTGGCTCGATCGACGCCGGCTGCGGCCTGTACGTGGAAGTGAACATTGCCGTCGCCCAGGTGGCCGAAGCCGAATGCGCGAGTACCCGGCCAGCGCGCCTCGATCGCCGGGACCGCTTGATCCAGGAAATCGGACATCCGATCGACAGGAACGGCAATGTCGTGCTGCATAGCCGGACCCCTGGCCCGCTCGGCCGGGGAAATTGACTCGCGCAGGGTCCAGAATGCTTCTGCCTGGGCTTCCGAAGAGGCGATTGTGGCGTCGGAAATCAGGCCTTGCTCAAGCGCGCCGGCCAACAGCCCTTCACCGAGCTTTGCCGGATCTATGCCGACCAGTTCGATCAGCGCATGCCATGGGTGCGAACCATCCAGCGGCGCGCGCGCATCAGGCAGGTAGTCCAGCACGGCGTCGAGGCAGCCCTGCGGGAGGACTTCGAAACCTTCGAGCGCCTCGCCTCCTCTGGCTTGGCAGTGGAGCAGCAACGCGCGGGCCTGCTGGATCGAGCCAAGACCAATCCATGCAACAAATCGGACGGGGGCAGCGGGAATCAACCGCAAGGTGGCGGCGGTGACGATCCCCAGCGTTCCCTCTGCGCCGATGAACAACTGCTTCAGGTCGAACCCGCGATTGTCCTTCTTCAACGGGGTCAATGCGGAATAGACCGATCCATCGGCCAACACCGCCTCGATCCCCAGCACTTGCGCACGCATCGAGCCATGGCGCAGGACCTGGGTTCCGCCAGCGTTGGTCGAAATGAGACCGCCGATTGTCGCCGATCCCTTGCCGCCAAGGGTCAGGGGAAAGCGCAATCCATGTTCGGAGACAGCCTCGTGCAGCTTTTGTAGCACGACTCCCGCCTCGCACAGAACCGTGCCGGCTGCGGCATCGATTGCCCGGATCGCGTTCATCCGCCGCAGCGAGACCAGCAGAGCCGCGCCGCTCGCATCCGGGGTCGCGCCGCCCGACATGCCGCTGTTGCCGCCCTGAGGAACGATCGGCACGCCGTGGCGCGCGCAAAGCCGGACAAGCGCAGCCAGCTCCGGGGTGTTCGCCGGCGAGGCGAGCGCAAGTGCCTTGCCGGTGTAGCGGCCGCGCCAGTCCGTCAGCCACGGTGCCATCAAGTCCGGATCGTTCGTCAGACCGCGCGGACCCAGCAGGGCTTCGGCTTCGGACAGGAAGGGAGAGGCGGCGCGGTTCATTGGGACATGGCTATGGCACAGGGCATGGGCGCCTTGCCAGCCCCCCGCGCTTGGGGTTAAGCGGTGGTTCAATCTTGGGCGCTATCTAGACGGGGCAATGCCGTCCATCGTGCAAATCCTGGCACCGCTTGCCGCACTGGTTACCTCGCTCGGAGGGATCGCACCCGTGCGTGAAGAGGCGGATGCTCCGGTACCGGCACCCTTCCAGCCGGCGGCGGCCGAGCAGGTTTCTATCCATCAGCGCGTCACCATCCGCATCGGCCCGCGATCGGCCCCGATGGAACCGCTGATGTTCGACAATTCGATGGACGGCGGCGGCGGCCCGCACTGGGTTGAACGCAAGATGGGCAATTGTCTGCCGATCAACGCGATCGCCGGGGTCCAGCCGATCGACAACTCGCGGCTGCTGCTCGTCCTGGCGGACCGGCGCATGGTCACCGCCCGCCTGCAGAAGGGCTGCCAGGGCCGCGATTTCTATTCGGGCTTCATCGTCGCCCGCAATGCCGACGGGCTGATCTGCACCGGGCGTGACAGCCTGCAATCGCGCAGCGGTACCAACTGCCAGGTCACCGGGTTCACGCAACTCGTTCAGATCGGCGGCTGAACGGCGGGATTTCTTGACTTTCAAGGTGCATTGCGACTAGGGCGCGCCCAAGCCTGCGCCGCCAGAAGCCCAGCTTCTGCCACGCTGGTGCGCCTTTCCTTCTAGCAGTTGTATTTGCCCATGAAATTTGCCGATCTCGGCCTATCCGACGAATTGCTGAGCGCGGTCACCGCGAAGGGCTATGACACGCCTACGCCGATCCAGGCCCAGGCGATCCCCAGCGTCTTGATGATGAAGGACCTGATTGCGATCGCACAGACCGGCACCGGCAAGACTGCCAGCTTCGTGCTGCCGATGATCGACATCCTGGCCCATGGCCGCCGCCGCGCGATGATGCCGCGCAGCCTGATCCTCGAGCCGACCCGCGAGCTCGCCGCCCAGGTGGCGGAAAACTTCGAACAGTACGGCGCCAACCACGATCTCAAGATGGCGCTGCTGATCGGCGGCGTGCAGATGGGCGATCAGGTCAAGGCGCTGAATGAGGGCGTCGACGTGCTGATCGCCACGCCGGGCCGGCTGATGGACCTGTTCGAACGCGGCAAGATCCTGCTGACCGGCTGCGATCTGCTGGTGATCGACGAGGCCGACCGGATGCTCGACATGGGCTTTATCCCGGATATCGAGACGATCTGCTCCAAGCTGCCGGCAAACCGCCAGACCCTGCTGTTCAGCGCGACCATGCCGCCGCCGATCAAGAAGCTCGCGGACAAGTTCCTGAGCAATCCGAAATACATCGAAGTAGCCCGTCCGGCCTCGACCAACACCCAGATCGCCCAGTTCAAGGTTCCGGTGGCCTCGAGCCGGGTCAAACGCGACGTGCTGCGCAGCCTGCTCAAGACCGACGATGTCGCCACCGCGATGATCTTCTGCAACCGCAAGACCACGGTGCGGGAACTCAACAAGAGCCTGCAGCGCCACGGCTTTGCCAGCGCCGAGATCCACGGCGACATGGACCAGCCGCAGCGGCTGGCCGAATTGCAGCGGTTCAAGGACGGCGCGGTAAATATCCTGGTCTGCTCCGACGTTGCCGCGCGCGGACTCGATATCAAGGGCGTCAGCCACGTCTTCAATTTCGACACGCCCTGGCACCCGGACGATTACGTCCACCGCGTCGGCCGCACCGGCCGCGCCGGGGCGACCGGCCGCGCCTTTACCCTGATCGCGCCGGAAGATGCCGAAGCGATCGAGAACGTCGAAAAGCTCACCGGATCGAAGCTGCCCGTGTTTGAACTGGGCAAGGGCGCCAAGGAACCCCGTGAGGAGAAGGCATCGCGTGAGGAGCGCGAACCGCGCACAGCCCGTGCCCCGCGCCCGGCCCGCGAAGAACGCGAACCGCGCGAACCCCGCGCCGAACGCGCCCCGCGCGCTCCAAAGGCTGAAACCGAACAGCGCGCCCCGCGCGCCGAGCGTCCCAAGCGCGACGGCACCAAGCCCCCCAAAGCCACCCCGCGCCGCGATGCGGACGAAGGCGATGAAGCGGGCGCCTGGAATGGCCCGGTTCCCGGCTTCCTGGGCGTTTCAGCGCTTTAATTCTCCAAAGATCCTCTCCATTTTCGCGTAGCGCAAATGGGGAGGTGGCAGCCCGAAGGGCTGACGGAGGGGTAATGGCGCGAGGGTAGAGACCCCTCCGTCATTTGCTGCGCAAATGCCACCTCCCCATTTGTGGCATTCGCCAAAAATGGAGAGGATCTTTGTCGCATTCGGCAATGGCCTTGAAGAAACTGAAACGCTATCTAAACCTTGAATTCATATAGCCGTTGCGCCGCTATCGGATACGCAATGTGAACCGCAACTACGACGACATAATCTATAGAATGGATGCGCCGCCGATCTGGTGGCAAGAGGGCGGTGTTCCCCGATACTGTCTATTTGATCCCGAACATTGCACGGGCATTTATGCCAATGAAGCTGTGTTGGCTGAGGTCGCCTGCCAATTTTGTGATACCAATTTCGTAGTCCTCATTGAAAATGGGGCGACTGACCGAAGATTGGCTGCTGAAATAAGAGACGAAGTCTTGCACTATGGCGATCCTCCGAATGTAGGATGTTGTTCGTCCGGACCGCATTCAGGTAGTGCAGTTTGTCGGGTGCTGGAGTATTGGGCGAAGTCTGATCCTAAATTTGTAAGGGATGGAAGAATTACGAGTGAACAATACTTTATTTGGACTCGGGACAGGCGACTCGAGAAGACATTTAAGCTTGACTGGGTGGGGTGGGAAGAGGTTCCTCTGGGGAACCGGTGGGCTCCGCAAGATACTGCCCCTCCCGAGAGAATCTCAGTCTGGGGTGTAGGCGAGGTACGCTACGGGCTGTTTCAAAGGATTTTTAACTGGATCAAACGTCTGTAGATATTGTTCGACTTACTCAACTACTCCGCCACCTTCACAAAGCTATCAATCACCCGCTTCGGCCCGGCCGTCTCGAACTCGATCTCCAGCTTGTTGCCCTCCTGCGCGGTGACCGTGCCGTAGCCGAACTTTTCGTGAAACACGCGCACTCCCACCGCAACATCGCTGCGCGGTTTGGCGGCGAAGCTGGCGGCGCTGCGGGTGGCTTCGGGCAGGCGGCGTGGGGCTGGATCAAAGTCGCGCGATGCCGCGCGTTGCCAGCCGGGGCCGCGGGTCATCGTGCGCGAAGGCTGCGCGGCGGCGACGTGGGCAAAAGGATCGCTCGCCTCGCTCCACTGCGCGCGCCATAGCGATGCGCCGCCGGACAGGGTGGTTTCCTGCTCGACATGCCCCTCGGGCAGTTCGGCAATGAAACGGCTGGGGATCGAGCTGGTCCACTGGCCATAGATCCGCCGGTTGGCCGCGTGCAGGATCGTGCAGCGGCGCCGGGCGCGGGTGATCGCGACATAGGCCAGGCGGCGTTCCTCCTCCAAACTGGCGAGCCCGCCTTCGTCCATTGCCCGCTGGCTGGGGAACACGCCTTCTTCCCACCCGGGCAGGAACACGTGGTCGAATTCCAGCCCCTTGGCGGCGTGGATCGTCATGATCGTGAGCTTCTCGGCCGCGTCATTGGCCTCGTTGTCCATCACCAGGCTGACGTGTTCGAGGAAATCGCCAAGCGTTTCGTAGTCTTCCATCGCCCGGGCAAGCTCGGTCAGGTTTTCGAGCCGTCCGGCGCTTTCGGCGCTCTTTTCGGCCTGGAGCGCGGCGGTGTAGCCGCTTTCGTCCAGCACCGTGCGGGCGAGTTCGGCCGGCGTGGTCTGCTTGGCGAGATCGCGCCAGCGCGCCACATCGCGCATGAAGGCCAGCAGGGTGTTGCGCGCGCGCGCGGGCAATTCGTCGGTGTCGGCAATCTCGACCGCCGCGAGACTCAACGGCACCGCCCGGGCGCGGGCGTGGCGGTGCATTTTTTCCAGGGTCTTGTCGCCCAGGCCGCGCTTCGGGGTGTTGTAGATCCGCTCGAACGCCAGGTCGTCGCTCGGCTGGCTGATCAGCCGCAGATAGGCAAGGGCATCGCGCACTTCGGCGCGCTCGTAGAACCGGAAGCCCCCGACGATCTTGTAGGGCAGGCCGATCGCGATGAAGCGGTCTTCGAATTCGCGGGTCTGGAACTGGGCCCGGACCAGGATTGCGACCGTGGCGAGGCTCGCCCCCTCGCGCTCGAGCCGCTCGGCTTCCTCGCCGATCCGGCGCGCTTCCTCGGGCCCGTCCCAGATCCCGATCACCCGGACCTTGTCGCCGCCATTGCGGTCGGTCCATAGCGTCTTGCCGAGCCGCTGGCTATTGGCATCGATCAAGCCCGATGCGGCGGCCAGAATTTCGGGCGTGGAGCGGTAGTTCTGCTCCAGTTTGATCACCCTGGCGCCGGGAAAGTCATGCTCGAATTTCAGGATGTTCGCTACTTCCGCGCCGCGCCACGAATAGATCGACTGGTCATCATCGCCGACCACACAGATGTTCTTGCGGGCCTGGGCCAGCAGGCGCAGCCACAGGTATTGAACTTGGTTGGTGTCCTGGTACTCGTCGACCATGATGTACTTGAAGCGCTGCTGGTACTGCTCGAGGATCTCGCGGTTGGTGCGCAGGATGTTCAGCATGTGGAGCAGCAGATCGCCGAAATCGCAGGCGTTCAGCGCTTTCAGTCGGTCCTGATAGAGCCGGTAGAATTTCTGCCCCTGGCCGTTGGCATAGGCCTCGCTGTCCGCCGCCGAAAGGTCGGCCGGGGTCAGCCCCTTGTTCTTCCAGCGGTCGATGCAAGCGGCCAGTTGCCGCGCGGGCCAGCGCTTTTCATCGAGCCCCTCGGCCTGGATCAGTTGCTTGAGCACGCGCAGCTGATCGTCGGTGTCGATGATCGTGTAATTGGTCTGAAGGCCCGCCAGCTCGGCATGGCGGCGCAGCATCTTGGCGGCAATCGCGTGGAAGGTGCCGAGCCAGGGCATCCCCTCGACTGCCGGGCCGACCAGGTGCCCGACTCGCTCCTTCATTTCCCGCGCGGCCTTGTTGGTGAAGGTGACGCAGAGAATCTCGCTCGGCCAGGCCAGCCGGCTGCGCACGATATGGGCCAGCCGCGCGGTCAGCGCCGCGGTCTTGCCGGTGCCGGCCCCGGCCAGCATCAGCACCGGGCCCTCGGTAGTCAGCACGGCTTCGCGTTGCGGCGGGTTCAGCCCGTCAAGCAGCGGGTCGGGAAGGGATTCGTTCGGGAGTTGCACCTGCGAACAACTAGGGAACACGGGGCAGCGGCGCAAGGCTTTCGGTTGACAGGGGCATGGGGAGCGGCGACCGACTGATGCCCATGCATCCGGTTCGCCAGCACGCCCGCATTCTGACCGCCGCGCTCACAGGCACGGCGGTCGAATTCTACGACTTCTACATCTACGCCACGGCTGCCGCGCTGGT
>CAZNII010000045.1:4559-7980 GCA_964573075.1 uncultured Novosphingobium sp. | reverse complement strand
GCACGGCGGTCGAATTCTACGACTTCTACATCTACGCCACGGCTGCCGCGCTGGTCTTCGGGCCGCTGTTCTTCCCGGCCGAAAGCGCCGCGGCGCAGACCATGTTCGCGTTCATGAGTTTTGGCCTGGCATTCTTCGCCCGTCCGGTGGGGGCCGTGGTCTTCGGGCATTTCGGCGATCGGATCGGGCGCAAGTCCACGCTGGTCGCCTCGCTGCTGCTAATGGGCGTATCGACCCTGCTGATCGCTTTCCTGCCGACTTATGCGCTGGCCGGATGGGTCGCGCCGCTGCTGTTGTGCGTGCTGCGCTTCGGGCAGGGGTTCGGCCTGGGCGGGGAATGGGGCGGGGCCTCGTTGCTCGCGGTTGAATATGCCCCGAAAGGCTGGGAGGCGCGGTTCGGCTCGGCCCCGCAATTCGGCGCGCCAGTGGGCTTCCTTGCGGCCAACGGGCTGTTCCTCATCCTGGGCCTCACGCTGTCGGACGCCGACTTCAAGGCCTGGGGCTGGCGCATCCCGTTCTTGGCCAGCGCAGTGCTGGTCGGGCTGGGGCTGTGGGTGCGGCTGCGGATTGCTGAAACGCCGGCCTTTCGTGAAGCGCTGAGCCACAAGCCGCCACCGGCCGTGCCGATCGCCACGCTGCTTTCCCGGTATCTCGGCGCGGTGCTGGCCGGAACCGCCGGGGCGATCGCCTGCTTCGCGATCTTCTATCTGTCGACCGCTTTTGCCCTGGCTCAGGGTACGACCAAGCTGGGCTACACGCGCGAGGCGTTTCTGGCGGTGCAACTGGGGGCAAACTGCTTCCTCGCGCTGGGCATCCTGATCTCCGCGATTCGTGCGGATCGAACCAGTCCGCGTCAGGTGATGCTGACCGGGGCCGTGCTGACAATGGTGCTGGGTACGTTCTTTGGTGAGGGACTGCATTCAGGATCGCTGCTGACGACCTTTGCCACGCTGTCCGCCGCGCTGGTGGTGATGGGTTTCGTATATGGCCCGCTCGGTTCGTGGTTGCCCACGCTGTTCCCGGTCCCGGTGCGCTACAGCGGGATTTCGCTGGCCTTCAATGTCGGCGGGATCGTGGGCGGGGCGCTGACCCCGATCGGGGCACAGATGCTGGCAGAGGCCGGGCAGGGGCGCCATGCCGGCTTGCTGCTCTCGCTCGCGGGCCTAGCCACGCTGATCGGCGTGCTGGCCGCTAGGCCGGCTTCCGCAGCAGAGTGATTCGCGCCTTGCCGACCTTGCGATCGGCCACGGCTTCCAGCCCCTTGACCTTCGGCTCCTCATCAGCCGCTGTTTCCAGACTGATCCAGGTCCCTTCGCCGATCCAGCCAAGCCGTTGCAGCTTGTCGAGCGCGACCGCTCCCGCGCCGGAATTGTAGGGCGGATCGAGCAGGATCAGGTCGAGCGGGGACTTCGCCGGACCCAGCGTCAGCACCGAACCGGCGCGGACATCGCACTGCGCCGCGGCGCGCAGGTTGGCGATGTTGCTTCGCAGCGCCCTGAGCGCGGCCGCATCCTGTTCGACAAAAATACAGCTTCCCGCCCCGCGCGACAGGGCCTCTAGCCCGAGCGCGCCGGAACCGGCGAACAGATCGGCCACGGCCAGCCCCTCAAAGTCCCCGATTCGGCTGACCAGCATCGAGAACAGCGTCTCGCGGGTGCGGTCGGCAGTCGGGCGGGTGGCGTCACCGGCTGGGGCCAGCAGCTTGCGCCCGCGCCATTCCCCGGCGATGATCCGCAGGCTCACTTGTGCGGACCCGGCTTGCGCGGACCGGGTTTGCGTCCGTCAGGCTTGCGCGCATCGGGCTTGCGGCCGAGCGGTTTCCGGTTGTCGGGCTTGCGGCCTTCCGGTCTCCGGTCATCGGGCTTGCGTGCTGCCGGCTTGGGGGCGGCATTCCTGGGCGCAGTCTCGGCCCGGCGGGCGATCCGGGCGCGGGCCTGCTGGGGCGCGCTGAGCTGGACATCCGCGCCGGTCCCGCCGAGCAGCGCGCGGCGAAAGCGCTCGACTTCGGCCTGGCGGATTTCGACCGCCTGGCCGCGCTGCAGATCATAGAGCTGGAACGGGCCATAGCGGGTGCGCAGCAGGCGGCTGACTTCGAGCCCGAGATGTTCCAGGACGCGCCGCACTTCGCGGTTCTTGCCTTCGGTGATGGTCACCTCGATCCACTGGTTGCGGCCGGTCCGCCGCTCCATGTTGGCGTCGATCCGGCCATAGCGGATCCCGTCGATCTCCACCCCTTCGATCAGTTCCTCGAGCTGGGCCTGGGTGATGTCGCCAAAGGTGCGGGCGCGGTAGGTGCGGGGAAGGCCGGTGGCCGGCAGTTCCATCGCCCGCTTGAGCTCGCCATCGTTGGTCAGCAGCAGCAGCCCTTCAGTGTTGAAGTCAAGCCGGCCGATCGGCATGACCCGCCCGGCGTCCTTGGGCAGGGCATTGCGCAGCGCGGTGTAGATCGTCGGGCGACCAGCCGGATCGCGTTCGGCGGTGATCAGTCCCGATGGTTTGTGAAACACGAAGATGCGGGTCGGCTCGGCCGCCTTGACCGGCTTGTCATCGACCGTCACGCCCTTGAGGCTTTTCAGCACCGTGGCGGGCGTGGTCAGCACTTCATCGTTGAGCTTGACCCGCCCGTCGGCGATCATCCGTTCCACCTCGCGGCGGCTGGCGATTCCCGCACGGGCGAGCAATTTGGCAATTCGTTCCCCTTCGCGGGGCTGGTCCGAAGCGGTCATGGCGCGGCCTTAGCCGCTTGACGGGCAGGCGTCACCCTCTGGCTTGTTGATCCCCGGCCGAAGGGGCTGGTCATTGCCGCTTTCGCCGCTAGGTTCGCGGCACGAACGGGAAGGGGATGCGCAATGAACACCACACTCTGGATCCTGCTGGGCGCGGTGGTGGCGATTGCGCTGCTCGCCCGGCGCATCCCGGCATTGCACCCCTATCTGGAGAAGGAATCGCTGGCCGCGTTCTTTCTCGGTGTTTCATCAGGGTTTCCTTATGCGATGATCGGCGCCACGCTGACGACGCGCCTTGCGCAGGACGGTATCGACAAGAAGACCGTTACCGCCTTCACGCTCGCGTTCCTGGTCTACAATCTCAAGGTTTTCTGGGCCTGGATTGTCGATGGTGTCAGCCTTCCGGGAATCGGGCGATTGGGGCAACGGGTTTCCTGGATGCTGATCGCCGGCATTGCCGTGATTGCGGCTGTGATCAACCTCGCGCTGGTCGATCCCAAGGCCGATATCGCCGCGACTGCGACCGCCGCCATCCTGGTCGGGATTGCCGGTGCCACTTTCGATATCGTCATCGACGCCTACCGGATCGAGACGCTCAAGCCATACCAGCTCGGGGTTGGCTCGGGCATGTCGCAATACGGCTGGCGGATCGGTTCGGCCGGCGCGGGCGCCCTTGCGCTCTACGTTGCCGCGCG
>CAZNII010000045.1:0-4459 GCA_964573075.1 uncultured Novosphingobium sp. | reverse complement strand
GCCAACCTGACCTTCCGGCTGCTGTTCGACGACCTTGGTTTCAGCAACGACGAGATCGCGATCTACGATGTCGGTGTAGGGTTCTGGGCCTACCTGATCGGAATTTTCATTGGCGGGATCGCCTATGCCAAGCTCGGCCTGAAGCGCTCCGTCCTGATCGCGCTGGTGCTGATGTGCGTTTCCAATTTCAGCTTTGCCGCGCTGGCCGCTGCCGGTCACTCAAACCTGGGCATGGCTGGCGCGATCGGCTTCGAGAACGCGGCGTCCGGCTTTGGCGGGGTGGTGGTCGTGGCCTATTTTTCGGCGCTGTGCGACCTTCGCTTCACCGCGGCGCAATATGCGCTGATTTCCGCCGGGGCGAGCATTGTCGGCCGGTTCGTTACCGGAACAACGGCCGGGGCGATGATCGAAGAGATGGGCTACGTGAACTTCTACCTGCTGACCACCGCGCTTGCCGTGCCGGGGATCGTCCTGTTCTGGTGGATGAGCCGGGTCGGGCTGATCGACGCGGCGATGGGCACGGCCGGAGGTGGCAAGGACGGCGATCCCGAAACGCCGCACTGAAATCAGTCCGGAAACTCCCGGTTGAGCCGCAGGACTTCGCCGGCGAGATAGAGCGAGCCGGCGATCAGGACGTCGCCTTTCGGCGGCAGGGCGCTTAGCGCGGCTTCGACATTGGCGAATGGCCGCACCGGCAGATCGGCGTGGCGGGCGATTTCCGTCGGGCTGTGCGCCTCGTGACCGGGGGCGGGAACCACCGACAGGCTAAGCAGCTTGCCCTTGAGCGGCGCGACGATCGCGGCCGGGTCCTTGCTCGAAAGCATCCCGGTGATCAGGTGGAACGGCGCAGCATCGGCGAAGTGGCGCGCGATCGCCAGGCCCGCATCGACATTGTGCCCGCCGTCGAGCCAGACCCTGCGCCCCGGGACCAGCGCGGTCAGCGGCCCTTCGCCGAGCAGTTGCAGGCGCGCCGGCCAGCGTGCGGCGCGGATACCCTCGGCCATGACTTGCGGTGACACCTCGAGCTGCGACTGGTGGCGCAGCATTGCCACGGCCAGCGCGGCATTATCGGCCTGATGGCGTCCGGCCAGCGCAGGAAGAGGCAAGCGCAACTCTCCCTGACGATCGCGATAACGGATTTCACCGGCAACTTCCGCAAACCAGTCCAAATCGCGGATGGCCGTCTTTGCGCCGACCTTCATGGCGTGGTCGATCACCGTCTTTGCCACTTCGGGAGAATAGGATTGGGTAACCAACGGCACGCCGGGACGGGCTATGCCGCTCTTTTCGAAGGCGATTCGGCACAGCGGATCGGCCGGCACACCGGGTTCCGGCACCAGCAGGAAGGCTTCGTGATCGATGCCGAGCGTCGCGATCCCGCAGGCGGCCTGTCCGTCGAGCACATTGGTTGCATCGAACCGCCCGCCAAGGCCCACCTCGATCACGCAGGCGTCGGCCGGGATGCGGTTGAAGGCCAGGAAGGTGGCAGCGGTGGTGACTTCGAAGAAGCTCGGCGAAAGGTCCTCGCCGCAGTCGAGCACTTCCTGCAGCAGATCGGCCAGCAGATCGTCCTCGATCAGCTTGCCCGCCACCCGGATCCGTTCGTTGTAGCGCACCAGATGCGGCTTGGTCGCGGCGTGGATCGTATAACCCTGGGCTTCCAGCATCGCCCGCAAGTAGGCACAGGTGCTGCCCTTGCCGTTGGTACCGGCGACATGGAACACCGGCGGCAAGGCACGCTGCGGATTGCCCAGTCGCTCCAGCAGTTCGTGGATCACCTCCAATCCGATCCGCCCCTGCGGGAGGCTCAGCGCCCCCAGCCGGTCGAGCTGCGCCTGGACGCGCGGATTGTCGGAGATCGCGAAGTCCTTCACGAGGCCCTCAGGCCGCTTTTGCTGCCGTCAGGTAATCAAGGACCTGTGCCAGCGTCGCTTTCAGGTCGCGGCGGTGGACCACCATGTCGACCATCCCGTGTTCATGCAGGTATTCAGCGCGCTGGAAGCCCTCGGGCAGCTTCTCGCGGATCGTGTCCTGGATCACGCGCTGGCCGGCAAAGCCGATCAGGCAGCCTGGCTCGGCGATGTGGATGTCGCCCAGCATCGCATAGCTGGCAGTTACCCCGCCGGTGGTCGGATCGGTCAGCACCACGATATAAGGCAGGCCGGCCTGATTGAGCCGACGCACCGCGACCGTGGTCTTGGGCATCTGCATCAGCGACAGGATCCCTTCCTGCATCCGCGCGCCGCCGGCGGCGGTACAGATCAAATAAGCGCATTTTTCCTTGAGCGCCCGGTCGGCCCCGGCGACAAAGGCTGCGCCCACCGCCATGCCCATCGAGCCGCCCATGAAGGCAAAGTCCTGCACGCCCAGCACCACCTTATGCCCATCGATCTTGCCGAGCGCGTTGGTCAGGGCATCGGGGTGCAGATTGGCAGCGCGGGCGGCCTTGAGCCGGTCGGGATACTTCTTCGAATCCTTGAACTTTAGCGGGTCTTCCTTGACCTTCGGCGTTTCAAGGACCGCAAAGCCTTCGTCGAGCAACTGGGCAAAGCGCGCGTCGGCGCCGATCCGGCCATGATGCTCGCAGCGCGGACAGACTGACTGGTTGTCCTCGTACTCCTTGGTGAACAGCATTTCCTTGCACGAAGGGCAGCTCGTCCAGAGATTGTCGGGGGTGTCGCGCTTGTCCTTGAAGGGCAGCGCCTTGCGAACGCGGTCGATCCAGCTCATGCGCTTTCCCTAGCGGAATGCACCGCGTCGGCAAGCGCCTTGGTCAATTCGCGCACCGGACCGGCGGCATCGGCGCCATGCTGGCCGACCAGATCGACCAGCGCCGAACCGACCACCACTCCGTCCGCCACCCTGGCAAAGGCGGCGGCCTGTTCAGGAGTGCGAACGCCAAAACCGACTGCGATCGGGATCGTGGCCTTGGCCTTGAGCCGGGCCATGGCTTCCTCGATCGAGGCGACGGCGGCCTGCTGCATCCCGGTGATCCCGGCGACCGAGACGTAATAGAGGAAGCCCGACGACCCCTCGAGCACGGCGGGCAGCCGCGCGTCGTCGGTGGTCGGAGTTGCCAGGCGGATCAGGCTAACCCCGGCGGCGCGCAGGGCCGGGCCAAGCTCGGCATCTTCCTCGGGCGGGATATCGACACAGATCACCCCGTCGACCCCGGCCTTCTGGCACTCCGCGGCGAACCAGTCGGCCCCGCGGATCGTCATCGGGTTGGCATAGCCCATAAGTACCAGCGGCACGTCTGAATGCTTCTCGCGAAAGGCGGCGGCCATGCGGAAAAGGTCGACAGTCTTGGTTCCGGCCTCGAGTGAACGGATGTTCGCAGCCTGGATTGCCGGGCCATCGGCCATCGGATCGGTGAACGGCATGCCCAGCTCGATCACGTCGGCGCCGCCTTCGACGAGGGCGTCGAGGATATCGGCGGTCGGCCCGTCACCCCCGGTGACGAATGTGACGAGGGCGGGGCGGCCCTTGGCGAAAGCGGAGGAGAGGCGGTCGCTCACAAGCTTACCCCCAGATGCTCCGCCACCGAGAAGATGTCCTTGTCGCCCCGCCCGCACAGATTGGCGAGGATGATCTGGTCCTTGCCCATGCTGGGCGCGACTTTCTTCACTGCGGCGATTGCGTGGCTCGGTTCGAGCGCGGGAATGATCCCTTCGGTGCGGCAGAGCAGCTGGAAGGCGTCGAGCGCTTCGTCGTCGGTAACGCTGGTGTAATCGACCCGGCCCACTTCCTTGAGCCAGGCATGTTCAGGCCCGATCCCGGGATAGTCGAGGCCGGCGCTGATTGAGTGGCCTTCGATGATCTGGCCGTCCTCGTCCTGGAGCAGGTAGGTCTTGTTGCCGTGGAGGATCCCCGGACGCCCGCCGGCTAGGCTGGCGGCGTGATCCTTGTCGAGCCCGTATCCGGCCGCTTCGACCCCCAGCATCTTCACCGAGGTGTCGTCGAGGAACGGGTGGAACAGCCCGATCGCATTGCTGCCCCCACCGATCGCCGCGACCAGCAGGTCGGGCAGTTTACCGGTGCGGGCGAGCATCTGCGCCCGCGCCTCGCGCCCGATCACGCTCTGGAAATCGCGGACCAGCTCAGGGTAGGGGTGGGGGCCGGCTGCGGTACCGATGATGTAGAAGGTATCATGGACGTTGGCGACCCAGTCCCGCATCGCCTCGTTCATGGCGTCTTTCAGCGTGGCGGCGCCGGAAGTCACGGGCCGCACTTCCGCGCCAAGCAGCTTCATGCGGAACACATTGGGCGCCTGGCGGGCGACGTCAGTCGCGCCCATGAACACGGTGCAGGGCAGCCCGAAACGCGCGCAGACCGTTGCGGTGGCAACCCCGTGCTGGCCGGCGCCGGTTTCGGCGATGATCCGGGTCTTGCCCATCCGCATCGCCAGCAGGATCTGGCCGATGCAATTGTTGATCTTGTGCGCGCCGGTGTGGTTGAG
>CAZNII010000044.1:18573-20949 GCA_964573075.1 uncultured Novosphingobium sp. | reverse complement strand
GACTGGGGGCTGATCTCCACCGGCGCGGCTATCGGCGCCGGGGTGATCCTGATCGATGAACTGCTGCGCAAGTCCGGCAAGGGCAGCCTGCCACCGCTCGCGGTTGGCATGGGGATCTACCTGCCGATGGCGCTGACCCTGCTGATCCCGATCGGCGCGATTCTTGGCCACGTTTACAACCGCTGGGCCGAGCGCCAGGCCGACCCGGCTTTTGCCGAACGGATGGGGGTTCTTGCCGCGACCGGGCTGATCGTGGGCGAAAGCCTGTTCGGGGTGGCCTTCGCCGGAATCGCCGCTGCGACCGGCAGCCCCGAGGCGCTGGCGATTCTGGAGGAAAACAGCTTTGCTCCGCTGGCAGGCGTGCTCGTCTTTGCGCTTGCGGTGGGCTGGCTTTACGCCTGGACCCGCAAGGCGGTGGCCCGGTCCTAGGACCGGGCAGCGCGGGGCTGCGCGCCGCAGCCGGCCAGCTTTTCCCCGCTGGCCGGATCGGTGCAGCCTTCGCCGTTCGAATTGTTGATCACCCGGCGCACGCAGCGCAGCGGGCCGTCCTGCCCTGTCGCTTCGCGCTTGCGCAGGAAATTGTCGCTGATTCGGTGGAACTTCTGTCCGCGCTTGGGCCCGCTGGTCAACACCAGGTCGTCCCCGGTCAGCAGATAGGTTCCGCGGCCCGAGGCGGTGTAATAGGTATTGGCGTTGACGATGGTGAAATCCTCTGCCGGCACGCGATAGCCGGCCGGGCCGCCGGCATCGCCCGGCATCTCGCACAGGTAGGCGGCGGGTAGCAGGCTGCCGATCTGCCCGCCTGGAACGGCAAGGGCGGCGGCAGAAAGGGCGGCAAGCGTCGCGGGCAGAGCATACTTCAGCATCACCGCCTACCCTAGCACCGGCGAAGCGCTAGCGCCACACTTGCCCCGCGCGGGCCGACGCGCTAAGGGCGCGAACCTTCCGGCCACAGGCAGCCGGGCTCTTTCTCATCCTTGAAGAGGCACTCATGGCCAAGATCAGCGGCGTGGACATCCGTCCCGGCAACATTCTCGAATACGAAGGCGGCATCTGGAAAGTCGCCAAGACCCAGCACACCCAGCCCGGCAAGGGCGGGGCCTTCATGCAGGTCGAGATGAAGAACCTGATCGACGGCCGCAAGACCAACGTCCGCTTCCGCAGCGCCGACACGGTCGAAAAGGTCCGCCTCGACACCAAGGACTTCCAGTTCCTCTACGCCGAGGGCGACGATCTGGTGTTCATGGACGTGGAAACCTATGACCAGATCAACCTGCCCAAGGACCTGCTGGGCGGAGCCGATGCCTTCCTCCAGGACGGGATGACCGTGCTGCTCGAAATGTACGACGAGCGCCCGATCTCGGTCCAGCTGCCCGAACAGGTCGAAGCCACGATTGTCGAAGCCGATGCCGTGGTGAAGGGCCAGACCGCCAGCTCCAGCTACAAGCCGGCCGTGCTCGACAACGGCGTGCGGGTGATGGTGCCGCCGCACATCGCCAGCGGCACCCGGATCATCGTCGATGTTTACGAGCGCACTTACGTCGGCAAGGCGGACTGAGGACCGGACATGGCAGTCATCTCCGGCCTGATGCGCGTGATGGAAAAGGCTGCCCGCAAGGCGGGTGGCCGGTTGCGGCGCGATTTCGGCGAGGTCGAGCATCTCCAGGCCAGCCGCAAGGGACCGGCCGATTTCGTTTCCAAGGCCGACATGCGGGCCGAGCGGACGATCTACGACGAACTGCTGGCGGCGCGTCCCGACTGGGGCTTCCTGATGGAGGAAGGCGGCGAGATTGCCGGGGCCGAGGGCAAGCCGCGCTGGATCATCGATCCGCTCGACGGGACCAGCAACTTTCTGCACGGCATTCCGCACTTCGCGATCTCGATCGCGGTGCAGGAGCCAAAGCTTGATGGTTCGGGCTGGGGCGAGGTAACCGCCGCGCTGGTCTATCAGCCGATCACCGATGAAAGCTTCTGGGCCGAGAAGAGCCGCGGGGCCTGGCTGCACGACGGGCGCCTGAGGGTTTCGGCGCGGCGCCACCTCGATGAAAGCCTGATCGCCACCGGCATTCCCTTTGCCGGGGCGGGCGATCCGGCTGAGTGGATGAAGATCTATGCCGCGCTGGCCCCGCAAGTGGCCGGGATCCGCCGCTTCGGTGCTGCCAGTCTCGACCTCGCCTGGGTCGCCGCTGGCCGATACGAAGGCTTCTGGGAGAGCAACCTCAAGCCGTGGGACACCGCGGCCGGCTGCCTGCTGGTGCGCGAGGCCGGCGGCTTCGTATCCGACTGGCGCGGGATCAGCCAACCGATCTGCGACAAGCAGGTGCTGGCCGGCAACGATGCCTTGCATTCGAGGCTGCACAAGATACTGGCGAACAC
>CAZNII010000044.1:9865-18473 GCA_964573075.1 uncultured Novosphingobium sp. | reverse complement strand
ATGCCCCTGTGGCGGAATGGTAGACGCGAACGACTCAAAATCGTTTGCCGCAAGGCGTGCCCGTTCGAGTCGGGCCAGGGGCACCATTGCCGAACCGGAATTGGCCGCTTAGGCTGCGCGCCATGACCCGCAAGCTCTTCGTCACCGCCGCCGCGCTCGCCGCCTTTCTCGCCACATCCGGAGCCGGTGCCGCGCCGGCCGATACCGGCTTCAGGGCCAGGATCCAGGCCGACATGCCGGGGCTGATCGCGATCTACCGCGATCTTCACGCGAATCCCGAACTGTCGTTTCAGGAACACCGCAGCGCCAGGATCATGGCCGATGCAGCGCGCAAGGCCGGATTCACCGTGACCGAAGGGGTCGGCAAGACCGGCGTGGTCGCCGTGCTGAAGAACGGCCCCGGCCCGGTTGTGCTGATCCGCGCCGACATGGACGGCCTGCCGGTGGTCGAGCAGACCGGGCTGCCCTATGCCTCGAAGGCGCGTGGCACCTCGACCGCCGGGGTCGAAAGCGGGATCATGCATGCCTGCGGGCACGATACCCATATGACCGCCTGGATCGAGACCGCGCGGTTGCTGGCCGCCAGTCGCGATCAATGGTCGGGCACGCTGGTCATGATCGGCCAGCCTGCCGAAGAGATCAATTCGGGCGCCCTGGCGATGATCGCCGACGGACTGTTCACGCGCTTTCCCAAGCCGGACTATGCCTTGGCGTTCCACGATTCGGCCGATCTTGCCGCCGGCACGGTCGGAGTGCGTTCTGGCTTCGCGCTTGCCAATGTCGACATGATCGACATTACCGTGAAGGGGCTGGGCGGGCACGGAGCCTATCCGCACACCACCAAGGATCCGGTCGTGCTGGCCAGCGCGATCGTGATGCGCCTGCAGACCCTGGTCAGCCGCGAATCCAGTCCGTTCGATCCATCGGTCGTCACGGTCGGTGCGATCCACGGTGGGGCCAAGCACAACATCATTCCCGATGAGGTCCACCTGCAACTGACCGTGCGGTCCTATTCCGATCAGTCGCGCGAATTGCTGGTCGGCGGGATCAAGCGGATCGTCCGGGCCGAGGCCGAGGCATCGGGCATGCCCGAAGACCGCATGCCGGTCGTCACCGTGCAGGAGCCGCGCGGTCGCGCAACCTGGAACACCCCGGCGTTCAGCGAGCGGATGCTGGGCCTGTTCCGGACCTGGTTCGGCGAGGGGCGGGCGGTTGCGGCCGATCCGGTCATGGCCGGGGAGGATTTCGGCGAATTTGCGCGGACCGATCCGGACCGCATGCAAAGCCTGATCTTCTGGGTTGGCGGACGCCGCGCCGAGGAGCTTGCAGCGGCGAAGCGCGATGGCAAGATGCTGCCCGGATTGCACAGCCCGTACTGGGCGCCCGATGCCGAACAGGTGATCGGCACCGCTGCCGAAGCGCTGACCCGTTCGGCGATCGCATTGATGCCACGCATGTGATTGCTCGGAATTGCGAATAATTCGCAGAAATTTGATCGATTCCTTCGATTACCGCTCGCGGAAATTCCGCATGGCCTTGGTTGCGGCTAGGGCGCATTGAAGTCTGGTCAGATTCCACCATCCAAGGAGAGTGAAGATGGGACTCAAGGGTTCTCAGACCGAAGCCAACCTCAAGGCCGCGTTTGCCGGTGAAAGCCAGGCCAACCGCCGTTATCTGTACTTCGCACAGAAGGCGGATATCGAAGGTCACAACGATGTCGCCGCAGTGTTCCGTTCGACCGCGGAAGGTGAAACCGGCCATGCCCATGGCCATCTCGAATACCTTGAGGAATGCGGCGATCCGGCCACCGGTGAACCGATTGGCGATACCGTTGCCAACCTCAAGGCGTCGATCGCCGGCGAAACCCACGAATACACTGACATGTATCCGGGCATGGCCAAGACCGCGCGTGACGAAGGCTTCGACGAAATCGCCGACTGGTTCGAAACCCTGGCGAAGGCCGAAAAGAGCCACGCCGGCAAGTTCCAGAAGACCCTCGACGGTCTGCTGGCCGACGCCTGATCCAGTGCCGGGCGGTCCTTCGGGTCGCTGTTGGGCCGCCCGCCCGATCCAGAATCTATGACTCAAGGGGGGAGCCAGATGGAAGGTAGCCTCGAAGCACCCGTGCGCCACCCGATCCCGTGGCAGGACGAAAGCTGGTACGACGAAACCGCACTCGAGGCTGAGCTGCGGCGGGTGTATGACATCTGTCACGGCTGCCGCCGCTGTTTCAACCTGTGCGACAGCTTCCCGATCCTGTTTGACGCGATCGACGAGGCGCCGAACGAGGAGGTCGATGATCTGACCCCAGCCCAGCTGGCCAAGGTCGTCGATGCCTGCACCCTGTGTGACATGTGCTTCATGACGAAGTGCCCTTATGTCCCGCCGCACAGCTTCGATCTGGACTTCCCGCACCTGATGCTGCGTCACCGCGCGGTCCAGCACCGCAAGGGCGAAACCTCGTTCCTCGACAATCAGCTGGCCGAAATGGACCGTAACGGGCGGCTCGGCACGATGGTTTCAGGCCTGGCCAACTGGGCGACCCGGGAAGGCAACGGCCTGACCCGGCCGGTGATCGAGCAGGTCACCGGGATCGACCGGCGCGCGCACCTGCCGCCGTTCATGGACATCTCGCTGACCCGGCAGGCCCCAGGGATCGTCCCCGCGCCCAATCCCGATGGTCCGGCTTTCGGCCGAAAAGTGGCGATCTATGCCGGTTGCCACGACGAATTCAACGATGGCGGGCCGGGGATCGCGCTGGTCAAGGTGCTCGCTCACAACGGGGTACAGGTGCGGATCGAGCACCCCGATTGCTGCGGCATGCCCAAGTTCGAGAATGGCGACCTACCCGCCGTGGCCAACGCCGCCCAGCGCATTTCCGCGCACTTCGCGCCGCTGGTCGAGCAGGGCTGGGATGTGGTTCCGCTGACCACATCCTGCGCGCTGATGCTCAAGTTCGAATGGCCGCTTATCGAACCCGAAAACGAAGCGGTGAAGTTGCTGAGCAAACACGCCTTCGACGTTTCGGAATATATCGTGGCCCTGGCGAAGGAGACCGGGCTGGCCCCGATCGAGCCGATGGCCAAGTCGATCGCGGTCCACTTTGCCTGCCATGCCCGCGCCCAGAACATGGGCCCCAAGGCGATGGAGATGCTCCGCCTGATCCCCGAAGCCAAGCCGGCACTGACCGAACGTTGCTCCGGCCACGGCGGCAAGTGGGGGATCTTCAAGGAAAACTTCGATCGCGCGGTCAAGGTCGGCAAACCGGCCGCCCGCAACCTGATGAAGGACCAGCCCGACCTGGTCGTGTCCGAATGCCCGCTGGCCGGCCCGCACCTCAAGCAGGTGATCGCCGCCAACGGCGCCGAACCGCCGGCCAGGATCGGCCATCCGATCGAGGTTCTGGCCCAGGCCTATGGATTGTAACCCCAATGCCCCGCGATAGCCGCACCATCACCGCCGCCGACATCCTTCCGCTCGACCAGTACGAGCTGATCCGTGCCGACAAGAAGCACGAAGCTCTGGCCCGCAAGAAGCTGACCAGGCTGGCGGTGGGGCCGCACGCCACGGCAATCTTTGAAAACTGGGATTCGATGTGGCTGCAGATCCACGAAATGCTGCGGATCGAGAAGGGCGGGGACGAGCAGCTGGCCGATGAACTGGCCGCCTATGATCCGATGGTGCCGAAAGGCAGCGAGCTGACCGCGACCCTGTTCTTCGAAATCGGCGATCCGGTCCGTCGGGACGCCTTCCTGCGAACCATCGGCGGGGTAGAGAACCACGTCGCGATCCGCATGGACGATTTCCTTATCCGCGCACGCCCCGAAGGCGATACCGAGCGGACCCGCGCGCACGACAACAAGGCCAGTGCGGTGCATTTCTTCCACTTCGATTTTCCGCCGGAAGCAATCGCGGCATGGAAGGCTGGCGAAGGCAGCGCGATGCTGGTGATCGACCACCCGAACTATGGCCATGCCGCGCTGATCGGGCCGGAGTCGCGCGCCTTCCTGGCGCGGGAGTGCTTCTAGTCGCCATCGCTGCCGGCGCCTCCTGAACGCATCCGCGAAGCCGACTTGACCGCTTCGAGTTTGCTGAAGTCGGGCGGAGGAGGACCATCGGATTCTGGGCCGCCAGGACCGCCCGGGCTGTCTGGCCCACCTGGTTCGCCTGGCTTGCGCAGCCTGGCGCGGGTTACTGTCACGCCCGGCTTGCCCTGAAGCCCAGGCGGAGGCAGGTGAGCCGCACCAGTCGGCCGGTTGGCTTGAGTGCCAGAGCGGCGAATGCCACCACCGCCGCCACCGCCCCAGTCGGCCTGGGCATCGACAACCTCACCGCCATCGGCAAACGCGAACTGCGACCGCGAATCCTTGCGGACATTGAGGTGGGCCTTGAGTTTCTTGGTACCCAGCTTCTGCTGCTCGGCGGCGACCATTTCGTTCTTCGCCTGCGTCGCCTCGATCTGGGCGGCCAGGCCGGCGTCTTCTCCGCCCGCAAACAGGGCGAGCAGGCCAGTGATCACCACCGTCGCGAAAGCGAAGTGCTTGAGCTGCTGTGGTGAAACAGGCAGGGTGGGGGCTTGGCGTCGCATGCCGCTATCCCTAGCGGACGAAGGTTAACCGGCCCGTTTTGGCTTATGGTTACGAAAAAATTGATGGCCGCCGGAGTGAAAGGGGCACTCCGACGGCCATCGTTTCTCCTCCCCAGGAGATCGGTGCGGCGGCTTGGGCCGCGAATGGGGCTCAGTCCGGGATCAGGCCGCGAACTGGTTCCTGCCCGCGGCGTCAGGCCGCGAACTGGTTCATCGTGTTGTGTTCGCCGGCAGCCTTGAGGGCCGCTTCGCCGGCGAAGTATTCCTTGTGATCGTCGCCAATGTCCGAACCGGACATGTTCTGGTGCTTCACGCAAGCGATGCCCTGGCGGATTTCTTGGCGCTGCACGCCCTTGACGTAGCCCAGCATGCCCGCCTCGCCGAAGTATTCCTTGGCCAGGTTGTCGGTGCTGAGCGCCGCGGTGTGGTAGGTCGGCAGGGTGATCAGGTGGTGGAAAATCCCGGCTTCGCGGGCCGCATCGGCCTGGAAGGTGCGGATCCGCTCGTCGGCTTCGGCGGCCAGGTCCGAGCTGTCGTAATCGACGCTCATCAGCTTGGCGCGGTCATAAGCCGAAACGTCCTTGCCCGCTTCGGTCCAGGCGTCGAACACCTGCTGGCGGAAGTTCAGCGTCCAGTTGAAGCTGGGCGAGTTGTTGTAGACCAGCTTGGCGTTGGGGATCACTTCGCGGATCCGGCTGACCATTCCGCCGATCTGGCCGATGTGCGGCTTTTCGGTTTCGATCCACAGCAGGTCGGCGCCGTTCTGAAGGCTGGTGATGCAGTCCAGCACGCAGCGGTCCTCGCCGGTTCCCGAACGGAACTGGAAGAGGTTGCTGGGCAGGCGCTTGGGCTTGAGCAGCTTGCCGTTGCGGCTGATCAGGACGTCGCCGTGGCCGACTTCGGTCACTTCCTCGCAATCGAGGAAGCTGTTGTACTGGTCGCCGATGTCGCCGGCTTCGCGGGTGAAGGCGATCTGCTTGGTCAGGCCGGCGCCGAGCGAGTCGGTGCGGGCGACGATGATCCCGTCGTCAACGCCCAGTTCCATGAAAGCGTACCGGATCGCGCGGATCTTCGCGAGGAAGTCCTCGTGCGGAACGGTGACCTTGCCGTCCTGGTGGCCGCACTGCTTTTCGTCGGACACCTGGTTTTCGATCTGCAGCGCGCAGGCGCCGGCTTCGATCATCTTCTTGGCAAGCAGATAGGTCGCTTCGGCATTGCCGAACCCGGCGTCGATGTCGGCGATGATCGGCACGACATGGGTTTCGAACCCGTCGATCTTGGCCTGGACCTGCTTGGCCTTGACTTCGTCACCGGCCTTGCGGGCTTCGTCAAGCTCGCGGAACAGGCCGCCCAGCTCGCGGGCGTCGGCCTGGCGCAGGAAGGTGTAGAGCTCCTCGATCAGCGCGGGAACGCTGGTCTTCTCATGCATCGACTGATCGGGCAGGGGGCCGAATTCGCTGCGCAGCGCGGCGATCATCCAGCCCGAAAGGTACAGATACCGGCGCTTGGTCGAGCCGAAGTGCTTCTTGATCGAGATCAGCTTTTGCTGACCGATGAAGCCGTGCCAGCAGCCCAGCGACTGGGTGTAGTTGGCCGGATCGGCATCATAGGCGGCCATGTCCTCGCGCATGATCTTGGCGGTGTACTTGGCGATATCGAGTCCGGTCTTGAAGCGGTTCTGCAGCCTCATGCGGGCGACGGATTCGGCGCTGATCCCATCCCAGTTGGCATTCTGGGCAATGGTCTGGTCAGCCTGGGCGATGATGTCGGTGTAGCTCACGGTAATCTCCATGGGAGGGAATGGCCTTGGCGTAGCCGACTTCGGCGATTCTCCGGTAAAGGAAATTACAACAAATCTTGTATTGGTGACGCCTCAGCCGGTATTCAGCTTGAAAAGTTGTAAATAATGTGACAAACGGCAATCATGAGTGAGGCAGCCTTCCTGGCCGGACCTGCAATCCGCCGTCTGCGTCGCCGCGAGGGACTGACCCAGGCGGCGATGGCCGCGCGGCTGGAGATTTCACCCAGCTACCTCAACCTGATCGAGCGCAACCAGCGCCCGCTGTCGGCCCGGTTGCTGGTCCAGTTGGCCGAGGCCTTCGACTTCGATCCGCGCAGCCTGCGCCAGGACGAAGCGGTAGGCGGAATCGACGGCTTGCGCCGGCGTCTGGCCGACGAACGCTTCGCCGACCTCGCGGTCGACCGCGACGAGATTGCCGAATGGCTTGCCGCCGCGCCACAAGCGGCGCTGGCCTTTGCCCGGCTCTACGATGCGGGAGGCGGGGCGGGGGGCGTTCCGGCGAGCGATCCGATGGACCTGACCCGGCGCGAGATCGAGCGCTGGCGCAACCACTTTGCCGACCTCGATGCCGCAGCCGAGGAGCTGGCCGACGAATTGCGGCTGTCGAATGCCGACATGGGCGCAGCCCTGGCCGAGCGCCTGCGGCAGAAGCACCAGCTGTCGCTCCGGATCCTGCCGTTCGACGTCATGCCCGATGCGCTGCGCCGGCTCGATTTGCATGCCCGGCAGTTGCAGCTGTCGGAACTGCTCGACCAGTCTTCGCGCAATTTCCACGTTGCCCTGCAACTGGCGATGCTGGAGCAGGGCGAGGCGATTGCGGCGATCGCCGACGGCGCGCAATTCTCCGACCGGGCGGCCTGGCGGCTGTTCCGCCGCCATCTGTCCGCCTATTTTGCGGCGGCGCTGCTGATGCCCTATGGCCGTTTCATGCGCGCCTGCGAGGCGACCGGTTATGACCTGACGATCCTGCAGCGCCGCTTCAACGTGGGGTTCGAGCAGCTGGCCCACAGGCTGACCACCCTGCAGCGGGTCGGACAGCGAGGACTACCGTTCTTCATGGCCCGGATCGATCGCGCCGGACAGTTTTCCAAGCGATACGCAGGGGCCAGCGGGACGACCTTGCTCGAAAGCGATGTCGCCTGTCCGCTGTGGAACGTCCATCGCGCTTTCGAACAGGCCGGACGGATCCAGGCCCAGGTGATCGAATTTGCCGAAACTTCCGGCCAGGCCTCGCATTGGTTCACCATGGCCCGCACGGTCGAAGGTAGTGGTGCGCCAGGCGGTGAAACCGCTCAGTTTGCAGTTGTTCTCGGGTTGGAAGCGCGCCTTGCTCCACAGTTGGCCCAGGCGCGCGGTCTTGTGCTCGAGCCTGAACGGGCGACGCGGACGGGACCGGGCTGTGCGCGCTGCCATCGTGGCGATTGCCAGCAGCGCTCGCTGCCTCCGCGCGGCGCGGCGCTGGAGTTCGACGAGCGCAGTCGCGGGCTGACCCCGTTCAGCTTTGCGCGCTGAACGTTGCTTAACCAAGTTCTGTAAAGTTTACCGACATTTCACTTATGCCGGTTAGGCAGTGCCCGAGACTGCAACAAGGGCCTGCCAGACGCGATGATCCGGCTGTTCAAGCACTATATTCCCCATGCCGTGGTCCTGCTCGGCCTGATCGACATCGTGCTGCTGTTTTTCGCGGCCGATTTCGGCTGGCGACTGCGGGCGGCGCAGATCGGGATCGACGCCGGAACGATCGCCTCGCGGTTCTGGCAACTGGCCGGCTATGCCGGGATCATCCTGATGGCGATGACTGCGGTCGGGGTCTATGGTTCGGAAGCGCTGCGCTCGATGCGGTTTGCCACCGCGCGGCTGCTTGTGGCGATCAGCCTAGGCATCATCGCGCTGGCCTTCGTCGATTTCCTGTTCGGCGGGCACAACTTCTGGCGCTCGGTCCTGGCCTACGCGATGGCCGGATCGATCATCGTTCTGGTGATGAACCGGTTGGTGGTTGGCGGCATCCTGGGCGCCGCGGCCTTTCGCCGGCGCGTGCTGGTGCTGGGTGCCGGCCACCGCGCCGATCGCCTGCGCAAGCTGTCCGAGCGGCCTGAAAGCGGCTTCGTGATCGTCGGCTTCGTTGCGATGACCGAGAGCGAACCGGTCGTCGAAGAGGCGATCAGCCGTTCGGCGATCCACAACCTGACCCGTTATGTCGAAAACCTCGGCGTGAGCGA
>CAZNII010000044.1:5121-9765 GCA_964573075.1 uncultured Novosphingobium sp. | reverse complement strand
CTGCGTTCGATGCGCACCGACGCCGAAGTCGGCGGGGCCCAGTTCGCGCAGGAAAACGATCCACGCGTCACTCGCCTTGGCCGGTTCATCCGCAAGGTGCGGATCGACGAACTGCCGCAGACCTGGTCGGTGCTGAAAGGTGAGATGAGCTTCGTCGGACCCCGTCCCGAGCGGCCCGAATTCGTTTCCGACCTGGAAGAGCAGCTGCCGTTCTACGCCGAACGTCACATGGTGAAGCCAGGGATCACCGGCTGGGCGCAGATCAACTATCCCTATGGCGCCAGCCTTGAGGATTCGCGGCACAAGCTGGAATACGACCTCTATTACGCCAAGAATTACACCCCGTTCCTCGACCTGCTGATCCTGCTCCAGACCCTGCGGGTGGTGCTGTGGCACGAGGGAGCGCGATGAGATGACCCTGGCCGGCGCCGCATGGGCAGGGATCGACACCGCGCTGTGGAGCGCGGGCGGTCTGGCCTGCCTGGTCGGCGCAGCCTGGCTGCAAAGCCGCAGGGGCCGGTTCGGCGCGGCCCGGACATCGCTGGTCCTGGCACTGTTGCTGACCGGTGCCTGGGGGCTCTGTGGCGCGGTACTGGGAATTGAATCCAATGCCGCTGCCTTTGCCGAAGGACTGCGCAACCTCGCCTGGATCTTTGCCCTGCTGCGGCTGTTTGCGGTCGATGGACGCCATGCCTCGATGAAGCCGGTGCGTCCGATGCTGGTGGCGCTGGCCTTTGTCGAGCTGCTTCAGCTGGTCGGAGTCGGGCTGATGTTGCAGCGCGGGACGACGTTTGCCGGGCTGCACACCTGGGCGTCGCTCAACCTGCTGGTGGCGATCGGCAGTCTTGTGCTGGCCCACAACCTCTATGGCGGCGCCTCACAGCGTGCCCGGCTGCTGCTGCGCTGGCCCGCGGCGGCGCTGGCGGTGCTGTGGATCGTCGATCTCAACCACTATGCGATCGCCTATCTCGCCGACGGCATTCCGCAAGTGACCACCGCGGTGCGCGGCATGCTCGGCATTCCGATCGCGGGATTGCTGGTGCTCGGTTCGGCCGAGCGCAGCGAGGAGCTGCGGTTCAGCCCGTCGCGCGCGGTTGCCTTTCAGTCGATCTCGCTCGCGCTGATCGGCGGCTATCTGGTGGCGATGGTCGCCGCCGCGCAGTGGCTGGCCTTTGCCGGCAGCGACTATTCCGCGCTGCTCCAGATTGCTTTCGTTTCGGTGGCATCGCTGGCGGTCCTGGCGCTCGCGACCTCGGGCAAGCTGCGCGGCTGGCTGCGGGTGACGGTACTCAAGCACCTGTTCCAGCACCGCTACGATTATCGCGCTGAGTGGCTGCGCTTCACCCGCACGATCGGCCAGGCCGGTCCGGACGGAGCGCCCCTGAACGAGCGCGTGATCCGCGCTTTGGCGGATATCGCCGACAGCCCGGCCGGTCTGCTGCTGACGCCTTCGGACAGCGGGGACCTGGCCCTCGCCGCGCGGTGGCAATGGCCGACTGCGGAAGTGCCGGCGCAGGCAATGGAAGCCGGCCAGGCCAAGGTCTTCGAGGCGGACGGGTTCATTGCCGATATCGACCAGTTGCGAGCCGGGCGCGATATGGAACATCCGGTGCCTGACTGGCTGCGTGCCGATCCCAAGGCCTGGGCCCTGGTGCCCTTGCTGCACTTCGACCGGTTGGTCGGGATGGTCGTGCTGGCCCGCCCGCCGCATGCCCGCCGGCTGGACTGGGAGGATTTCGACCTGCTGCGCGTGGTCGGCCGCCAGCTGGCCAGCTACATGGCCGAGCACGCCGGTCAGGCCGCTCTGGCCGAAGCCGCGCGGTTCGACGATTTTCACCGCCGGATCGCCTTCGTGATGCACGACATCAAGAACCTGGCGAGCCAGATGGGGCTGCTCGCGCGCAATGCCGAAATGCATGCCGACAACCCCGATTTCCGCGCCGACATGCTGGTGACGCTGCGCAATTCGACCGACAAGCTCAATGCGCTGATCGCGCGCCTCTCGCGCTATGGCCCGGCCTCGGTCGGAAGCCTTGCCCCGGTCCGCGCCGACGAGGTGGCCCGCGCGGTTGTATCCCAGCTCGCCGCGCGCCATCCAGTGACGCTGGTCGAACAATGCGAATGCGAGGTTGCGGCGGAGCGCGATTCGCTCGAGCAGGTCCTGTTGCACCTGGTGCAGAACGCGATCGACGCCAGCCCGCCGGAATCGCCGGTGTTCGTCTCAGTCGCCTCGGATGGCCTCAACGGCACGCTCGAAGTGCTCGATTCGGGGCAGGGGATGAGCCCCGACTTCGTCCGCAACCGTCTGTTCAAGCCGTTCGATTCGACCAAGCAGGGCGGGTTCGGAATCGGCGCCTACGAGGCGCGCGAACTCGTCCGGGCGATGGGCGGGCGGCTCGAAGTGGAAAGCCGCGAAGGGCTGGGCACCCGGTTTTTCGTGCAACTGCCGTTGGCCGAGGCCGCGGCGATCATCGATACCATCAACCAGGCCGGCAAGCCCGGCAAGAAGGTCGCTTAAATGTCCGATCCCAAACCCAAGCTGCTGATCGTCGAGGACGATGCCGGCCTCCAGGCCCAGCTCAAGTGGGCCTACCCCGATTTCGAGGTGATCCAGGCCGGCGACCGCGCCGCGGCGATTGCCGCCCTGCGCAGCGAAGAGCCGCCAGTGGTGACGCTTGACCTTGGCCTGCCGCCCGATCCCGATGGGACCAGCGAAGGCTTTGCCGTGCTTGACGAGATCATGGCGCTGAAGCCCGACACCAAAGTGATCGTCGCATCGGGCCACGGCGCGCGCGAATCCGCGCTCTCGGCCATCGCCAAGGGAGCCTATGACTTCTACCAGAAACCGGTCGACATCGAGGCGCTGGGGCTGATCGTCCGCCGCGCGCTGCAATTGCACCGGATCGAGATCGAGAACCGCCAGCTCGCCGCCAAATCAGGCGACGAGCACCGGGTGCTGGGCCGGCTGATTACCGCCGCACCGGAAATGGTCAAGGTTGCCCGCACGATCGAGCGGGTGGCGAACACCAACGTCTCGGTGATGCTGCTCGGGGCGAGCGGGACCGGCAAGGAACTGCTGGCCCGCGGCCTGCATGAAGCGAGCGATCGCCGCGAAGGCGCCTTCGTTGCGATCAACTGTGCGGCGATCCCGGAGAACCTGCTTGAAAGCGAGCTGTTCGGGCACGAGAAGGGCGCCTTCACCGGGGCGGTCAAGACCACCGAAGGCAAGATCGAGCTGGCCAATGGCGGGACGCTGTTTCTCGACGAAGTGGGCGACATTCCGCTGCCGCTGCAGGTCAAGCTGCTGCGTTTTCTGCAGGAACGGGTGATCGAGCGGATCGGCTCGCGCAAGTCGATTGCGGTCGATACCCGGATCGTCTGCGCCACCCACCAGAACCTTGAAGCGATGATCGCCGACGGCCGGTTCCGCGAGGACCTGTTCTATCGTCTGGCCGAGATCGTGGTGAAGATCCCGAGCCTGGCCGAACGCCCGGGCGATGCGGCCTTGCTTGCCAAGGCCTTTCTTGCCCGCTTTGCCAGGGAAATGAACCCGGCGGTCAAGGGCTTTGCCCCCGATGCCCTGGCGGCGATCGATGCCTGGCACTGGCCGGGTAACGTCCGCGAGCTGGAAAACCGGGTGAAGCGCGCGGTGATCATGTCCGAAGGCAAACTGGTCGGTGCCGCCGACCTCGATCTGGGTGCGCCCGACGACGACGAGGTGCAGGTGCTTAACCTCAAATGCGCGCGCGAGGCGGCAGACCGCAAGGTGATCCGCCATGCCCTGGCCCGCAGCGAAGGCAATATCTCCAACACTGCCAAGCTGCTCGGGATCAGCCGTCCGACGCTCTATGACCTGCTGAAGCAGTACGACCTCCAGGCCTGAGCCGATGCGCCGGATCGCCCTTCCGCTTGCTCTGGCCTTGCTGGCAGCGCCGCTTGGGGCGATGCCCGATGCTGCGCAGAGCAACCTGGAAACGGCCCGTGCGGCACTGGCACGGGGCGACGGGATTGCGGCCGAAGCAGATCTGCAACGCGCGCTGAGCGCCGGGGCCGACCGGGTCGAAATCGCCGCCGACATGGGCGAGGCGCTGTTCCAGCAGGGTGAACGCGGCAAGGCCCGCGAATGGCTGGGTCCAGGTGCCTTCGCCAAGGGCGAGGAGGCGCGCGGCTGGCGCCTGCTGGCCTTGCTGGAACGCAGCGAAGGCAATTTGCCGGCCGCCGGCAAGGCGCTTGACCGGGCGCTGTCGTTCGCGCCGAAAGACCCGTTGATCTGGGTCGAGATCGGCCGGCTGCGTTATCAGGGGGGCGAGCAGTTGCAGGCCCTCGAAGCCGCCGAGCGCGCGCTCGCTGCCGCGCCCGACAATCCGCGCGCGCTTGAATTCAAGGCCCAGCTGGTGCGCGATTCCGCTGGCGATGCGGCCGCCCTGCCGATCTTCGAAAAGGCGCTTCAGGCCGCGCCGGACGATCTTCTGTTGCTGGGCGGCTATGCCGCATCGTTGGGCGAGCTCGGCCGGGCAGGCGAAATGCTGGTCGTTACCCGCAAGATGATTGCGCTCGACCCGCGCCAGCCGCAGGCCTACTATCTTCAGGCAGTCATGGCAGCGCGGGCCGGGAACACCGATCTGGCGCGGGCGATGCTCAACC
>CAZNII010000044.1:0-5021 GCA_964573075.1 uncultured Novosphingobium sp. | reverse complement strand
CAGGGTGACCGCGCAGCCGCAGCGGTGCTGCTGGACCGTGCCGCTGCCGCCAATCCGCCCGAACTGTTGCCGATCCGCGAGCGCGAAGCGGCCGGCGCGCTGGCGCCGCAATGGAATGCGAACCAGGCTGGTCTGGAGCTTGCCGCTTCATACCTGCGCGCCCAGCTGGGGGCAGGTGATCTGGCCGGGGCGCGGCGCACTGCAGCGCGGCTGCTCGAACTGCGGCCCGGTTCGGGCGAGGCTCTGGGGTTGGCCGGCGATGTCGAATTGCTGGCCGGGCAACCGGGCGATGCCCTCAACCACTACGGTCAGGCATCGCAGGTGCGCTTTCCCGATCAGCTGGCCTTGCGTAGCGCGATCGCGCTCGAGCGGCTCGGCAAGGCGGATCAGGTTCCGGCGCTGGTTTCGCGCTATCTGACACTGTTCCCGGGCAGCCGGTTGATGGCGCGGATCGCCGCCAATCAGGCGCTGGGTGCGAAGGACTGGCCGCGGGCGCGGCTGCTGCTGGAAAACCTGCGACTGCGGGGCGGGAATCGCGATGCGCGGCTGCTGGCCGATCTCAGCCTGGCGCAGTTGCGCAGCGGCGATGCCGAAGCGGCGCTGGAAAGCGCGACCCGCGCCTGGCAACTGGCCCCGGCCAGCGCCTTTGCCGTTCAGGCCCGTGCGCTGGCGCTGGTCGCGCTCGATCGCGATCCCGATCTCGCCCGGCAACTGCTGGAGCAGGCCCGCAAAACTGGCGGCGACAACCCCCTGTTGGCAGAAGCACGCCGCAAATTGCGCTAAGCCCTCTCGACAATCGGCGATGGCCGCCCCTAAAGGCAATTTCATCGCGCGATTAAATTCGGGAGCTAGGCATGGCCGGGGTACTTCAAGGTGTGACCGTTATCGAACTGGCCGGGATCGGACCGGGGCCGTTCTGCGGCATGATGCTGGCCGATCACGGCGCCAGGGTGATCCGGGTGGAGCGCCCGGGGCACAGCGGTCGGTTCGGCGATGCCGGCAATCGCGATATTCTCAACCGCAGCCGCGAGGTGATCGAGCTCGATCTCAAGGATCCGGCCGGGATCGAACAGGTCAAGGAACTGGTCAAGAGCGCCGACGCGCTGATCGAGGGCTATCGTCCGGGTGTGATCGAACGGATGGGGATCGGCCCTGACGTGCTGCTGGCGATCAATCCCAAGCTGGTGATCGGGCGGATGACCGGTTGGGGCCAGGACGGGCCGATGGCGCCGCTGGCCGGGCACGATATCAACTACATCGCTCTGTCGGGCGCACTTCACTCCTATGGCCGCAAGGGCGAGAAGCCGACCTTCCCGGTCAATGCCGTCGGCGATTTCGGCGGGGGCGGGATGATGCTGGCCTTCGGGGTGGTTGCAGGCGTTCTCCACGCCCGCTCGGGCGGACAGGGCCAGGTGGTCGACTGCGCCATGGTCGATGGCGCGGCAATCCTATCTGCCATGACTTATACCTTCCTCGGCAACGGCCAGTGGCGCGATGAACGCGGCGTCAATCTGCTCGACAGCGGCACTCATTTCTATGACACCTACGAGACCAGCGACGGCAAATGGATCTCGCTCGGGTCGATCGAACCGCAGTTCTACGCGATCCTGCTCGAGAAGACCGGGCTCAAGGACGATCCCGATTTCGCCCAGCAGATGAACCCGATGAAGTGGGGTGAACTGAAGGAACGGATGACCGCGCTGATCCTGACCAAGACCCGCGACGAATGGTGCGCGATCATGGACGGCACCGACATCTGCTTTGCCCCGGTGCTGAGCCTTAAGGAAGCGCCGCAGCACCCGCATAACGTGGCGCGCGGCACTTTCGTGGAAGAAGGCGGAATGGTTCAGCCGGCGCCGGCACCGCGGTTTTCGGCAACGCCTGCCCCTGCGGTGAAGCTGGCGGGGCGTTGAGCCTCATTTCGCGGATCGACCCGATGGTGCGCCTGCTGGCGCTGGCGATTGCGCTGGCGCTGGTGGTGCCGGTTGCCGGCAGCGCGCGCGAGGTAGCACAGTTCATTGCCAATGCGGCGGTGTTCCTGCTGTTCTTCCTCAATGGGGTTCGCTTGCCGCGGCACGAGGTGGCGGCGGGCCTGTCCAACCATCGCCTGCTCTGGCCGCTGGTAGCCTGGTGCTTTGGCGGCATGGCGTTGGCTGGCTGGGCACTGTGGCAGGCCGGGCAGGGCTGGATGCCGCCGCTGATTGCGCTGGGCTTCCTCTATCTCGGCTGTCTGCCCTCGACCGTCCAGTCGGCGACGGCCTATTCTTCGCTGGGCGGCGGCAATGTCGCGAGTTCGGTGGTCGCTGCAGCATTACTCAACCTGCTCGGAGTGTTCGTCACCGCGCCGCTGTTCTCGCTGCTGGGGGGCGGGCAGGGCGCGGCGTTCCATGGCGACGGGCTGCTCAAGGTGGTAATGATCCTGCTGGTCCCGTTCATGCTCGGACAGGTCATGCAGGGGCGACTGTCCGGCTGGGTCAGGGACAACCGCCAGTTGACCACCTGGTTCGATCGCGCCTCGATCGCGATTGCGGTCTATGTCGCCTTTTCGGGTGCGGTCGAGCAGCGTTTCTGGACCAGGGTCGAGCCGGCCGGCTGGATCTGGCTTGGCGGCGGGGTGGCGCTGTTCCTGGCGATCGGACACCTCGGTGCCTGGCTGCTGGGCGGAGCCATGCGGCTTGACCGGGCGAACCGGATCTCGATGCTGTTTGCAGGGGCCCAGAAAAGCATCGCGATGGGTGCGCCGCTGGCCTCGGTGCTGTTCGCGCCGGCAGTGGCCGGGGTCGTGCTGCTGCCGATCCTGCTTTACCATCTGGCGCAGTTGGTGCTGGCCGCGCCGCTGGCCGGCCGGCTCAATCGGCCCTGACAGCCTCTTCCAGTTCGGCGTCGGGCAGGCGCTTGTTGTGGCGGATCGACCACCACAGCGACAGCCCGATCAGCACCGCACCGATCATCCCGGTAACCGTTTCCGAAATGTGGAACCGCGCCGAAAGCAGCATGATCGCGCCGAGTGCGATAATTGCCCAGAAAGCCCCGTGCTCGAGATAGCGGTACTCGGCCAGCGTACCCTTGCGAACCAGGTGGATGGTCATCGAACGCACGAACATCGCGCCGATCGACAGGCCCAGGGCAATGATCACCATGTTGTTGGACAAGGCGAAAGCGCCGATCACCCCGTCGAAAGAAAACGAGGCATCGAGGATATTGAGATAAAGGAACCCGCCCAGCCCCGAGCGCACCACGACCCCGGCCGCCCTGGCCGCTTCCTCGCGCATCTCGAGGATCGTGCCGAGCGCCTCGACCGCGATGAAGGTGACCAGGCCCAGGCAGCCCGAGACCATGAAGGTGAGAGCGTCGGCCGGTTCGAGCATCAGCGAGATCAGGTAAAGCCCGAGCAGCAACAGCGCGATTTCGGCCGCCTTGATGTTGGAGAACTTGCTGAGGAAGGTCTCGATCCGCTCGATCCAGTGCACTTCCTTGTCACTGTCGAAGAAGAACGACAGTCCGACCATCGCCAGAAACGCCCCGCCGAACCCGGCGATGCCGACATGGGCGCTGGAGACAATTTCCTCGTAGCGCTTGGGGTCGTTGAGCGACAGGTCGAGTGCCTGCATCGGCCCGAGGCCCGCGGCAATCGCGACGATCGCCAGCGGGAAAACGATCCGCATCCCGAACACCGCGATCACCATGCCCCAGGTCAGGAAACGGCGCTGCCAGACCTCGTCCATTTCCTCCAGCACCACGGCATTGACCACCGCATTGTCGAACGACAGCGAGATTTCGAGGATCGAAAGCACGAAGACGATCCACAGCAGGCCGAGCATGCCCGAAAGGGTGCCGGTCTGGTTCCAGCCATACCATGCGGCGATCGCCAGGCAGACGATGCTGAAGAGGAACGAGCCCTTGTAATGACGAAGCAAGGCGTTGGTTTCCTGTCTTTTACTTGGGCTGATAGGTTTGTTCGGGGCCGGGGAAGGTGCGCGATCGCACTTCGCCGGCATAGCTGGCCGCGGCCGAAGAGATCAGCCCGGCGATCTCACCATAGCGCTTGACGAACCGGGGGACGCGTTCGAACATGCCCATCATGTCTTCGGTAACCAGCACTTGGCCGTCGCACTGGGCCGATGCGCCAATGCCGATTATCGGGCAGGCAATGGCCTTGGTCACCTCGATCGCGATCGGTTCGACCACGCCTTCGACGACGATCGAAAAGGCCCCGGCCTGGCAGATCGCCTGGGCATCGGCGACGATCTTGCGAGCCTCGGCCTCGCTGCGGCCGCGGGCATTGTAGCCGCCCAGCACATTGACCGCCTGCGGGGTCAGCCCGACATGGCCCATCACCGGGATGCCGCGCGCGGTCAGGAACGCAACGGTTGGGGCCATCGCTTCCCCGCCTTCCAGCTTCACCGCGCTGGCGCCGGTTTCGGCCATGACCCGCGATGCGGTGGCAAAGGCCGTTTCCGGCGAGGCTTCGTAGCTGCCAAACGGCAGATCGACCACTACCGCGGCGTGATAGGAGCCGCGCACCACCGCCGCGCCGTGGGCGATCATCATGTCGACCGTCACTTGCAGGCTCGAAGGCAGGCCATAGATCACCTGGCCCAGCGAATCCCCGCACAGCAGCAGATCGCAATGCACGTCGAGCAATTGCGCCTGCCGGGCGGTATAGGCGGTGAGCATCACCACCGGTTCGGCCGTGACCCCGTCCTGCTTGCGCTGGCGGATCGCGGGGATGGACAGGCGGCGCAGCGGTGCCGGCGTCGGGTGGGCGCGGCTGGTGGCCGTATCGAGCTGATAGGTGGTCGACATGGTGGCCCTTTAGACGCTCTCCACTATCTGGGGAAGGCTTGGCAGTTAGCGCTTGCCAATACGGGGCGTGCCGCTAGCTTCCGCGTCCAGGAAAACTGCGCGGCCGGGCCCGGTTTCCGGTAGAATATCCGGCTGCTTTGTTAGGGGAATTGCATGTTCGGACGCGTCAAACCTTTGGACGCCATCCTGGCCACCGCCGAAAAGAAATCGCTGCA
>CAZNII010000043.1:0-21257 GCA_964573075.1 uncultured Novosphingobium sp. | reverse complement strand
GCGCCGATTTCCCGCTCGATCGCATCGCGCAGATTGCGGAACTTGGCGCGTTCCAGCTCTTCCGGAAGATTGCCGGCAAAGCTGTTGTATTCGGTCACGTCCTCTTCCAGCGGAGGGTTGACCCAGGGATGCAGCTGAACGCCGACCTCGGCCTTTCCGGCGGCGACCGCATCGCGCAGGATCAGGACTGCGGCGGGCGAGGAAATGATCGGGTAGTCAACCAGGTAGATCGGGCAGATCCCCTGGCCTTCGCAGAATTCCTGGAACCGGGCGAGCCGGGTGACGCTTTGCACGGTGTGCCCCGATCGGTCGATCGGCCGTGACCAGTCAAACTCTTCCTCGGTGTCGACGGTGACGATGAAGCGCTGGCCAAAGCCGGGCTTGAAGCGCACCGCGTCCCCCTTGGCGGGCATGTCGGTGATACGGTGCTCCGCCACAGGATCCTCGCCTTTGCCCTTAACGCTCCGCCCCCACGGGTGCGTCCTCTTCTGCCTCGGTATGGTCCGCGTCGTCCCCGGTCAAGCCCGGCAAGGCCAGTCGCAGCTTTGCATCGCGCCGCACGAGGTCGCCTCCGGCAGCGCGAGCCTCGGCCCGGGCCAGCCGCAGGGCAAAGCCGACGCCGAACACGCCGGCCGCGATGACCTGGGGAATGGCACCGGCGGCGGCCTCGAACAGGTCGTCGCCTTCGCGCCCGGCCAGAGCCGCCGGAAGGGCCACGTCGATCCGGGCCATGCCATGGCGCGCGCGCAGCTTGAGCCTGAGCATCTCGCCCGGCGCGCTTACGCCTGCAAGCGTTGCCAGCAGACGCCAGGCAATCCGTTCCACTTCCAGCCGTCCAAGCGGCACCGGCAGGCTTTCGGCCTCGTCCTTGACGACAAAGCCGCTGCCGCGCTGGGCGGTATGGGCGCCGAGCTGGCCAACCGTCGCGCGGATGATCTCGGCAATGTCGGTCTCGCCCGCTTCGAGCTCCATCGCACCCGAATCGAGCTTTGCCAGCCGTTCCAGCTCGTCAAAGGCAGACAGCATCCGGGCCGCATCGCCCGCGATTCCCGCCGCAAGCGCGCGGTATTCATGTGGCGTGGGGCCATAGAGCTGCTGCTGGATCAGCTCGGCATAGCCCTGGATCGCGTTCACCGGATTCTTGAGTTCGTGCAGCATCTGGCGGATCCGGTCGGTCGGGCTGTCGGTAACCGGGGGAACCAGCGGGGGGCGTTCGGCAGGGCGGCGCATCCGGCCGCGGTAGCCGAGGAACCTGCCGGTCGCGGGATCGAACCACGGTGCCGCATCGAGTTGCCACTTGCCGGCGATCGCTTCGGCCCCGGCAAGGGCGATCGGCTGAGCCCGTAGCGGCTGATGGCGGCGCTGCAATATGGCGAATTCCGGCTCGCTCGCGGCCGCATCCAGCCGCAGGCCCAGCACCATTGCGGCGACGCCCGGATCGGCCCAGGCGATCCGACCTTCGGCGTCGGTGGCAAAATCGAAGGCGCGGACCTGTTCGGGAACCTGCAGGACATGGTCCTCGCCCAGCGGCAGGCGGGGCGAATCGTTCGCCGGGGCCTGCTCGATCACCTGGCGCGAGCGGCGATAGGCCTCGATCCGCTTGACGATCGCGCCGATCGCGCCCTCTCCGGCCGGAGCCTGGGGGGGGAGGATCGCCACCGGCTCATCGGCTGTGACCGGCGGCAAGGCAGGCTCGGGCTGCGGGGGAGGGGTGGCCTCGAGCGGTTCACTCTCGCCGGTGGCGGGCGGGACCTCCGGAGGCGGTGCCGGCGGTGCCTCGCTCACTGGCTCGGGCACAGGCGGCAGGCCGCGGTCGGTCACGCCAAGCCGGGCCAGCAAGCCGGAAACTTCGCCCGGCAGATCGTTGCGCGCACGCAGGAAAGGGCGGGCTGCGGGCGGCAAGGCCGGGATCAGGTCAAGCCATTCGTTGCCGCCCAGCCGGGCGCGCTGCAAGACCGCAGCGGCAACTGCCGGCTCGCCCCCGGCCAGCGCGGCGACCAGCCGCGGCGAGCGCAGCCGCAAGCCGAGGTCGCGAATCATCGCGGCCCGCTCAGGCGCGGGAATTCTGGCGGAAAGTTCCCCCAGCCGGTCGAAGGCGGCATCGATCTGCTCGCCGCGCGCCTCGGCCGGGGAAGTGCCCAGCAGGTCGAGCAACTGGCGGTACTGGATGCGCTGCACCGCCGCGCCGGTTGCGCGAAGGCGCAGCACGGTTCCAAGGCGGTCGTCGAAATGCATGGGCTTCCCACTATGGCAGGCGCACGGCGCGCGCGAGGCGGTTTACCAGACTTGTCCCCAGCCGGAACGCGAAGCGAAAGGCGCGTTGCAAAGCGGGACAGTTGCGGTAATAAACAATAATATTATCGCCGGGGGATATCCTTCTCGGCGAAAGTTGCCCAATTAGGACCCGGAACCGGTTTGAGCGCCTCGCGGGCGGGCGTGAAGGGGTGAATGGATGGCCAATCTCGATTCGATCGATCGCCGCTTGCTGGCCGAACTGCAGGAAGAAGGGCGGGTCACCAACGTCGAACTGGCCCAGCGCGTCGGGCTGACCGCGCCGCCCTGCCTGCGGCGAGTGCGCAGCCTTGAGGAATCCGGCGTGATCCGCGGCTATCACGCCGATCTCGATGCGTCGAAGCTGGGCTTTGCCATCACCGTCTTTGCCATGGTCAGCCTCAAGAGCCAGGCCGAGGATTCGCTGCGCCAGTTCGAGGACGCGATGAAGGCCCTGCCCGAAGTGCGCGAATGCCACATGCTGAACGGCGAGATCGATTTCATCCTCAAGATCGTCAGCAAGGACCTGCAGAGTTTTCAGGAATTCCTGACCAGCAAACTCACGCCGGCGCCGAATGTTGCAAGCGTCAAGACGTCGCTGACGATTCGCACCGCCAAGCAGATGCCCGGAGTGCCGCTGGAGTAGGGCGGTGCGGCGCAGACTTGCGGCGTTTTTCCTGGCCGCACTCGTCGCGGCCCTTGGCTGGCGCGTGTGGCAGGGCACGCGGATCGAGCGGCCCGGGCCCAATCCGCCGGTCGTGCTGACAACCGCCTGGGGGCAGCGGATCGTCCCGACGATCGATACCCTTGCCGACAATGCCGCCTGGCGCGCACTGCAACCCGGCCAGACCTGGGAGCAAGGACAGGCGGCAGCCGAGCAGACCCGGCGCGAATATGCCGCAGGCAAGCTCCAGCTGACCAGGACGCCGTGGACCGTGGCCGAGGGGGTCTGGGCGATCGGGCCGTGGAACAGCGAGCAGAACATCTACCTGATCGATACCGGCGAGGGACTGGTGCTGGTCGATCCTTCGCTCGATGCCTATCAGGACGAGGTGGTGGCCGAGATCGAAGGGTTGGGTTTCCGGGCCGAACAGGTGAAATGGGTGGTGCTGACCCATTGCCACATCGACCATGCCCAGTCCTGCCAGAGCTGGAAAGAGCGCGGTGCGCAAATCATTGCCGGGGCAGGCGACGCGCCCGAACTGGCCGCCTGCAGCGATGTGATTGCCAAGGATTTCACGCCGCTGGCCAAGGGCCGTTGCACCCCGTGTGTTGCCGATCGCCAGGTGCGCGATGGCGAGGTGTTGAAGCTGGGCCGGCTGGAGCTCCATGCGATCGGCAGTCCCGGCCATACCCCGGGATCGACCAGCTTTGCCTTTCAGCGCGGGGGAAAGTGGCTGCTGCTGTCGGGCGACATCGCGCTGCATGCCGGGCGGCAGGCCTGGATGGGCGGGGTTAAGGCGGATTGGGGCCAGTACCTTGGCTCGTTGGGAAAGCTGGCGCGGTGGAACCTTGCCGGGCAAGCGGTTCGCTTCGACTTGCTGCTGCCCGGACATGGTGCGATCGATCTCGATCAGGGGCAGCGTTCGGTTGACCGGACAGAAGCCATCGTTCGCGAAATCACCGAACGGCGCGGCCGTGGGGAAAACCTGATGCGGATCGATCCCTATCGCTGGAACTGGGAACGGCAGGGGCAGTAGCTTTCGGCTACCCCTGACGCTTCGCCAGCCACTCCTCCAGCCACTTGATCGTATAGTCGCCGTGGATGAAGTCGGGCTCGTTCATCAGTGCCTGGTGCAGGGGGATCGAAGTCTTGACCCCGCTGATCACCATTTCTTCCAGAGCGCGCTTCAGGCGCATGATGCAGCCTTCGCGGGTGCGGCCCTTGACGATCAGCTTGGCGATCATCGAGTCATAGTAGGGTGGAATCCTGTATCCGGCGTAGAGCCCGGAATCGACGCGCACGTTCATCCCGCCGGCTGCGTGGTAGTTCTGGACCAGACCGGGCGAAGGGACGAAGGTCCAGGGATCTTCGGCATTGATCCGGCATTCGATCGCGTGGCCGGCGAACTCGATGTCCTCCTGGCGCACTGACAGTGGCTTGCCGTCGGCAATCCGGATCTGTTCGCGGACCAGATCGACCCCGGTGATCGCCTCGGTAACCGGGTGTTCCACCTGCAGGCGGGTATTCATCTCGATGAAGTAGAACTCGCCGTTTTCCCACAGGAACTCGATCGTCCCGGCACCGCGATAGCCCATGTCGGCCATCGCCTTGGCAACGATCCCGCCCATCCGGTCGCGTTCTTGCGGGCTGATGACGGGCGAGGGGGCCTCTTCGAGCACTTTCTGGTGGCGGCGCTGGAGCGAGCAGTCTCGTTCACCCAGATGGATCGCGTTGCCGTTGCCATCGCCGAACACCTGGAATTCGATGTGGCGCGGATTGCCAAGGTACTTTTCGATATAGACGGTGGCGTCGCCGAAGGCGGCCTTGGCTTCGCTTCCGGCCTGGGCGATCAGCGTTTCGAGTTCGTCCGGTCCGTTGCAGACCTTCATGCCCCGACCGCCGCCGCCGGATGCGGCCTTGATGATCACCGGATAGCCAGCCTTTTCCGCAATCTCGCGGGCTTCGGCGATGTCGCTGACCGCGCCGTCGCTGCCGGGGACCAGCGGCAGGCCCAGCGCGCCGGCGGTGCGCTTGGCCTCGATCTTGTCACCCATTGTGCGGATGTGTTCGGGCTTGGGCCCGATCCAGGTGATCCCGTGGCTTTCGACAATCTCGGCGAACTGGGCGTTTTCCGAGAGGAAACCGTAGCCCGGGTGGATCGCGTCGGCATGGGCGATTTCGGCAGCCGAAATGATCGCCGCGACGTTGAGATAGCTGTCCTTCGCCGCCGGCGGGCCGATGCACACGGCATGGTCGGCCAGGCGCACGTGCATCGCATCGGCATCGGCGGTGGAATGGACCGCCACCGTCTCGATCCCCATTTCGTGGGCCGCGCGGTGGATGCGCAGCGCGATCTCGCCACGGTTGGCGATCAGGATACGGGAAATGCCCATGGGTGGTCCGGCCTCAGGCGATCACGACCAGCGGCTGGTCGAATTCGACCGGCTGCGCGTTTTCGACCAGAATCGCCTTGATCGTGCCGGCCTTGTCGGCGGTGATCGGGTTCATCACCTTCATCGCCTCGATGATCAGCAGGGTATCACCGGCCTTGACCTGGCCGCCGACCGCAATGAACGGCGCGGCACCCGGTTCGGGCGAGAGATAGGCAGTGCCGACCATCGGTGACTTGAGCGCATTGGCATCGACTGCCGGAGCCGCTGCGGGCTCGGCGGCAGCGGGAAGCGGCATGGCCGGAGCGGGCGCGGGGGCGGCCAACGCGGCGGCGGCATGGACCACCGGCGCAGCGGTCAACTGACGGGCGACCTTGATCTTGCGATCTCCGTCTTCCACTTCGATCTCGGACAGGCCGGTTTCGGCCAGCAGTTCGGCCAGTTCGCGCACCAGTTTGCTATCGATGTTCATGCCGCCCGAACGGTTGGCGCCCTTGGTTTCGCTCATGCGATCCTCGATGAATTACTGTTCATCCGCCTATGCGCGGGGCAGGCGCGAGAGGCAAGGGGCTAAAGTGCCGCGGCCCGTTCCAGCGCCACTTCATAGCTGCGCGCACCCAGCCCCTTGACGCAATCGACCGCCGCCATCCCGACATAGGACAGGTGGCGGAACGGCTCACGCGTTTCGGGATCGGATAGATGAACCTCGATCACCTTGAGCTCGGTCGCCTTGATCGCATCGAGCAGCGCGATCGAGGTGTGCGTATAGGCTCCGGCGTTGAGCAGCACCGCGTGAACTTGCCCGCGCGCTTCGTGCAGCCAATCGACCAGCACGCCCTCGTGGTTGGACTGGCGGAATTCGACCTCAAGGCCGAGCGCCGCGCCTTGCGCTTTCAGCCGGGCTTCGATGTCGGCCAGGGTGTCGCGGCCGTAGATCTCGGGCTCGCGGGTGCCGAGCAGGTTCAGGTTCGGGCCGTTGAGGACAAGGATCTTTCTGGCTGACACGGTGCGGGCTCCCGCCATGGAATCTGGCAGGGTTTCCTTAGCCCCAGCTACAGCGCTGGCAAGCGCGGCAGAGAGGGATCAGCCCTTTTCCTTGACGTCGGCGTCAGGTTGAACCGGTTCGTTGGCTTCCGCGGCCGCGGCTTCGCCGGCATCGGCGGCGTCCTCGGTTGCGTCGGGATCGACCTCGATCACGGTCGGCTGGTTCAGCTTCTCGATTTTCGCGGCGGCTTCCTCGGCCCGGGTGGCCGCCTTCTCGGCGCGATCGGCGGCGGCGTTGATTTCGGCAATCTTTTCGGCGCCGGAAGCATCGCGGCCAGAGCAGCCACCAAGCACCGCCGCGGCCAGTGCCACTGCCGCAAGTCCGGCGCCCGCGCTGGGCCTGAAGGTGATCGATCCGCTCAAGTGCAACTCCCGAAGGCGGCCAATGTGCCACCTGCTTCGGGAACGGGGTGTAAGCGAAAAAGATTACCCGAAACTAACCAAACGCGGGCGCGGGCAGGGAATTATTTGTCGCTGCCGGCGATCTTGCCCCATTGCCGGGCAGCGGTGTAGCCGAGGTAGCCGGTGCCAAACAGCGCATAGAGCGGTTCTGGCAGGCCCGAAAGATAGGCGTTCATCCCTTCGGCGATTTCGCGCGCCTTGCCCGGGCTGAAGGCTGCCAGCAGGCCCATCGGCAGCGCCCAGAGCAGCAGGACATAGATCACGTAGAGGAAGCTTGGCCGGGCCCGGCTGGTCCACGGATCGTGCGAATTGGCCTCGGCAACGATGGCGGAAAGCCGGGCGTTGATTTCGGCCAGATCCTGCGAACCCTGCAATTGCAGCAGTTCCAGCTTGGCCTTGTCGCGGGCGGCCTTGTCGGGAATGACCTTGTCGATGATCGAGGCGACCGGTCCGATCAGGGCTTCGAGAAATGGCATGAGGTGCTCCATATTTGTGTCGGGGAGCTGAGGTAGATAACCAAATTGGTTCGTGTAGGAAAATGTGTCGAGGGGCTGGCCTTCATGTCCGGAATGTGGAACGGCAAGTGGCGCAGCAGACGGGGAATCGGGCCATGAAGCATATCCGCAGCGAAGCCACGGGCGGGGTCCGCCGGATCACGCTGAACCGCCCCGAAGTGCTCAATGCGATCAATGCCGACATGCATTTCGAGCTTGAGGATGCCTTCAACGCGTTTGCCGCTGCCGAGGATGAGCATGTCTGCGTAATCACCGGCGAAGGACGCGGTTTTTGTGCCGGAACCGACCTCAAGGCGGCCGTCGCCGAGGGCTATCGCCCTTATCCGCCGCATGGCTACGCCGGGCTGATTGAACGGTTCGATTGCCACAAGCCGTTTATCGCCGCCGTCAACGGTCTGGCGTTGGGCGGGGGGTTCGAGCTGGCGCTCGCCTGTGACATCATCATTGCCGGGCACAGCGCCAGTTTCGGCCTGCCCGAACCGCTGGTCGGGGCAATCGCGCTTGGGGGCGGGCTGCACCGGCTGGCCCGGCAGGTGCCGCTCAAGCAGGCGATGGGAATGATCCTGGCCTCGCGCCGGGTCGGAGCAGTGGAGGGCTATCGACTGGGCTTCGTGACCGAAGCGGTGCCCGATGGGGAACTCGGTGCCGCGGTCGAGCGCTGGTGCGGAGAGATCCTGCGTGCCTCGCCGGTATCGGTGCGGACTTCCAAGGAGCTGGTGCTGAGCGGCCTGGCCGAGCGCGATGTCGAGGCGGCGATGAAGGCCCAGCCCGAACATCCGGCCTTCAAGGCCTGGCGAACCAGCGAAGACGCCAGCGAAGGACCGCGCGCCTTTGCCGAAAAGCGTGCGCCGAACTGGAAGGGCCGCTAGGAAACTTGCCCATGGCCCATCCCGATTCCAGCCTGCTCGACGGTATCGGCATTCCGGTGCTGCTGATCGATGGCGGGATGATCGCCTATGCCAACGCCGCCGCGCGCGAGCTGCTTGGCGCGCATATCGACGGGCAGGACGTGCGGATCGCGATCCGTCAGCCCGATGCGCTCGACTTGATCCTGCGCAGCGACGGGGGCGAGGCGGTGATCGCCGGGCTCTCGGCGCCGGGCAGCCAATGGAAGCTGTCATGCCGGGTGCTTGAAAGCGGGCTGCGGCTGGTGACGCTGGAGGACCTCTCGGTCAGGGTCAGCGTTGCCCGTGCCCACGCCGATTTTGTCGCCAATGCCAGCCATGAACTGCGTACCCCGCTGGCCGCGATCCTTGGTTATGTCGAGACGCTGGAGGACCCCAAGGCCGGCGGCGACGAGGCGACGCGGCTGCGTTTCCTGAAGATCATCCGCCATGAAGCGCAGCGGATGCAGGCGCTGGTCGAGGACCTGATGAGCCTGTCGCGGATCGAGGCGATCAAGCACGATGCGCCGACCGATCCGGTCGATCTGGTTGCCCTGGCGCGCGAGTGTGCCGGCGAGGTTCGCGAGCGCGGCGAGGTGATCGTTACCAGCAATGCCGAATCGGCCATGGTTGCCGGCGATCGCGGCCAGTTGGCCCAGGTGCTGCGCAATCTGATCGACAATGCGCTGAAGTACGGAAAACCGGGCGGACCGGTGGCGGTTGGGCTGGAAGTCACCCCGACCGGACGGCTGGCGGTGACGGTTCATGACGAGGGCGAGGGGATTGCGCCGGAGCATCTGCCGCGGCTGACCGAGCGGTTCTATCGCGCCGATACCAGCCATAGCCGGGCGACCGGCGGGACCGGGCTGGGGCTGGCGATCGTCAAGCACATCGTCGAGCGGCACCGCGGCCGGTTCGACATTTCGAGCCGCGCCGGCGCAGGCACCACGGTATCACTCATCCTGCCTTTGCAGGGCACCTGACTGTCACATAAGTGTCATTGAACTGACCTAGAGGCCGGGCAACCCAATCAAACGAGGTTGTCATGACCAGGTTCAAGACCGTTGCCCTTGCCGCCATTTCCTCTGCCGCGCTTGCTGCCTGCGGCGGTGCTTCCAATTCCAGCCGCGACGCGGCCTGGGCGGTCGGTTCCTCGACCGTCTATCCGTTCGCCTCGGCAGTGGCCGAGGAAGTCGCCAAGGGCGGGGTCAAGGCGCCCAAGGTCGAGCAGAACGGCACCGGCGCCGGGATCAAGCTGTTCTGCGCCGGCGTCGGCGCGGCCCATCCCGACATTGCCAACGCCTCGCGCCGGATCAAGAAGTCGGAGTTCGAGGACTGCCAGAAGAACGGCGTCAAGGATATCGCCGAGATCCAGGTCGGGCTTGACGGAATCGCCTTTGCCGAAGCCAAGAACGGCCCCGGCATCGCGCTGAGCCCGGTCGATGTCTACAAGGCGCTGGCCGCCAATCCGTTCGGCAAGCCGAACACCGCCAAGACCTGGCAGGACGTCAACCCGGCGCTGCCCGCACTGCCGATCCTGGTCTATGGCCCGCCGACCACCAGCGGCACCCGCGATGCCCTGGCCGAGCTGATCCTGACGAAGGGCTGCGACAGCGATCCGGCGATGAAGGCGCTGAAGGAAAAGGACAAGGACGCCCACAAGAAGGTCTGCACCGAAGTGCGTGAGGACGGCGCCTATGTCGACTCGGGCGAGGAAGACAACCTGATCGTCCAGAAGCTGGCCGAGAATCCCAACGCGATCGGCGTGTTCGGCTTCTCGTTCCTTGAAGAGAACATGGACAAGCTGAAGGGCATCACCATCGACGGGGTCGAGCCGACCTATGCGACGATTTCCGATTTCAGCTATCCGGGCGCCCGCCCGCTCTACATCTACGTCAAGATCGCGCACCTCAATGCGGTGCCGGGGCTGAAGCAGTTCGTGGCGGCCTGGGCCAACCTGTGGGGGCCCGACCAGCTGCTCAAGCAGAAGGGCATGGTGATCTCGCCGGATGCCGTGCGGACCAAATATGCGCCGATCGCCGCCAACCCGGTGGCGATGGACCCCTCGGACCTCAAGTAAGCCGCACTGATGCCTGCGGGACTTGTCCTGATCCTGTTGCTTGCGTTCGGCTGCGTGGCCTGGTGGACCGCGCGCAGCCGGGCGCAGGCTTTGTTTACCGGTCGCGGCTCGCTCAAGGCGATGCCGAACTATCACGGCTGGCACATGGCGGTCTGGACGCTGGTTCCGGCGCTGCTGGGCTGGATGGTCTGGAATGCCATGGCGCCTGGGCTGATCCATGCCGCGATCCTGGCCGATCCGGCCGCAGCCGGCCTGCCGGCGATGGACATGGAACGCGACGCGATCGTCAACGAGGCGATTGCCGCAGCCAACAGCGGCGGTTTCGGCGCCTTCCGACCCGAATCCGCTGCACTGGTCCAGCCGGTTCAGGCCATTCTTGCCCGGTTCGGCTGGATCGGGGCAGGGCTGGTCGCCGTGCTGGCCCTGGCCGGTGGGGCCTTCGGCTTTACCCGGGTACGGCGCGAATTTCCGGCCCGGACCCGGGTCGAACGGGCCGTGCTGGGGCTGCTGCTGGCCGCCTCGCTGGTCGCGATCCTGACCACCTTCGGGATCATCGCTTCGCTCGTGTTCGAGGCGGCGCGCTTCTTCACCTTCGTCAGCCCGGCCGATTTCCTGTTCGGGACCAACTGGAACCCCGATCCCTTCGCCCCGATCACGCCCGAAATGGGCGAGAAGCTGGGCGCAGTGCCGCTGTTCTGGGGAACGATCTTCATTGGCGCGATCATCGCCATGGCGGTCGCCGTGCCGCTGGGGCTGATGAGCGCGATTTACCTCACCCAGTATGCCTCGGTCGGGTTCCGGCGCTGGGCCAAGCCCGCACTGGAAATCCTCGCCGGGGTGCCGACCGTGGTCTACGGCTATTTCGCCGCGCTGACGGTGGCGCCGATGGTGCGCGATCTGGCCGGGGCGATCGGCATTGCCAATCCCACCACCGAAAGCGCGCTGGCCGCGGGGCTGGTGATGGGGGTGATGATCATCCCCTTCGTTTCCTCGATGGCTGACGACAGCATCGCCGCCGTGCCGCAGGCGATGCGCGACGGCAGCCTGGCAATGGGCGCGACCAAGTCCGAGACGATCAGGCGGGTGCTGATTCCGGCCGCGCTGCCGGGGATCGTCGCTGGGGTGATGCTGGCAATCAGCCGTGCGATCGGCGAAACCATGATCGTCTACATGGCCGCCGGCGCCGCCGCGCGCCTTTCCGCCAATCCGTTCGATTCGATGACCACGGTTACCTATCAGATCGCCCGGCTGCTGACCGGCGACGGCGATTTCGCCCACCCGTCCACCCTTTCGGCCTTTGCGCTGGGGCTGGTGCTGTTCGTGGTGACGCTGGTGCTCAACATTGTCGCGCTGCGCGTGGTGCGCTGCTTCCGGGAAGCCTATGAGTAAGTCCGTCCCCCACTGGCAATCGCCCGAGGCCGCGCGGCGGCTGGCGCGCCGCTATGCGGCTGAACGCCGCTTCCGCGCGCTGGGTGTGTTCTCGATCGCAATTTCGCTCGCCTTCCTCGGCTTCCTGCTGTTCACGATGCTGAAGAACGGGCTGGGCGGGATCGACTGGGCCTTCCTGACCGGTTCGGATTCGACCGACGCCGAGGTTGCCGGGATCTGGAGCGCCTTCAAGGGCTCGCTGCTGACCATGGCGGTCACTCTGGCGCTGTCCTTCCCGCTGGGCGTGCTGGCCGCGATCTATCTCGAGGAATTCGCCCCGCGGGCCAAATGGGTCGAATGGGTCGAAGTCTCGATCAACAATCTCGCCGCGGTGCCCTCGATCATCTTCGGCCTGTTGGGCCTGGCGATCTTCATCCAGTTCGCCGGCCTGCCGCGTTCCTCGCCGCTGGTGGGCGGCATGACCCTGGCGCTGATGACCATGCCAGTGATCGTGATCGCCGCGCGCAACGCGCTGAAGGCCGTACCGCCCTCGATCCGCGATGCCGCACTGGCAGTGGGGGCCAGCCCGGTGCAGACCGTGTTCCACCATGTCCTGCCCCTGGCCCTGCCGGGAATCCTGACCGGCACGATCATCGGCATGGCCCGCGCGCTCGGCGAAACCGCGCCGCTGCTGATCATCGGCATGCGGATGTTCGCGGCGACCCCGCCCAGCGGCATCACCGACAGCTCGACCGTGCTGCCGATGCAGATCTTCCTGTGGTCCGGTGAAATCGACCGGGCCTTTGTCCAGAACACGTCCGCCGCGATCATCGCCCTCTTGGCCTTCCTCCTCGCGATGAACGGCCTGGCGATTTACCTGCGCAACAAGTTCGAAACCCGCTGGTAGAACAATGACCACCACAACCAGAATCTCCGCAAAAAACGTCAACGTCTTCTATGGCGAAAAGCAGGCGATCGACGATGTCTCGATCGACATCGCCTCGGGCGAGGTGACGGCTTTCATCGGCCCCTCGGGCTGCGGCAAGTCGACCTTCCTGCGCACCTTGAACCGGATGAACGACACCATCCCGGGCTGCCGGGTGACCGGCGAGCTCAGCCTCGATGGCGAAGACATCTATGGCCCGGCGATGGACGTGGTCCAGCTGCGCGCCCGGGTTGGCATGGTGTTCCAGAAGCCGAACCCGTTCCCCAAGTCGGTTTACGAGAACGTCGCCTATGGCCCCCGGATCCACGGGCTGGCCGGCAACAAGGCCGATCTTGACGCGATCGTCGAAAAGTCGCTGCGCCGGGCCGGGCTGTGGGACGAGGTCAAGGACCGGCTGTCCGATGCCGGCACCGCGCTTTCGGGCGGGCAGCAGCAGCGGCTGTGCATTGCCCGGGCGATCGCGGTCAGCCCCGAAGTGATCCTGATGGACGAGCCGTGTTCGGCCCTCGACCCGATCGCCACCGCGCGGATCGAGGAACTGATCGACGAACTGAAGGAACGCTACGCGATCGTCATCGTCACCCATTCGATGCAGCAGGCAGCGCGCGTTTCGCAGCGAACCGCCTTCTTCCACCTCGGGCGGATGGTCGAATTCGGCGATACCGCCCAGATCTTCACCAATCCGCGCGAAGTGCGCACCAAGGATTACATCACCGGACGTTACGGGTAAGGAACGGCACATGGCCGAACATACAGTCAAGGCATTCGATACCGAGATCGGCCAGCTGCGCGGGCTGATCGCCGAAATGGGCGGCATGGCCGAAGTCGCGATCCGCGACGCGGTCAAGGCGCTGGAACAGGGCGACGAGACCCAGGCCGAAGCGGTGGTTGCCGCCGACGCCCGGCTCGACGCGCTCGAGGCGGAGGTCGACCGGATGGCGGTGCGGATCATCGCCCTGCGCGCACCGATGGCCGACGACCTGCGCGACGTGATCGCCGCGCTCAAGATCTCGGGCGTGGTCGAGCGGATCGGCGACTATGCCAAAAACATCGCCAAGCGCGTCGGGCATGTCGAGGGCCGCGCCAAGCTGGGTCCGCTGACGCTGATTCCGGCCATGGCCGAAATCGCCCAGGGCATGGTCCGCGATGTGCTCAACGCCTATGCCGCGCGCGATGCCGAGCTGGCGGTCGAAGTGATCAAGCGCGACGAAAAGCTCGACAATTTCTATGACAGCCTGTTCCGCAACCTGGTTTCGCACATGATGGAAAACCCGGCGACGATCAGTTCGGCGGCGCAGCTGCTGTTCGTGGCGCGCAACCTCGAACGGGTTGGCGATCACGCCACCAACGTGGCCGAAATGGTCTATTTCGCGGCCACCGGGCTGTACTATTCGGAGCGCGATCGGCCGGGCGGGCAGGAAAAGGTCATCTGATGAAGCCTGCGGTGCTCATTGTCGAAGACGACGCGGCGCTGTCCGAACTGCTGCAATGGCACTTCAATTCCGAAGGCTACGATGTGCGCGCTACCCCTGACGGGGAAGAGGCGCTGCTGCTGGTGCGCGAGCAGCTGCCCGACCTGGTGGTGCTCGACTGGATGATCGAGAGCCTGCCCGGGGTCGAGGTTTGCCGGCAATTGCGCAAGGGCCGCCACAGCGCCGCCGTACCGATCCTGATGCTGACCGCGCGGGGCGAGGAGGAAGACAAGATCCGCGGGCTCAAGACCGGGGCCGATGACTATGTCACCAAGCCGTTTTCCCCGCGCGAACTGCTCGCCCGGGCTGAGGCGCTGCTGCGGCGCAGCCGCCCGGCGCTGGCCGGGGAAGTGCTCAGTTTCGCCGATCTGGAACTCGATCCGGTCGCCCACCGGGTCAAGCGCGCGGGCGAGGTGCTCAAGCTCGGGCCGACCGAGTTCCGGCTGCTGCGCCATTTCATGGAAAAGCCGCGCCGGGTTCACTCGCGCGAGCAGCTGATCGATGCGGTCTGGGGCATGGACAAGGACATCGACGAGCGCACGGTCGACGTCCACATCCGCCGCCTGCGCAGCGCGATTGCCCGCCCCGGCGCCGCCGAACTGGTCCGCACGGTCCGCTCGGCCGGCTATGCCCTTGATGATGCGGGCTGATTTCGAGGAAGAATTGGTCGGGACGAGAGGATTCGAACCTCCGACCCCCACACCCCCAGTGTGAAAGTTTACCGGGCCGATGACCTCGGAGGTCCATATAACATATTGATTTATAGGCATTGAAACTAGGTCTGCTGTCGGCAAGGATGCCACAGCAAGCACATTTGTTGACTTGCTGTGCTTGCTATGTGATTGCTGGAAAAAGCATGAAGGGACAGAGGCTCACGCAAAAGTTTGTCGATCAGGTTGCGCCTGAGGGGCGTGACGTCGTGATTTGGGATCGTGACCTCAAGGGGTTTGGGCTCAAGGTCACGGCAGGCGGCAAGAAGGTTTATGTCGTCCAGTACCGGCAGGGCGGGCGAGGAGCACCTACCAAGCGCCGCACCCTCGGAGCCGATGGTAGTCCATGGACAGCAGCGACCGCCCGTGTGGAGGCAATGCGCCTTCTCCATTGGGTAGGGTTGGGCCATGACCCGGCCGAAGAAGAGCAAACCCGTAAGCGGGAGAATGTCGAACTGCGGTTTGATGCTTTCGCCGAACGCTTCCTGGATCTCTATGCAGCGCGTGAGTGGGGACCGCGAACCTATCGGAACCATGATAGCAATATTCGGCGCTGGATCGTTCCGGTTCTGCGCTCAAAGTCGATCGCACAATTGACGCGTCGGGATATCACTGAGGTTCTGGATGCTTTGCCGAGAACAGGACCAGCGCTGGAGCGCAACATCTTCGTTTTGATGCGGCGGATGTTCAACTGGGCGGTTGAGCGCGGCGATATCGCTAAATCGCCAATGAGTGGCATGAAGGTGCCGAAGAAGGCACCCGAACGCCACCACATCCTGTCAGACTACGAATTGGTTTGCGTTTCGGCCTGCACGATGAGCTTGTCACCGTTGTGGGCAGGTTTCGTACAATTGCTGATCCTCACGGGGCAGCGGCTGCGCGAAGTCGCGGAAATGGATTGGTCTGAGCTATCCCAATCGGACAAGCTTTGGGTTATCCCGGGGGCTAGGACGAAGAACGCGCGAAACCACAATGTACCTATCAGTTCGGTTGCTGCTCGCGTGTTGGATGCCCTGGCTGGATCGGCCGAGTGGCCAAAGCGAGGATTTGTCTTCAGCCACAAGAAGGATCGACCAATATCGGGCTTTTCTAAGATGAAGCGCGAGTTTGACCGGATCTTGCAAGCTTCGGCTAGTTCCGCTCCAGCGCCATGGCGCCTGCATGATCTGCGACGAACCGTTGCGACCAACTTGCAGCGACTGGGCGTGAGATTCGAGGTGACGGAAGCGATCCTGAACCATGTTTCCGTCACCCAGGCTGGTGTCATTAGCGTGTACCAACGTCACGATTGGGCTGACGAGAAGCGTGACGCGCTAGAGGCCTGGGCAAAGAGGTTCCTGGCGATGCTCGACGAGTGGGAAAATGCTGACGAATTCTCCTCAAGGCTTGAGAGGTCCAGCCTGTTGACCGGGTAAGAGTATTTTTTGCTAACCTGACATCATGGCGCCCTCGCCAAAGGTGTGAGCACTAACGATTCGTCTGGCCGGCTCTGGTCCAATCGTTCTCGAAGGTTGCGAGGGCCGCCAGTTTGGTACAGGAATCCAATGAGATGCTGCGTTTCAACGTTGTTGCGATCGGCGTATAGAAGCTGTGCGGCGAACTTTGATAGATCCTGTGCGGATAGCTCATCACGATCTGGAAAGATGGCGGCAAGTCCCCAGTAGAAGGGATTATCCTTGTATTCGACTTTCTCAATTGGCTTGTCCAAATACTCAGAGGCAGCGCTCGTGATGGCGCGGTAGCCACCCGCTATCCTACGGAATCTGCAGATTAGGCGATAGCATTCGCGCTTCAGGAAACCCGTCGAGGTATCAAATGGTGGATTCTTAACATTTGCTAGATTTTCGGCATATTTGCGGGCGTAGAATCCCTCCCGGATGAGATCCGCTTCCTCTTCAAATTGAGCGAGCAGGGCTCCCTTCCTACGCCCCATCATCCTCTTGTGGGCCTCTAAACGCGAAGCTCGCGAGTCTTTCAGCACCCTAGGTTTTGCCATGACATCGTGCTCACTGATCGTGTTTAAAAGCGATTAGAAATCGTGCCGGAGCTAGCAGATCGAGTCAACGAATGCTCAGAATCGAATTTCGACTGAAAGTTCAAACTACGGCTTAGACAATTCGAAGATTGACCGTCGAACTGCAGCTATCCTCGCTGCTATGAACAATCCCCGAGCCATCACGGCCTCATCAACCTGGCGGCTTTTACAAGACGAGTCGACCGCTCGCTTGCGCAATGTCGTCAGGCTTCGGGAAATCGACTGCGGCCAACAAAAGAATTTTCAAAGCAGTGTCGGCTGCTGGTCGGGACATACAAAAGGATACCGAGGTGCGACCTTGTGTAGGCGGACCTTGAACGTCGGGGCCATTGCCTGATGACCTGCCTTTCCATCAAAGGGTTGCCCTGGCCAAATGACCGCTACCGACCGGACTTGCATTCGCGCGATTTCGAATCCGCAGAGCAAGCCACGGCTGAGGATGCATATCGAGCGAAATCACTTCGCAAGCTGGTGTGCAAGTGCCGTTCAAGAGCAGTTAGCGCCGGGAAAAGGCGTGCTGCCCGTTCACTTAGGCGAGCGAAGCGGTTGGAAGCGCTTGCAGACCGCCTCGATCCAGCCCTTTCCCCGCATTCCCCGCAATCCTTGGCATCTAGCCGGTTTATGCGGGACCTGCGCGTCCGAGTAATCGGCAGCGTCTGGAAGCTGGTGGACGAGGACCAAACCGGTCGGCTCCGTCGCTATGACCTGGCCAAGCCCAGCTGGCTGGTGGCATGTCGGCAGTTTCGAGAAGAGACGGCCTCACGTTACACCGCCAAACTGCGGCAAGACCTGCTACGCGCGGCTCGATCTATTGGAAAGCGCTCGGTGGCCGACTGCGACGGCTTCCTGATTGCGTTCCTGCATGGTGAGCACATTCAATACGCTGATGAGAGCGAAGCGCTTCACCCGCACTTCCATGCTGTGGCGACTGGTGACTGGATCGACGTGGTTGAGACGATGCGGGGACAGCGGGGCTACAAGCGGCGCGGCAGGAAAGATCCTCCACCTATCCGGGCGAGGCGCGAGATCGACGACTTGCCGTACGCGCTTTCCTACCTTCTGAAGGGGTACTGGCCCGGCAAGTGGCGGGGTGAAGTGTCCGGCGTCGGCACTCAGCGCCGCAGCCGCAAGCACTTCAGAATCCCCGAACCTCACCATTCGAATCTGCTTTTGTGGCTTGATCACTTCGAGCCTGCCGACCTGATCTTGATGATGGGAGTTCGCCTGAGTCGGAATGGATTCACGCGGACGAAAAATACATGAACGAGGAGGTCTGTATGCGCTTCGATACCAGCTAAGTGACAGAAATAGGCTGATTTGACTGGCAAATAGCCGAATTCAGATCAACATTGTGTGTAACACAGTGTCCCCCATCTTCCGCCACTTTGTGCTGACAAACAGCGTACATTTGATCGCGGGGATTGTGGGGAATCTGGGGCGACACCCAGGCTAACCAAAGGAACTCTCATGAAGAATAAAGTAGCGCGTCGCCCCAAGGGCGGCGTGATCGGCGAAGCTTTGTCCGCACCCTTGCTCTTGCCAGATAGTAAGGAATTGACCTCGGCCAACTGCAATGAGCCCGGTGACACGGGTGCTAAGCCGCAAGACAAGAAGCCGACCAAGCAGATGCGAAAGTACGGCAAGGCAAGGCGGGGCAAGAAGCCCGTACAATCTAGCAAATCGCCGACAGGTGAAGCACCTGCCGACCACTCCACGACCGACCAGGCCTGTGCCTCCAAGCAGGCGAAGAGGGCCGAAAGGGCCGAATACCGCCGCGTGAACCATGTGGACGTGCGCGGCGCTACCGCACCTGATGGAACCCCTTGGGTCGAGTTGTCAGCGGCTGAAGGCGCGCGGTCGGCATGGATTCCCTTCGACGACCTCTCGGATGATGCCGCCAAGGCTAAACGGCGGATGCGCGACGCGGGCATCGTGCTCTTTGGCGACGACTTGAGGACGGCAATCAATAAGGCGCGCGACGTGAGTGGCTTCCCGCCTCTAACGCTGATCGAGCGGCCGGGCTGGTCGGGCCCGCATTTCGCGTTGATTTCGGGCGAGGTATTCTCGCCAGATGGGGCGGGAGAACCGATCGTGTTGTTTGAGCCTCAGCCGCAGAAGTGCAGTGCTAAGGGGACAGCAGCGTGGAGGAAGGTGGTACGCCAACTTGCCCGGCGTCAGCCTGTGGTCACCTTTGCAGTTATGATCGCATTCGCTGGTCCTTTGTTGAGGCTCAGCCGTCTACGCGAAAATATCGGCTTCGAACTTTCCGGGCCGAAAGGTGTCGGAAAGTCTACCTTGCAGCATCTCGCCACATCAGTTGTGGGGCCTGCGCTCGAGCCGGCTGGTCAGAACTACTGGATCACAGCGAACACCACGATCAACGCGCTGGAAGCGGAGCTACCGCTGCACAACGACCTGATGATCGTCATCGAGGAGATGAGTGTGATGGGTGCTGCGTCCGGGGCCAAGGCGCGAGCCGATCAGATGCGCGAGCTCGTTTTCAGGATGACTCAGGGAACATCCAAGGGCCGCTTTGGAACGGCACGTGGCCATCCTTCACGCTTTGTCTACCTCACCTCGACGAACGATCCCATCGCCTCCTTGCTTGCTACACAGCCTAGCGATGCAGCGCTAGCGGCGGGAGATCGGCTGCTTGCATTGCCGCTCAGCCCAAAACGCAGGCATGGGATCTTCGAAAAGACACTGCCTGACGGGTGCGATACCGGCGAGGATGCGGCCAGGGCGATCGCTGAACTCGTCAGTGAACACTTCGGGCACCCAATGCGGCGTTTCCTCCGCATGCTGGTGAAGGCGCGGGCTGAAGACGAATCCGGCTTGATGAAGCAGATCGAGGGATACATCGCCAAGTTCCGAGACGCGGTCGGTATCGACGGCAATGCTGGCTCGGAGGCCCGTGTCGCTGACTCTTTCGGCCTGATCTATGCAGCCGGTCGACTGGCGCAGCGTTTCTATGCCCTGCCAAAAGAACTGGACTGCATGCAGGCGACGCTGAAGTGTTACCGGATCAATCGCAAAGCGGTTGGTTCTGAAATCACCAATGCTGAACGTCTCAGTCGGCTCGCTAAGAAGCCGGGGGTGGTCACGGTTGATGTGGCGGATAGCACGGCGGCCTACCGCAGGCGCATCGGTAAAGCCCCAGCACTGATCCTCGTGGGCAAAGACGGGAAGCGGGAGTTGCTGTTGACTCAGAAGGCGCTTGAGCGGGCGTTTCCAAAGCCGAAAGCGCTGTTTGCCGACCCGGCAGTCAAGCCGCTCATGCGCACCGATGCTGGCCGGCACACCGTCAAGGTGAAGCTGGCGAAGGGAGGCAAGGCCACACGCGTTTACGCGTTCCGACTGCCCGCTGACGCATAACCCAAACCGAAACGGGGCGGTTGACTGGGCCGCCCCGTTCCCACCGCAAATGACGTGGACGCGCCATTGAGCGCGCCAATTCCCTTAGGAGAAGAGAAATGGCTCAATCGAGCTCGATCGAATGGACAAATGCGACCTGGAACCCTGTTGCTGGCTGTAGCATCGCCACGGCCGGCTGCACCAACTGCTACGCTATGCGCATGGCCCACCGCCTGTCAGCGATGGGCATGCCCAAATACAAGGGGCTGACCCGCAAGAGCGGCAATCGTGCCGTCTGGACCGGCAAGGTCCGGCTGGACGAGCAGGCGCTGACGGAGCCGCTGCGCTGGCGCAAGCCGCGCTTGGTCTTCGTCAATAGCATGTCCGACCTGTTCCACCCCGGCGTACCCGATGCGTTCATTGCGCGGGTGTGGGCGGTAATGGCTGCGACCCCTCAGCACACCTATCAGGTGCTCACTAAGCGGCCTGAGCGGATGCAAGCACTGCTGTCCGATACGAAGCGCTTTCCGGTCCTGTCCAACGTATGGCTCGGCACCAGTGTTGAGGACAGAGCTGTGCTGGCCCGGATCGTCCATTTGCGTGCAACGCCAGCGGCAGTGCGGTTTATCTCGTTCGAGCCGCTGATTGGATCGGTGCGGGGCGTGGACCTCACCGACATCGATTGGGCAATCGTCGGTGGCGAAAGCGGCCCTGGCGCGCGGCCTATGCTGGAAAAGTGGGTGCTGCAGATCCGCAAAGCTTGCCGCGCCGCTGACACTGCATTCTTCTTCAAGCAGTGGGGCGGTGTGAACAAGAAGGCCGCAGGGCGCCTACTGCGGGGCAAGACCTATGATGAAATGCCGAGCAGCTAACATGCCTTTTGCCCGGACCTTGGCCATGAGCTGCAAACTGCGGGAAATTGGTCAGGGTCCGGGCAAAAAGGCACATTTGGCGGGTGAGGGCGCACAACGGGTCGAAACCCGCTGATTTTACTGGGTTTCAGCATGATCCAGGCTCATGACATTCTCGCACTAAATAACTATCAAACAATCACTCGTGGGTGCTGAAACAGCTCTGACGAGTCACTTCGCGCTTCGGCTTGCGACAAAATTCTAGCTGACG
>CAZNII010000042.1:7425-21447 GCA_964573075.1 uncultured Novosphingobium sp. | reverse complement strand
GTGAGCATTTCCGGCGGGTCGAATGCTGCACGGCCGCTGTGTGCGGCTTCCTCCCACAGCCGGTAGGCCACCCCCGGCCCTTGCCGTGCCGCGCGCCCGGCACGCTGGGCCGCCGCAGCCTGGCTGGCGCGATGGGTTACCAGCCGGGTCACCCCGGCGGCCTTGTCGAACTCCGCCCGGCGCGACAGCCCGGCATCGACCACCACCGAGACCCCGTCGAGCGTCAGCGAGGTTTCGGCAATCGCCGTGGCCAGCACGATCCGCCGCCGGCCTTGCGGATCACGCCGAATTGCCGCGCGCTGGGCAGCCGGTTCGCACTGGCCGTGGAGGGGCAGGACCAGTGCCGAAGGGAGCTTCTGCTCCAGCGTGGCGCGAACCCGTTCGATCTCGCCCACCCCGGGCAGGAAAGCCAGCACGTCGCCGCTCTCCTCGCGCCAGGCGGTCAGCACCGCGCTGGCCATCGCTTCCTCGATACGCAGCTCCGGCCTGGCGCCCAGCCAGCGGATCGCCAGCGGATGGGCCTTGCCCTCGCTCTCGATCACCGGCGCATCGCCGAGCAGCGCGGCGAACCGCGCGCCGTCGATCGTCGCGCTCATCACCACCAGCCGCAGATCCTCGCGCAGCACCGCTTGGCTCTCGATCGCCAGCGCCAGCCCCAGGTCGGAATCGAGATGCCGCTCGTGCGCCTCGTCGAACAGCACCGCCGAAACCCCGGCAAGGTCCGGGTCCTTGAGAATGGTCGAGACGAAGATCGCCTCGGTCATCACCAGCACCCGGGTCTTGGCTGAGCGCTTGCTGTCGAGCCGGGTCAGGTAGCCGACCGTCTCGCCTGGCTTTTCCCCCAGCAGTTCGGCCATCCGCTCGGCCGCAGCGCGGGCCGCGACCCGGCGCGGCGAAAGCAGGATCACGCTGCCGCTGCACCACGGCTCGGCCAGCAGCGCGGTCGCGACCGAAGTGGTCTTGCCCGCACCCGGCGGCGCCACCAGCACCGCGCTTGCCCGCGCCCGCAGCACGGCGAGCAGATCGGGCAGCACGGCATGGATCGGGAGCTGGGTCACCCGCGCTCCTTAGGCCGGGCGACAGTCAGTTGGAAGGCGTTGGTGAAGCTGGTGCCGGCGCAGCCGGTTCAGCAGCCGGGGCTGGCACCTGAGCTGGAACCGGGGCCGCCTCGCCCGAAGCCTCGGCCTCGCATTGCGCGGCCGGCTCGGGTCCGTTGCCCTTGCCGTGCAGTTCGTCGATCTCCGCCTGGCGTTTCTTGAGGTAATAGGCCCGGTGAGCGGCATAGGGATCGTCGGACTTGCGGATCGCCTGCAGCTGGCAATCGAACTCCACCCGCCGGTCGAGCGAGCGGACCGCGCCGTTGGGGATGGTGTAGTAGAGCTTGTTGAACGGCGCGCCGATCCCATAGGGCAGCACCACCCCGTCGACCGCACCGCCGATCACATCGCGCAGGCTGGTCGGGCCGATGAACGGCAGGAACAGGTAGGGCCCCGGCCCGACGCCATAATAACCCAGCGTATTGGCAAAGCCGTTGTGCCGGTAAGGCAGGTTGAACGGCTTGTCCTTGGCGCGGTCGATCAGCCCGCCCAGCCCCAGCGTGGTATTGATCACGAACCGGCCCAGGGTCTTGAAGGCGCGCCCGAACTTGAGCTGCAGCAGATCATTGATGAAGACGATCGGCGAGCTGATGTTGCGGATGAAATTGTGCAGTCCCATCCGCGCCGGCTTGGGCAGGTTTTCCTTGTAGGCCATGGCGATCGGAGCAACCAGCGCGTCGTCGATTTCCTGGGTCAGCTTGAAGGCGGCAGCGTTCGGACCCATCAGCGGGTCGCTCTTGGGCTTGGCGGTGACCACGATCGCCCCGGCCTCGACCGGAGACACCTCTTCCGCCCTCGGCGCCGGGGGCGTGGCTGGATCGGTTGCGACCGGCGGAGCGGACGGATCGGGTGCTTGCGGGGCGGCCGGAGCAGTCGCGGCCGGCGGGACGGCCTGAGGCGGAACCGTGCCATCTGCCTGCGCGGCAAGCAGGGCCAGCGCGGCCACCCCTGTCAAAGCACTCAACCGATCCTCCTGCGACCCGGACGTGGCGCCATGCTGTTGGCCTGCCGGGCGCAGTGCGAGCACCAAGCGACGGAGCGAAGCAATTTCGCGGCGAACGGCATGCGCCGCTCAGCCCATCGGGTAACGGATTTCCCGGCTGACCTTGTCGATCGCCTTCATCAGGTCGTCCGGCAGGACCAGGTCGATTGCCGCAAGTATTTCAGGTAGTTGCCCTTCGGCACTGACCCCGACAATGGTCGAGGCGACGAAATCGTGCTGTTTCGACCAGGCCACCGCCATGGTCACCGGGCTCATCCCGGCTTCCTGTGCCAGCGCCATGAACCTTTCTGTCGAGGCGAGCGAGCGATCGTTGACGAACCGGTTGGCCATCACCGCCTGGCGCCCGCCGATCTCGAGATAGCGGCTGAATCGCGCACCCTCCGGCCTGGCCCCGTTCAGGTACTTGCCCGAAAGGACCCCGCCGCCGATCGGCGAATAGGGGATCAGGCTGACCCCTTCCATCCGGCAGACCTGGGCCAGTTCATCCTCGAAGCGGCGGTTGTTGAGGCTGAAATTGTTCTGGATCGTCTGATAGCGGACCGTGCCCAGCCGCTCGGCGGTCTGGATCGATTTCATCAGCCCCCAGCTGGTTTCGTTCGAGCAGCCGGTGATCCGCACCTTGCCGGCGCGCACCAGCTCGTCGAGCACCTCCATGGTCTCATCATAGGGCAGTTCGTGATCGGGCCAGTGGGTCTGGTAGAGATCGATGTAATCGGTGCCGAGCTTCTTCAGGCTATCCTCGACCGCGACCATGATGTTGCGCCGGTCGAGCGCGGTCATGCCCTCGCGCTTGGGGCTGCGGAACCAGACGTGGCTGGGGCCGGAAACCTTGGTGGCAAGCACGATCGCGTCGCGCGGCTTGGTCTTGAGCCACTTGCCGACAATCTCCTCGGTCCGGCCGACCCATTTGGGATCGGGCGGCACCGGATAGCCTTCGGCGGTGTCATAGAAATCGATTCCGGCATCGAAGCACTGGTCGAGGATGCGGATCGCCTCGGCCTCGCCGGTCTGGCTGCCGAAGGTCATGGTACCCATGCAGATATCGGAAACGACAATGGCGCTCTTGCCGAGGCGGCGGCGTTGCATCAGGCGGATCTCCCCCGGTTGGTCTGGTTTCTTTTCGCAACTGGAGTGAAGCCGTTCAGGCAAGACAGGTCAAGCCCCGCGCGCGTCCGTCCTGCTTGGGGGGCAGCAACGGACGGATCGCGCGCGGGGTCGCCGGGTATTCAGTGCATGGTCGCTGCGACCAGTGTTCCGCTGAGCGGATGGCGGGTCCGGCGGACGCGCTCGCCGCGCTGGCGCTGGGCGGCGGCAATCCGCAACCCGGCGACGCCGCCGCGGTCCATCGCCCGCTGCCACGAGCAGAACTCCTCGAGGCTGAGGTTATAGCGCGCCATCGCCTCGTCGATCGTGATCAGCCCACTCTCGACCGCAGCGACCACCTGGGCCTTGCGGCTGGCGACCCAGCGGCTGGTATTGCGCGGCGGCAGGTTCTCGCGCGTGAGCACCTCGCGCAGCGGCCCGATGATCCGGGCGGGGCGGGAATTGTGGTATTCCATCATGTTACGGCCCTTTTGACAGCGACCCCTGGACGGGTCGGGTTTGGGCCCCCAAGCACGGGAACAATCGGCCGCGCGTGGTTAAATCCGGGTGAATCCGTCACGCAGTTCGTCGCGCGCAGAGGGCGGCGAACGGCAAACCGTTAGTTCAGGACGATGGGTGTCACATCCGGTTGTCGGCAGTACCGCACACCGTCGACCAGCGTCGCCCCCTCGACCGCTGGCGGCGGCGGTTCGTCGTCGCAGCCGGAGATCCGGAACTGGATCGGCGGCAGCTTGACCCGCACATAGCGCCCCGGCCATTCCGGCCAGGACCGGCGCATCCGGCGTTGCAGGGTGGACTGGACCGTACGGTCGAGGTCCGGCGAGCCCGACGAACCGGTGATCGCGATCATGAACACCTTGCCGTCCGGCCCGAACACCGCCTCGGCCCGCACCACTCCCGTGCGCTCCTCGCGTATGGCTCGGGTGGGATAATCGAACGACAGGATGACCTTTTCCATCGGCACTGGTTTGGCCAGGTCTGGCGACCAGTCCCCGGCCTCGACCAGCCCGCCCATCCGGGCATATTCGCGGTCCATCACCGCCCGGGCCGGCCCGACGCCGTCCATCACCAGCGACTTGAGGATTTCGCGCGCCTGGTCCGCCGTTGCCTTGTCGCGCGAGGCCAGCCGCGGCTCGATCCAGGCCAGCAGGGGAGGCACGGCAGCTTCCGTGCCCTGCCGCCCCAGGATCGCCAGCTGCGCGGCCCCGCCGGCCTGCACCCTGGGATCGGGATCGGTCAGGTCGGGGATCAGAAACGGGGCGAACCGCGCCCGCAGCGCGGCGCTTTTTGGATAATTTCGATCGACGACGAACGGCAGCAGCCGGAACACCAGCGGGCGCCGTACCGCCGGGTCCTTGCTTGCCAGTTCGACCTGGTAGAGGTCGATCAGCAGCAGTGTCGCCTCGTCGGTATGGCCGGCGATACGCCACAACAGCCCCTCTGCGCGCGGCCGATCGACCGGGAGCAGCTTGCCATCGAGCAGGATCCGGGCGGCCTTGAGCGGGCCCTCCACCCCGGGCTGCAGCTCGAGCAGACTAACCCCGGCCGCCGGATCGAACCGCGGCGAAAGCGGATCGAGCAAGGCTTCGACATGAAGCTGATAGGCCCGAGAAGTGCCATCGGCCGCCGCGCCAACCAGCTTCCACACCTCTTCACGGGCCACGAAGGAGCGGCGTTCCGGATCGCTCCAGTTTGGCGGTTCCTTGACGGCGTAACTTCCCCGCACCCACAGGTAACGATGCAGTTCGGCGGCGCGGGCCAGATCGTCCGGACGCCCGCGTCTGTTCAACAAGTCGAACAGACGCTGCATGATGCTGGACGAATCCATGTAGAAGTACCGGGTATCCACCAGCGGCTCGACGATCGCGATCGCCAGGTCGAGGTCCTGCGGGCAGCCCTCCTCTCCGCGTTCGAGTAGCCAGGCGAATTCCATTTTGCGGGTGGAATCGTATTTCTTCAGTGAGCCAAGCTTTTCAATCCGGCCCATGGCCTTGCGCGCCTTGCGACAAAAGGCCTGCTCCTCGCGCCGCCGTCTGGCCGCCTCGCGCATGTCCTCTTTGGTGATGACATGAACCGGCATGTAGCTGGTGGCCCCGGCCGGGGCCGCTAGAGCGAAGCCGATCAAGAACGCCAAGGCACGATTCATTGCGCCCTCCCCCTTTGGAAGGACCGATATTACTCTGAATTAAGGCTATTACCAGTCTGCTCAGGCGCGCCGCGCAACCGCGAACTCCGCCGCCTCTGCCATGGCGCTGCGGACTTCGCTCTGCGGGAAGATCGCGATGGCGTTGATCGCGCGCTGGGCGAAATGGCGGGCGCGTTCGCGGGTGGCATTGACCGCATCGTGGCGGCGGATCAGCTCGACCGCGTGGGCCAGATCCGCGTCCGAAGTGCGGTGCCCCAGGATCGCATCCTTCCAGAAGGCGCGCTCGGCCTCGCTGCCCCGGGCATAGGCCAGGATCACCGGCAGGGTCATCTTGCCCTCGCGGAAATCGTCGCCCTTGCCCTTGCCCATTTCGCTGGCTTCGGAATCGTAGTCCATCGCATCGTCGACCAGCTGGAAGGCAATGCCGAGGTTGCGGCCGTAATCGTCGAGCGCGCGTTCTTCCGCCTCGCCCTTTTCGGCGACCACGGCGGCAATCCGGGTGGCGGCGGCGAACAGCGCGGCGGTCTTGGCGCCGATGATGTTGAGGTAGCGTTCCTCGCTGGTCTCGATCTGCCGGGCGGCAGTCAGCTGATCGACCTCGCCCTCGCTGATCACCGAGCTCGCGCCCGAGAGGATCTTGAGCACCTTGAGGCTGCCATCCTCAACCATCAGTTCGAAGCTGCGGGTGAACAGGAAATCGCCGACCAGCACGGTCGCCGGGTTGCCGAAGATCAGGTTGGCGGCAGCCTTGCCGCGGCGCAGCTCGCTGCCATCGACCACGTCGTCGTGCAGCAGGGTGGCGGTGTGGATGAATTCGACCGCGGCGGCCAGCTTGTGGTGCCGGGTGCCGTGGTAATCGCACAGCGCCGCGCCGGCCAGGGTCAACATCGGCCGCATCCGCTTGCCACCGCCGGCGATCAGGTGCCCGGCCAGCGCCGGGATCAGCGGAATCTCGCTCTGCATCCGTTCCAGGATCACCTGGTTGACCGCGTTCATCCCCTGCGCGGTCAGGGCCATGATCGGGCCCAGCGAGGGTTCGGCGTGGTGCGGGCGGAGGGGGATCACATCGGCGCTCATCTCGGCTTTGCGCATTGCGCGCGCTTTGTCCGGAAGGCAAGCTTGGAATTGCGCGATTTCCGGGCTAGCGAGGCGGGCGATGAGCATGACCAATCCCGATCCGGTCTTGGCCGGCTTCCGCGCCTCCATCGACAATATCGATGCCGCGCTGATCCACATCCTTGCCGAACGCTTTCGCATCACCAAGGCGGTCGGCGCCTACAAGGCCGAAAAGGCCCTCCCCGCCAGCGATCCCGGGCGCGAGGAAGCGCAGATCGCCCGGCTGCGCAAACTGGCCGAGGATGCCCAGCTCGACCCCGAATTTTCCGAGAAGTTCCTGCGCTTCATCATCCAGGAAGTGATCCGCCACCACGAACAGGCGGCCGGGGCGAAGTAGGGCGATCAGCCCCGCGCCCGGGGCAGGCGTAGCTTGACCAGCAGGCCGCCGAGGTCTTCGCTTTCGTCCAGGGTCACTCCGCCGCCGTAGATTTCAGCGACATCACGGACGATCGCGAGGCCCAGGCCGGTGCCGGGCTTGCCGGTATCGAGGCGGGCGCCGCGATCGAAGATCCGGTCGCGTTCGGATTCGGGAATACCCAGACCGTCGTCCTCAACCCAGATCTCGCACCACTCGCCTTCGCCGGTCGGGTCGATCGTCACGAACACCGAGCCGCCGCCATATTTGGCCGCGTTCTCGATCAGGTTGCCGAGAATCTCGTCGAGGTCCTGGCGTTCGATCGCCACCTGGGCCTCGCGCTTGCCGTCAAGGTCGAAGCGGGTCTTGTCATAGAGCACGGTGACTGCGCGAAGCACGGCCTCGACGCTCTCGCCGACCGTGGCCCGAGCCTGACCCGCCCCGCGCCGGCCGACCGCGCGGGCCCGGGCCAGGTGGTGATCGACCTGTCGGCGCATCACCGCAGCCTCGCGGATTACGGTATCGGCCAGATCCGGGGCCTTGGCAGTGGCCGCGTTCATCACCACGGTCAGCGGGGTCTTGAGCGCATGGGCGAGGTTGCCGGCGTGGGTTCGCGCCTCTTCGGCCTGACGCTCGGTATGGGCCAGCAGGGCATTAAGCTCCTCGACCAGCGGCTGGACTTCGAGCGGCAACGGCTCGGTCACCCGGTTGGCGCCCGAACCGCGCATCTTCTGGATCGCCAGCCGCACACCGCGCAGCGGCCCCAGCCCCAGCCAGGTCTGCAGCATGGCCATGACGAACAGCCCCAGCCCGAGCACGGCAAAGCTGCGCAGCAGGATCCGCCGGACCCGGCCGATCTGCTCGTCAAGATTGACCCGCCGCTCGGCCACGGTGAACCACCACACCGTCTCGCTGCCAGGCAATTTGATCGAGCGCTCCATCACCCGCAGCGGCTCTCCGGCGAACTGGTTGCTGTCATAGGCATGGACATCCTTGTCGAGATGTCCGGCGCGCACTTCGAGCGTGCGGTCCCACAGCGAGCGCGAGGGGAAATCCTCGTGCCCCACACCCCGGATCTGCCAGTAGAGCCCGCTGTTCGGTTCGAGCAGGCGCTGGTCGCCAAGCGGACGGTTGAGAAACACCTCGCCATCGGTGCCGACTTCGGCCGAGGCGATCATCCCGTTGAGCAGGTATTCGAGCTGGGAATCGAAATTGCGGGTGACCAGCCCGGTCAGGGTGCGGTCAAGCGCGATCCCTCCGCCCAGCAGCAGCACCGCAATCCAGGCGGCGGCGATCAGGATCATCCGCCGGGCCAGCGACCCGGTGTGGGGGACCGTGTCTTTCGCAGTATCCACCGCGAATTCCCCTATCCGTTCTTCCTGGGCTTGTCGAAAGACTGCACTTTCTTGCTACCTCGCCAGGAAGAACAGCCCTTCGACAAGCTCAGGGCGAACGGTTGTGGTGTCGTCTCAGCCGCGCCCGCCGGCAGCGGGATCGTCCAGGCTGTAGCCAAGCCCGCGGATCGTGGTGATCACATCGGCGCCCAGCTTCTTGCGGATGCGGGTGACGAACACTTCGATGGTGTTCGAATCCCGGTCGAAGTCCTGATCGTAGATGTGTTCGATCAGTTCGGTTCGACTGACCACCTTGCCCTTGTGGTGCAGCAGATAGGACAGCAGCTTGTATTCCTGCGCAGTCAGCTTGACCGGCTCCCCGTCCAGCGTGACCCGGCCCGAACGGGTATCCAGCCGCACATCGCCGGCGGTCAGCTCGCTGCTGGTATTGCCCGAGGCGCGGCGGATCAGCGCGCGCAGGCGGGCGATCAGTTCCTCGGTCTGGAACGGCTTTGCCAGGTAATCGTCGGCCCCGGCATCGAGCCCGGCGACCTTGTCCGACCAGCTGTCGCGCGCGGTCAGCACCAGCACCGGAAACTTGCGGCCTTCCTTGCGCCACATCCCCAGAACAGTCAGGCCGTCGATCTCGGGCAGGCCAAGGTCGAGGATCACCGCATCGTAATCCTCGGTCGAACCCATGAAATGCCCGTCCTCGCCATCGGTCGAAAGGTCGACCGCATAGCCATTGGCTTCGAGCGTGGACTTCAGTTGCTTGCCGAGGGTCGGTTCGTCCTCGACGATCAGGATGCGCATGGCAGGTTCCCCAAAATATTCAGCCGATCAAATGAGGCCAAAGCCCAGACAGGTCAAGCAAGGCTGCGGCTATTGCAGCTTGCGGATCACTTCGCCGCTGCGGGCATCGACATCGACAAAGATCACCCGCCCGTCGCGGATGAACTTGAGCCGGTATGCCATCGCCACCGGATCGTATTCGATGCCCAGATATTGCGTGCCCGGCATGGTGGGGAGGACCATGTTCTCGATATCGCGGATCGGCTTGATCTTGCCGGCGCGCAAATCCTCGCGCGCCTTGTCCTGCGCGTTCGCGGGGCCGCTTGCCTGGGCCGGCAGAACCGGCAGGCACAGCGCGATGGCGATCGGGATCAGCAACTTCTTCATGACAATTGGCGGTCTAGGCACTGAGGTTTGAACACGAAGTGAATGGTTCACCCAGCCCGCAGCAAGGCGACATAGCGACGACGGATTTCCGAGGTCAGCACCCCGGGTCCGCCATTGCCGATCGGCTTGCCGTCAACCGCCACCACCGGCAGCACCAGCGATCCGGCGGCCGAGACGAAGGCTTCGCGGGCAGCGAACAGTTCCTCCGGGGTGAAGGCGCGCTCCTCGACCGTCAGCCCCATCTCGCGGGCGATTTCCAGCGCGCAGATCCGGGTCACGCCGGGCAGGACGCCGTGATCGACCGGGTGCGAGACCAGCACCCCGCGCGCGTCGATGATGTGGGCATTGGCGCTGGTCTGTTCGGTGATGTGGCCGTCCTCGACCAGCCAGGCATCGTCATAACCGGCCTCGCGCGCGGCCTCCTTGGCCATCACCGCGTAGAGCAACTGGGTGGTCTTGGCCGAGCGGACCTGCCAGCGGGCATCGGGATGGAGCATGATCCGAAGCCCACTCTGCGCCAGCGGGTGATCGACCAGCTTGGCTTCCTGGGTAAAGGCAAAGCGGGTCGGCGGCGCGGGCGGCATGGTGTTGAGGAAGTCACGATCGGCCGGCGCGCCGCCGGTGATCTGGAGATAGACTCGCCCTTCGACCAAACCATTGCGCGCGATCAACTCCGCCAGCACGGCAGGCCAGTCGGTATCGTCGTGGATCAGCGCGGTCGCCTTGCTCCGCTCCAGCCGGGCGGCGTGGTGCGGCCAGTTGCAGTAGTGCCCGTCGAGCACCGGGGACACTTCGTAGACGCCTTGCCCGAACAGCAGCGCGCGATCGAAGATCGAAACCCGGGCCTCAGTTTCGGGGAGGAATTCGCCATTCAGCCAGACAGTACGCATGGCTTCCCCTGTCGGGCTCTGCGTGCGCCTTGTCAACGCGCCCTCACGCCCCTAGGTGCCCAGCACCATGGCGGCAGCACCGATCCTCTCCTGGGAAGAACTTGGCCTGCAGCAGGGCTCGGGCTGGCTGTTCCGCGAGCTTGACCTGCATATCGGCCCGCGTGACCGGCTGGCGCTGATCGGCCGCAACGGCGCGGGCAAGACCACGCTGCTGCGCCTGATCGGCGGTGAGATCGAGGCCGACAAGGGAAAGCGCTCGGTCCAGCCGGGGACCAGGATCGTCATGCTTGAGCAGGACCCGTTCTTCACCGGGTTCGACACGCTGATGGACTTCGCCCTGTCGGGCAATGACGCCCCGCCCCGCCACGAAGTGGAGGCGATCGCCGGGCAGCTCGGAATCGACCTGAGCCGCAAGGCAGCTAGCGCCAGCGGCGGCGAACGGCGCCGGGCCGCGCTGGCCCGCGCGCTCGCCAGCGAGCCCGATCTGCTGCTGCTCGACGAGCCGACCAACCACCTCGACCTGGCGGCGATCGACTGGCTGGAGGATTGGCTTGGACGCTACAAGGGCGCGTTCGTGGTCATCAGCCACGACCGCACCTTCCTCGAACGGCTGACCAAGGCCACGCTGTGGCTCGATCGCGGGTCGCTCAGGCGCAAGGAAATCGGCTTTGGCGGCTATGAGGCCTGGATGGAACAGGTCTATGCCGAAGAGGCCCGCGCCGCCGAAAAGCTCGACGCCAAGCTCAAGATCGAGGCGCACTGGCTGGAACGCGGGGTAACCGCGCGGCGCAAACGCAACCAGGGTCGGCTCGAGAAACTGTGGGAAATGCGCGCCCAGCGCGCCGCCATGCTCAGCCCGCAAGGCGCGGCGAAGATGAAGCTGGTGGTCGATGAAGTGAAGACCAAGGCGGTGATTGTTGCCGACAAGGTCTGCAAGAAGTTCGGCGAGCGCCCGATCGTCAAGGATTTCACGCTGCGGATCCAGCGCGGTGACCGGATCGGCCTGGTCGGGGCCAATGGCTCTGGCAAGACCACGCTGCTGAAACTGCTGACCGGCGAACTGGCGCCAGACAGCGGCACCGTGACGCTCGCCAAGACGCTCCACGGGGTGATGATCGACCAGCAGCGTAGCCTGCTCGCCCCAGAAAAGCGGGTCCGCGACGTGCTGGCCGAAGGCGGCGACTGGATCGACGTGCGGGGGCAACGCAAGCACATCCAGGGTTATCTCAAGGACTTCCTGTTCGATCCCGGACTGGTCGATGCCAGGGTCGGGACGCTTTCGGGCGGGGAGCGCAGCCGGCTGCTGCTGGCCCGCGAATTCGCCCGCAAATCCAACCTGCTGGTGCTCGACGAGCCGACCAACGATCTCGACCTCGAAACGCTCGACCTGCTGCAGGAAGTGATCGCCGACTATGACGGCACCGTCCTGATCGTCAGCCACGACCGCGATTTCCTCGACCGGACGGTGACCATTACCCTGGGGCTGGACGGTAGCGGCAAGGTCGATGTCATCGCCGGCGGCTATGCCGACTGGGAGAAGCAGCGCACCAGGAAGGCACCGAAAGCGCAAAAGTCTCCCCTCCCGCAGGCGGGAGGGGTTGGGGGTGGGCCTGGACCTGACTCACCCACCCCCCCGCCCCCTCCTCCGCCTGCGAAGAAGGCCAAGCTGTCCTACAAGGACCAGCGCGATTACGACCTGCTGCCGGGCCGGATCGAGGAATTGCTGGCCCAAATTGAACGCGATGAGGCGGCGCTATCGGACCCCGCGCTCTACACGAAAAACCCGGATCGTTTTGCCGCGCTGACCAAGGCAATCGAGGCCGCCCGCGCCGAAAAGGACGCGGCCGAGGAGCGCTGGCTGGAACTGGCCGAGCTGGTCGAGGGTTAGATTACCCCCTCCCCAGCCGCTCCCTGATCCGCTCGTCCACCCGCGCCTCCAGCATCGACAGCGGCATCACCCCGTCCTTCAGGATCTCGTGGAACCACGGCAGGCTGAATTTCGCGCCCAGCGCGGCTTCGGCCTTCTGGCGCTGGGCAACCCAGGCCATGTGGCCGATCTTGTAGGAGCAGGCCTGCCCCATCTGGGTGCAGTAACGTTCCACCTCGCGCTGACTGCGCGGGCGGGCAAAGCCGGTGGTGGCAACCATGTAGTCGGTCGCCTGTTCGCGGCTCCAGCGCTTGTGGTGGATCCCGGTATCGACCACCAGCCGCGCGGCGCGGAACAGGAAGCTTTGCAGGAATCCGGCGCGCTCGATCCCCTTGTAGGCGCCCAGCTCGTCAGCCAGCTGCTCGGCATAGAGCGCCCAGCCCTCGCCATAGGCGGACAGGAACATGTTCCTCAGCAGCATCGGCAAATCGCCGGCCAGCTGCGAGTAGGAGCCCTGCAGGTGATGTCCGGGAACGCCTTCGTGATAGGTCAGCGCCGGGAGCGAATATTTCGGCCAGTCGCCCACGTCCTTGAGATTGATCCAGTAGATCGCCGGACGCGAACCATCGAGCGAGGCGCGGTTGTAGTACCCGTTCGAAGCGCCGTCCTGGATCTCCACCGGCACGCTGCGAATCTCCAGCGGCTGGCGAGGCACTTCGGCAAAGGCCTTGGGCAGCCGTCCCCACATGTCGGCAACCCCGGCGTTGAGGCTGTCGATCAGCGCCTTCCGGCCCTCGTCGGTGTTGGGATAGAGTTGTTCGGGCCGCTTGTTGAGCTCGGTCAGGCGTTCGCCGACGCTGCCCTGGCTGAGCCCGGCATCGCGCAGGATCGTATCGAGCCTGGCCGAGATGTCGGCCACCTGGGCCAGCCCGGCGGCATGGACCTCGTCGGGGGTCATCGCGGTGGTGGTCGCCTGCGCCAGCGCGGCGGCATAGATCTCATCCCCGCGGTCGAGCCGCCAGGCGCCATCGCCGGGACGGGTAGTGCGGCGCAGCTCGGTCATCAGCGCGATCTGCCGGTCAAGCGCCGGATAGACCGCACCTTCGATGACCTTCGCGGCGCGGCCCTGCCAGTCACCGGCCAGGCCCAGCTCCTTGGCCTTGCCGCCCAGATAGTTCGCCATGGTGCTTCCGGCGGCCGGCTGCCCGCGCAGCTTGGCCATCTGGCCCAGCGTCAGGTCCAGCGACCAGCCCGGCGCGACAAAGCCGCGCGCGGCCTGCGCCTTCTGTTCGGCGCTGTCCTCGTCCAGCACCCGCGCGAAGGCGCTGAGCCGCGAGAGATAGGCCTCGGCATCGGCGGCGCTTTTCACCGGATGCTGCGAGGTCAGGAAATCGGGGATCCCGAAATAGGCCCCGCCCTGCTGGAAGATCGGATAGGGCCGCTGGACCGAATCGATATCGAACCGCTGGGCCGAAGTGGTCCGCTGCTCAAGCTGATAGAGCGCCAACGCGCGGTGGCGTTTGCCGGCCTCGCTCAATCCTGCGGCCGGCACGGCCCTGACCCGCGCCAGCCAGCGCCGGTTGCGGGCAAGGTCGGCGTGGCGTTCGGCCGCGGTGGCCGGGCTCAGCTGACCGCGCAGATGGGCCAGGCGGCCCTTGTCCAGACCCAGCGAGGTCGCAAATTCGGGCGAACGCGCAATCCCGTCCTGAAAGATCGCGTCAAGCAGGCCGCGCAGCCGCGCATCGCCGCCCGCCGCCTTGCCCTTCGCGAACACCGGGTCCGCCGCGAAGGCCAGCGCCAGCGCGCCGCTCGATGCCAGAAATTGCCGCCGCTCCATGATGTTCTCCTGCCCGGGGGTTGACCAGGCAGGCACTTTGGCGCGGGTTTCCCACCCTTGGCAAGGGCATCGACCAGCCGGCCAGCCGGCTCGA
>CAZNII010000042.1:4833-7325 GCA_964573075.1 uncultured Novosphingobium sp. | reverse complement strand
GGCGCGGGTTTCCCACCCTTGGCAAGGGCATCGACCAGCCGGCCAGCCGGCTCGACGAACGTATCAGTCGGAGGTTCGGCTTCAGCCGATCCGGTAGAACCCGGCGACCCGATCGAGCGCCAGGCCCAGCACCAGCTTGCCGCTACGTGCTGGCCAGCCGAGCGCGCGTTCGGCACCGGGCAGGCCCTCGCCAGCGCAGACCACCCGCCAGAGAATATCCGACAGACCCGGGCCGGCTGCCTTTACCGCAGCGTCAAAACGCTGGCGGGCGGCCAGCTGGCGCTCTCCCGCGCTCAACAAGGGATCGCCGTTGCCGCCCCGCACCCGCACCGGATCCCAGCGCATCGTTACTCCCGGCACGATCTGCGCGCGTTCGAAATCGCGGCGCAGGCATTCACCGGCGGCAAACTGGACGTCGGACAGGTGCCCGCGGGCGTGGAGCCAGGTGAGCGGGCTTTCGGCGAGATTGACCGTGACCGAACGCCGGCCCCTGCGCGGCGGCCGCTGCGAAGGCCCCTCAACGGTCAGTTCGCGTTCGACCAGTTCGCGCTGCATGGCATGTCCCCTTGGCTGATTCCGGTGCGAATCGACTTGCCAAATGCGCCACCGTGTAGGAAAGCGAAAAACCAATTTGGTTACAGGACTGCCCGATGATCAACCGCATTCGCGACATTCGCCGTGAGAAGAAGCTGACCCTGGCCGATGTCGCCGCGCGTTGCCGGCCGCAGACCACGGCGCAGACGATCGGGCGGCTCGAAACCGGTACGCGGCAGTTGTCGCTCACCTGGATGAACCGGATCGCCGCGGCATTGGAGGTGGAGCCGGAATTGCTGGTTCGTTCCGGCGTGGGGGAAAATCCCCGCTTCGTTGCCCGCCTTACCGCCGACGGGGCCGAGGCGCTGCCCGTTCCGCGCGATGCGATCCTGCCCTCGGCCCTCGGCGGCGATGGCGTGCAGGTGGTGCTGGCGATCGAGGCACCGGCCGGGCTTTACCGCGCCGGCGACCAGGTCTGGCTGCGCCAGTACGGCCCGGAAAGCTATGGCCGTCTGCTCAACCGCGACGTTCTCGTTCCGCGCGCCGGCGGCCGCTTTGCCTTCGGGCGGATGATCGACCGCGACGAGCACCGCGTGGCGATCCTGCCGCCCGATCCCGGCCAGCGCCAGATCGTGGTCGACAATCCGGCCTGGATCGCGGCGGCCGAGATGCTGGTGCGCCCGCTGTGACCCGGCTGCGGGTGCTGAGCCTCAGCACGCTCTATCCCAACGATCACACCCCGAACTTCGGCGTGTTCGTCGAACGGCAGATGCAGGCTGTGGCGAAGCGCGGCGATGTCGATCTGGTGCTGGTCAATCCGCTGGGCATTCCGCCCTTCCCGCTTTCGCGCCATCCGCGTTATCGCCCGCTGCTCGACCTGCCCGACGAGGAGCTGCGCGGCGGGGTGCGGGTGCTGCGCCCGTGCTTTACCCTGGTGCCGCGCCTGCCGGGGCGCAATGCCCGGGCCGAGGCAAAGGCGGTCTTGCCGCTTGCCCGGCAGCTGCATGCCGAGGCCCCGTTCGATCTGGTCGACGCGCAGTTCTTCTATCCGGACGGGCCGGCGGCGGTGGCGATCGGCCGGGCGCTGGGCCTGCCGGTCAGCATCAAGGCGCGCGGCGCCGACATCCACCACTGGGGCAGGGATCCGGCAACCGCGCGGCAGGTGCTTGAAGCCGGAAACGCGGCGCAGGGGCTGCTCGCCGTGGCCGGGGGGCTGGCGGACGACATGGCGGCGCTGGGAATGGACCGGGCCAGGATCGCGATCCATCGCACCGGGCTCGATGCCGACCTGTTCCGGCCCTATGACCGCAAGATGTGCCGCGACCAGCTGGGCCTGCCGCGCGGGGTTCCGGTGCTGGCGACGGTCGGCGCGCTGATCCCGCGCAAGGGCCAGAAGTACGCGATCGAGGCTTTGGCAGCCCTGCCCGATGCGATCCTGCTGCTGGCCGGCAAGGGTGAGGATGAGAACTCGCTCAAGAGCCTGGCCGAGCGGCTGGGCGTGGCCGGGCGGGTCCGTTTCCTGGGGGCGGTGCCACATGGCGAACTGCCGGTGGTGCTCAATGCGGCCGACGTGTTCGTGTTGCCGACCGCCAGCGAGGGGCTGGCCAATGCCTGGGTCGAGGCGCTGGCCTGCGGCACCCCGGTAGTGACCACTCCGATCCCCGGCGCGCGGGAACTGATCACCGATCCCGCCTGGGGTCGGCTGGTGCCGCGCGATGCGACAGCGATTGCCACGGCGGTGCAGGAACTGCTGGCCACCCGGCCGGATCCCGAGACGGTCCGGGCCGGTGTGGCCGCCTACAGCTGGACCGCCAACGCCGAGGCGCTGGTGGCGCACTGGCGGGCGATGGCCGGAGCCTAGGCGCCCTGAGTGCTGCCTTCGCGGGCCAGCCGCTCTTGCCGTTCGATCGCGGATTCGGTCGGCACGAAGCTCGCCGAATCGACCTTCAGCCAGATCA
>CAZNII010000042.1:0-4733 GCA_964573075.1 uncultured Novosphingobium sp. | reverse complement strand
TCGATCGCGGATTCGGTCGGCACGAAGCTCGCCGAATCGACCTTCAGCCAGATCAGGATCGGCGCGGCCATGTAGATCGAGCTGTAGGTACCGACGAAGATCCCGAGGGTAATCGCGGCGGTGAAGCCGAAGATCACGTCCGGGCCCAGCAGCAGCAGCGCCAGCAGCGTGATCAGCACCGACAGCGAGGTGACGATCGTCCGGCTCAGCGTTTCGTTGACCGAAAGGTCGAGCAGTTCGGGCATCGGCATCCGGCGGTACTTCTTCAGGTTCTCGCGGATGCGGTCGTAGACCACGATTGTGTCATTCAGCGAATAGCCGATCAGCGTCAGGATCGCGGCGACGATGTTGAGGTCGAACTCCATCTGGGTCAGCGCGAACATGCCCATTGTCAGCGTCACGTCGTGGACCAGCGCGAACAGCGCCCCGACCCCGAACTGCCATTCGAAGCGGACCCAGATGTAGATCGAAATCGCCACCATCGCCGCCAGCAGCGCCTGCATCCCGGTGCTGAACAGTTCGCCCGAGACCTTGCCCGAAACCGAATCCACCCCGTCGATCCGGGCGTCCTGGTGCCCGGACTTGATGGTCGCGGTGATCTTTTTGGCCATCTGGTCGGCCAGGCCGGGATCGTGGTCCGATCCTTCGGGCAGCTTCATCCGGATCGAAACCTCGTTGGGCTTGCCGAATTGCTGGATGATAGGCTCGCCATAGCCAAGCTTGCCGATGCTCTCGCGCAGTTCCACCACCGGGGCGGCCGGGCTCTGCTCGAAAGTCACGCGGATCATCTGCCCGCCGATGAAGTCGACGCCGAGGTTGAGGCCCTTGGTGAAGACCAAGCCAAGCGAGGCCGCCATCAGCAGCAGGCTGATGACGTAAAACGGCACCCGCCAGCGCAGGAACTTGATGTCGGTGTTGTCAGGGATGAGCTTGAGGAGTTTCATGGCGCTTCCCTTACAGCACGATATCGTTGGGACGGGTGCGGCGCAGCCAGCCGGAAACCCACATGCGGGTCAACCAGACCGCGGTGAACACCGAGGTGGCGATGCCGATCATCAGCACGATCGCAAAGCCGCGGACCGGGCCAGAGCCGATCAGGAACATCAGCGTTGCGGCGATCACGTTGGTGATGTTTGCGTCGAAGATCGCGCGGCTGGCTTCCTTGTAGCCCATCTCGACCGCCTGAACGACCTTGCGACCGCGCGCCCGCTCTTCGCGAATGCGTTCGTTGATCAGCACGTTGGCGTCGACCGCGGCACCGATCGTCAGCACGAAACCGGCGATCCCCGGCAGGGTCAGGGTCGAATCGATGATCGCCATGATCCCCAGGATCATCAGCGCGTTGATCACCAGCGCGATGTTGGCATAGATCCCGAACCGGCCATAGGTGACGAAGATGAACAGCATCAGCGCCGCAGTGCCGACGCCCATTGCGATCATCCCCTTGCGGATCGAGTCCGCGCCGAGATCGGGTCCGACCGAGCGTTCTTCCACCACCTTGAGATCGACCGGCAGCGCGCCGGACACCAGGTTGGTCGATAGCTGCTTGGCGCTTTCGGCGGTGAAGCTGCCGGAAATGCGGGCGGTGCCGCCAAGGATCGGTTCCTGGATGGTCGGCGCCGAGAGCACCTTGCCATCGAGGATGATCGCGAACGGCTTGCCGACGTTTTCGCTGGTCAGCTTGGCGAACTTCTTACCGCCGGCCTGATCGAAATTGATGATCACAACCGGCTCGTTGGTCTTGTCGTCGTTGCTCGGCGTTGCGCCGGTCAACTGGTCGCCCTTGACCCCGCCATAGCGCTTGACCGCCAGCCGGCCAGTGCCGTCCTTGGCCGGGTTGGCAAAGGGCAGCAGTTCCGAACCAGGCGGGGCAATGCCCTGAGCCACCAAAGTCGGATCGGCGGTAGTATCGACCAGCTTGAATTCCAGCTTGGCGGTCTGGCCCAGCTGTTCCTTGAGCGCGGCGGGATCGTCGAGCCCCGGAACCTGCACGACGATCCGATTGTCGCCCTGGCGGATGATGGTCGGTTCGCGGGTCCCGAAGCCGTCGATCCGCTTGCGCACCACTTCGGTCGCCGAATCCATAGCGGTGGCCTGGGCCTGGTCGATCCCGGCCTTGGTCGGGGTCAGCACGATCCGCCCGCCGTCGACCGCCAGGTCCCAGTCGCGCTGGCCCGACATCGATGCGCCGCTGGTCAGCGTCTGCAATTCCTCGCGCGCGGCATCCGCCTTGGTCGGATCGCTGACCATGAACGAAACGATCCCGTCCTTGGTCGAAATCTCGCCAATCTCGATCTTGGCCAGGCCGAGCCGCGCCTTGACGTCTTCGGCCATCGTTTCGATCCGCTGCCGCTTGATCTGGTCAGCGCTGGCTTCGAGCAGGATGTGGCTGCCCCCGGCCAGGTCGAGCCCGAGGTTGACCTTGGGATCGATCAGCCGTTCGGGCCATTGCAGGTTGGAAACGGCGAAGATCGAAGGAAGCGCGGCCAGGCAGGCAATCAGGGTGATCGCCCACAGCGAAATCCGCTTCCAGACAGGGAAGTCCAGCATATCGGCGCTTTCCGGATCAGTCGTTGGCGGGCGCGGTGCCGGCCGGCGGCACGACATCGGCGATGGTCGACTTGAGCGCCTTGACCCGCATGTTGGGGCCCAGCTCAAGCTCGGCGTAATGCTCGTCGACCTTGATCACCTTGGCCAGCAGGCCGCCCCCGGTCAGCACCTGATCGCCCTTCTTGAGCCCCGCAACCTTGGTCTGATGTTCCTTCTGCCGCTTCATCTGCGGGCGGATGATCAGGAACCAGAACACCGCGATCATCGCGACCAGCGGCAGGACGCCGGACCAAGCCGGCGGGCTATCCCCGCCTGCGGCGGCAGCGGAAAGGATGCTGAGGACTGGGCTGCTCATGGCGACTGACTTGCTCCCCTGAAACGGACGCCCGGACGCGGCCCGGACGGAATTGCGGGCGCCTAGCAGCAATGCGGTGCGATAGCAACGCGCCGCCCCCCGGCGATTTCCCCCAGATGGCGCCTTGCCGCGCCGGTTCAAGGGGGGCGAAAGAACTTTAGCGAGCCCGCTTGCCTTCGCGCCCCCGCCTGCCTATAGGCGCCCTCCTCTCCCCGGCGCATCTGCCCGGGGGGCAGACCGGTCGGGACGTAGCGCAGCCTGGTAGCGCATCACACTGGGGGTGTGGGGGTCGGAGGTTCGAATCCTCTCGTCCCGACCAATTTTTCAATAACTTAGCGGAATTTTTCACCGCCCAAATCGATCCAGAGTTGCGCTGGTGGTGCACTGGTGGTGCAACCAGACGGAACAAGGCGCATCCAGATTAAACGCTTTGCAACGATGGAACTTTTGTCGCGCGGCCTTGAGGCAGGCAAAAGGGAACCTGCAGGGCGCCCCTCAAGGGCAAGACTGCGCCACTCGTCGTTGGGCGGGGCAACGTCAGCAAAGCTTAGCGGAGACGGATGTGTCGCCCGGGAAATGGCGCCGGGACGTGCCTCGGCGGGTTTCCGTCAGTAGCGCCTTTTAGGTAGCGAATTGACCCACTCTGAAATGTCTTCCGCCTTCCACCGCAGGCGGCCAAAACCAAAATCCAGTGGGGCTGGAAAAGATCCTCGCTGGACACGCCTCCAGATCGTCGTGCGGCTACGAATCCCTGTCAGCTGCATCACTTCCTGGCAGGTAAGGAGTTCCTGGATAGTCATAGCATTTCTACCGAACCAATCTGGTAAGGGCCTAACCTCGCACCGCTCAGTGCTTGGGCGCTTCATGGGGTATGCGATCGCCGATCGCGTCACCCCGACGGTTCAGCTCTGCAACGTGTTGTGAAAGGGTTCTGGCCAACATCTTAGCCGTGCCATTTGCCCAGCGAGGACGCAGCTCGTCGACGTCATCACCCAGCTGCGCCACAATTTCGATGGGAGCCTGTTGCAGGAACTCACCGAGAAACTTTGCGACGTCACTGCCCGCTCGATTCAAGGCAAAGTCTTCGCCCAGCAACAGCGTAAGCCTTAGGGTCTCGTCGCCGGGAAAACCCGCGGCCGCCAGGATCGCAACAATTTCCGGAATCGTGGCGGCACGCTTGCCGTCCAGAGTTCGCCTGACCGTGTCCCACTTCAGTTCGGCCTTGCGCGCAATTTGCGCCGTCGACAGACCGCTCTCGCGAACCGCAAGGGTCAGCAGACGAGCAATGCGCAAATGGAGACTGGGTTGTCCTGCATCCATGATCGGACCTCGATTCGAACCAATTGTCGTCGAGCTATCGCGAGTCCAATGCTGTAGGAAAGTGAAAAGAACATAAAAAGAACATATAGGATTTCCTTCGCTCCGAACGAATCGATTGGTCCGCTTCCGAGCGGAGCAAATCCGCAATGAAGCGGAGCGCGTCCGCATCAGAGCAGCAGGCTATTCTCATAGCAGCGGAAAAGCCCCGCAAACGACGCTCACCAGATCAAATTTGCTGGCCAGGATAGCCTCGGCCACCGCGATTTCGCTTCTTACCATTTCCTACAGCCAAACTTCTCCGCACCAAGAACGTACAGCGAACATCCGCTGTGCCACCAGACGGAGAATAGTCCCCATGAATGCCACTGCCCTCCCCTCGATCCGCCGCGGCACCCGCCTCGGCAAGCTCGCCAGCCTGGCCCTGCCGGTCGCGATCGGCGCCCTGGCTGCCAGCGCCGCCTATGCCGGTGCCGACACGACCTTCGCCCCCGCCCTGCAGAAGTTCACC
>CAZNII010000041.1:12973-21655 GCA_964573075.1 uncultured Novosphingobium sp. | reverse complement strand
GCGCTTCGGCCAGGTTGCGCCCGGCAAGCGCCCGGTCGGCGGCGGCAAGGCGGTGCTGCAGATCGGCATCGGGCTGGTCCATGGACTACGGCATGTGCCTGGGCGCGGGCAATTGCAAGTGGCGAGGCCATGAGGAATTGATCCGCTGGCGATGAAGGAGTAATCCCCGGTTCAGCTTCGCACCTGCAACATGGCCGGTGGCAACAAGGATTTTGACGATGACGAAGACCATTCTCGCCGCTGGCGCCGTGGCACTGCTCGCAGTCGGGACGCCGGTCCTGGCCGATCCGGCAGGCGATCAACCTGCCCCGCAGACCAAGGCCCAGGATGAAGGACAGAACAAGGTGGTTTGCCGCCGCGTCGAAGCGATCGGCACCCGCCTTTCCTCGAAGAAGGTCTGCCGGACCCAAGGTCAGTGGGATGCCGAAGCTGCCGCCAATCGCCAGGACCTCGAACGCAGCCAGACCCAGCGCTGGAAGAGCGACTGAGCCGGCAACCGGCTAGCCTTCGTAGCCCAGCCGTTCGATCCACGGTTCAAGCACCGGCATGACCGGTTTGAGGTGGGCGCGATAGCGCTCCCACCGCCCGACTGCACGCTGGTACAGCGGCTGGCCGATCTGCGCATAACTGGCGGTGCGCACCGCCCCGCGCCGGGCAGCGCTGGCCTGGTTGTCGAGCACTTCCTCACGCCAGGGCAGGTTCAGGAACGCCAGCAGCGGGCGCATCTCGGCCTCGAGATCGGCGATCATCCGTTCATAGCGGACCCGGTGGACCCGTAGCGGCAGCAGTTCGCGGGCGCGTTCGAAGTTGGCGAAAATCGCTTCATAGGTCCGTGCCGCCTCGACCAGGTCGGTATAGCTCTGCATCGCGAAATTCGGCGAGAAATTCGCCATGAAGCAGCTCAGCACCGCATCGGCCGGATGGCGCTCGACCAGGACCACATCGGCTGCCGGGAACAGACGGTTGATCACCGGCATATGGGTCATGTGGAGCGGCATCTTGTCGACCACCCGCCGCCCTTCGGTCGGTCCTTGCAAAGAGGTGGCGATCTCGAAATAGCGGGTCCGCGCGGCCCGGACCCTGGCCGGATCGGTGTCGGCGGCAAGGTCGGGAAACTCATGCTCGACGGTCGACAGGGTTGGTTGTTCCTCGAACACCTGCAATTCGGGCAAGGCGGTCAGCAGGGTATCGAGCAGGGTCGTGCCGGATCGCGGCGAACCGACGATGAACACCGGATCGCGCGGCGCATCGGGGTCTGCAGGGACCGGCGGCAACGGGGCTGCCATCGCCGCTGTCTGGGTCTCGATCGTCTGGCGATAGTTGGGACCGGGGCCCGGAGGATGGGTTGCCTGCGAAGCCCGGTTCATCGCCTCGAACTGGCGGAATGCCTCGTCCGGTTCGCCCAGCCGCTCGGCGATTTCGGCCCGGACCTGGGCGGTCCGGATCGGGTTGATCGTGTCGGGAATGCGATCGGCCTCGATTCGCGCTTCGGTGAACCGGTCGCGGCGACGCAGCGCCCAGGCCTTGAGGAATGCCAGCTCGGCCCCTGCATCAAGCGCCTCGCATTCAGCAATATGGGCATCGAGTTCGTCAAGGCGATTGTCATTCTCCAGCAGCAGACCCAACTCCAGCCGAGCTTCGCCGAACTGGTGTTCCGCCGCAGCCGCCCGACGCAAGGTAATTTCGGCCAGATCGCGGCGGCCGGCAGCAGCCTGGGCCAGGCCCAGCTCGATCCGCACGGCCTGATGTTCTGGAAAGCGGCGTGCGGCCTCTTGAGCCGCGTCAAGGCGCTTCTCGCGATTTTCGACTGCACTCAACGCCTGACTGAGATTCAGGAACACTTCCGGAAGGCCCGGCGGCGGCTGGCGGTTGATGGCGTTCTCGAAGGCGGCGATAGCGCCTGCGGAATCGCCCAGCACCGCCAGGCAATTGCCGAGGTTGTTCCAGCTTTCCCAATCCTGCGGCGCGGCATCGAGCGCGGCGCGATAGGCCTGGGCCGCCAGCAATGTCGCTCCGTCCTGCTGGTGGAAATAGCCCGCCAGCCGGGCAAGACCGGGGTGGCCGCCATGGTCCATCACCAGCGGTCGGGCTTCGGCCTCGTTGCCGGTCGCGGTCAGCACGGTGGCCAGATTGAACCGGGCGGCCCGATCCTGAGGAGCGACCGCAACATGGCGGCGCAGATAAGGCAGGGCTTCTTCCTTGCGGTGAAGCTTAAGCAGCGCCAGTGCGGTAATGCCGAGCAGCGCCGGATGATCCGGCGCATTGTCCAGCCCCTGGCTTGAGGCGGCAAATGCGGCGGCGAAATCGCCCCGTCGCAAGGCATCTGCAGCGGCTTGCAGCGTGATTTGGGGATCGGTCATGCCGGCCTCGGGCGGGCGATGTCATAGGCAACTGTCATGCGCTCACCGCTACCAAAGGGTCGGGTGCCATGCCACATCGTCGAGGGGAAAAGCGCGAGTTTTCCCGGTTCAGGTTTCACGGTGCGGAAGGCCTTGAATTCAGGGAGCAGATCAAGGCATTCGCCGAACGCCAGCCAGCCGCTTTCCGGCTCAATCGGGTCGGGTTCGGGCACGACGACGTAGAAGGCCGAACTGATCCAGCCCTGCCAATGGACATGGTCGGCATGATAGCCCTTGTCGGTCAGCCGGACCGACCAGGCGCCGGCGACCCGGATATCGTCGCGCTGCGCCACCAGCGTCGGGTGCGCCGGGTCGGGCGGAGGCAGCTGGGCGACATAGGCCTGGACCGCTTCGAGCAGGGCGGCGCGCAAGCGGCGCAGTTCCGGTTCGGCCCGGGCCAGGACGTTTCCGTCGGTCTGGGTTCCGCCGCGCACCGACTGATCGAGCGGCTGGGCCTTGGCGGCGTGGAGACCGCGCAACACCTCGGCGAGCCGGTCGAGCGAGCCGACTTCGGCGGCAATGTCGAAGGTCCCGATCATCCGCGGATCGCCTTCGAGCCACTGCCAGCGCGGATCGTCGAGATAGCGCCAGAGCAGCGCGCGGTAGGGCCACAGCGCGCCCTCGTTGCGACCGTCGAATCCCTGTTCGGCGAGCAGCCGGGCTTCCTCAAAGCGGCCAAGCCGGATGTAGTTGCGGATCGGCCAGCAGGCCATTTCCCCGTCGGTCGGGAAAGGCAGGTGATCGAACAGGGCCTGGGCCTGCGCCGCCTCGCCAATTTCGGTCAAGCAGATCGCCTCGATTCGGTCGAGTTCATCGCTCTGACCCAGCGCGCCGCGCGCTTCGGCAACTGCGGCCAGAGTGGCCTGATAGTCGCGCGCTTCCATCAGCACCTGAAAGCGGGTTTGCCACAGGGCCCCGGCCTGCGGGTGGAGCGCGAGTGCCTGCCTGATGCTGGCGTCGAGCGGGGCGCCGGGCCGGACCTGGGCGATGAAGCGGGCCAGGGCCAGATGCCCGTCGAGCCAGCCGGGGCTGCTTGCAAGCATGGCGACCAGCTGGTCGCAGGCGGCTTCGCCCTTGCCCTCGGCGAACAGGGTCGCCGCGCGGCCAAGTGCGACACTGCCGTCCGTGGGGGCGAGCAGGCGGGCCCGATTGAAAAGGGGAAGCGCCGGGAAGCCGGCTTCCATCGCAGTGCGGGCCTGGCTGTGCGCGATCATCGGATCCTGCGGTGCAAGCCCTGCTGCCCGGTTGAACGCCTCGTGCGCGCCCGCACTGTCCTGCAGCTCGCGCCGGGCGAGGCCGAGGAATTGCCACAAACGAGGATCGTTGGCCTGGCTGGCGACTTCGCGGGCAAGGCGCGCCTCGACCTCGGCAGCATAGCCTTGGTTGAGCGCCTCCTGCGCGGCGCGCAGCAGCGCGACCGGATTAGCCGATGGGGCCTGGGTGAAAGTGGCGAGAGCGGCTTGGCGCGAGGTCATGACTGCGGGCTTAGCCGTCCTTTGCGGTCAGGCCAAAAGCAAAGTGGCGGGCTCCCGAAGGAACCCGCCACCCTGTTTGCTGGCTGATGTGCCGTTCGACTTAGAAGTCGAGGGTCACACCGGCGTAGACGTAACGACCGATCGAATCGTACACCTGCGCCCAGACGTTGCCGTTGCACGGACCGGCCGGGCAAGCCGCGCCAGCCGTCAGCGGCGGGGTCTTGTCGAGCAGGTTGTTCGCACCGAGGCGGAACTTGAAGTGGTCGCCCACGTCCGCGGTCAGCGCGAGGTCGAAGTAGCTCACCGACGGGATGTGCAGGTTGGCCGGCTGGGTCGTACCCGCAAGGTTCGGGTTCGAGCTGGCACGGTCCTGGGTCACGCCGTCGAAGTAGCGCCAACGAACCGAAACGCCGATGCCCAGCTTGGTGTCGAGGCCGACACGCAGCTGATGCCGCCACTTCGGATTCGGGGTGCCGCAGAGCGCGCCATGGTAACCCACGCAGTCGACCGGCACCGTGATGCCGTCGAAGGTAACCAGTTCATCGAGCCAGGTGCCGACGAAGCTGATGTTCATCCGGCCCAGACCACCGATCTGGCGGCTGTAGTTGCCGGTCACGTCGATGCCCTTGGTCGAGGCGTAGCCGATGTTCTGCGGCAGGTCGATGATGTAGCCGTTCGACGAACGCCACAGCGAACCCGAAGCATCGCGACGAACCAGGCTGCAGAAGAACGGATCTGCCGTGTTGGTGCACTGGGTCACGATGGTGTCGGCACCGATCGACTGGATCGCGTTCTTCACCTTGATGTTGAACCAGTCGACGCTGATCGCCAGACCGGGGATGAAGCCCGGCTGGAGAACGACGCCGGCGGTCCAGGTGTCGGCGATTTCCGGACGCAGGTTGGCATTGCCGCCGATCAGCCCGTTGTACTGGCTGGCCGGGTTGGCAGCGACGACCTGACCAACGGTCAGACCCTGGGCAATACAGCCCGTGTCCGCCGCAGTGATCGCGAAGCCGGCGCAGGGATCGTCCGAACCGTCAAGCGCAACGCGCTGCGGAGCGAAGAAGTCCTGCAGCGTGGGCGCACGGACGGCGCGGTTGTAACCGCCACGGAAGCGGATGTCGCGGATCGGGGCGAATTCGCCTTCGATCTTGTAGGTGTCGGTCTTGAACTCGGCCCCGTTGTCAACGCTGTACGACGAATGGCGATAGCCGCCAGTCACGGTCAGGTCATAGACGAAGCTTTCCTGGACCAGCGGAGCACGCAGTTCGCCGAAGATTTCCTTCACGTCGAACTTGCCGCCGACCGAGAGAGTCGGCGCGCCCTGACCGGCGAGGTCACCGGTGGTAAAGGCCGCGTCGGTCTTCAGGTCGAGCGTTTCCTTGCGGTACTCCACACCGACCACAAGACCGAAGCCATCCTGGGCCGCCGGGCTCTTGAGCCCGTACTTGCCGAGATCGCCGGTGAGATAGCCGCTGACGATCTGTTCGGTGTTGATGCCGCGCTGGAAGCCCGGAGTCGACAGATAGTTGATGGCGGCCGCACTGACGTTGTTGCCGAAGATATCGTAGGGAACGCAGTTCGGATCGGTGCCGTCGAGAACCGAACGGCAGACCGGGTTGACTCCCGCGACATTCGGGTCGTCAACCACATCGAGTGCCCGGGTCAGACGGGTAACCGAGAAGTCATTGAAGTAGGTTTCGGCAAACAGCGTCCGGCCATACTGGTAGTAGGCATCGTACGACCAGGCATCCGAAAGATCGCCCTTCATACCGAGCACGCCGCGATAGCTGGTGTGCTGCAGGTCATCCTGGCGGGGACCGCCTTCGACGTTGCGACGCAGAATCTGCGCGAAACCGCGGTTGTAGGTCCCGCCAGTCACCGGGTCGATGAAGTTGAACGGAGTCAACGGCAGCAGCGGCTCACCGATGTTGCGCGCGGTACGGGCTGCATTTTCCGCAGCGGCATTACCGACCACGAAGAAAGCATCACCCGGATTCGGGCTGACCAGCAGGTTTTCGTTGTCGCACAGAACGGCCGCTTGCGAAGCGCCCAGCAGCGGGTTGTTGCAGTTGATCGACAGCGTATTGCCGAAGTCGCCCGAGGGGGCGATCTGGGCGACGGTGCGGTCGTCCATGAACATGAATTCCATGTACGGCTTCAGCGAATCGCTGATTTCGTACTCGGCAAACACGCCCGCGGTGTAGCGCTCGTCCGGACGCTGGAAGTAGTTCAGCGGGCCGAAGTTGTACGGGGTGAAACCGCCCGCCAGGGTGCGGCCAGCGCCGATCTGGAAGAAGGTCGAAGTGAAGTTGGCCGGAACGCCGCCGCTGTCATAAGCGATGATCGTGCCGTTGGCCGAGGTGGCAGAACCGCCGCAGCTAAACAGCGCGCCGTTGGCGTTGACCTGAGCGGTGGTGCGCGGGGTCAGCGAGCAGGCCGAATAGTCACGGTCGCGCTGCAGAACGGCGTTGACCTTGCGGTAGCCGGCATAGGCGGTGATGTGGCCGCGGCCGTCATCGAAGCTGGTGCCGAAAGCGACGGTGGCGTCAACGGTACCGCCATCGGTGACCATGCCGCGCGGGATCGCGTAGCCGCGAGCCGCCAGCGGGTTCGTCACCTGGGTGCCGATATCGTTGTTGTGGTTGTAAAAGCTGTACTGGCCGTCGATGCGGAAGCCTTCGAACTTCGTGTCCATCACGAAGTTGACAACGCCCGACACGGCGTCGGCGCCGTACACCGACGAGGCACCGCCGGTCAGCACGTCGACGCGCTTGACCATGGCACCCGGGATCACGTTGATGTCGGCGGCCGAAGTGGTCGGGTCGCCAGGAGTGACGCGGCGGCCGTTGACCAGCACGAGGTTGCGTTCAGAGCCCAGGCCGCGCAGGTTCAGCGTGGCGGTACCCGACGAGCCGTTCGAATAGTTCGAACCCTGGCCGGCAAAAACCTGCGGCAGCGAGTTCACGAGGTCTTCGACGCGGGTCGTGCCGGTGCCCTTGATGTCAGCAGCCGAAACCACGGTGACCGGGCTGGCCGATTCCAGGTTGGGCGAAGCCAGGCGCGAACCGGTGACGACGATGGTGGCGGCTTCATCGCCTTCTTCGTCAGCCGCGGCGTCTTGCGCATAGGCCGGCAGAGCGGTCAGCGCGAAGCCGAGCACTGCGGGGGCAGATGCAAGTTTGAGCAAGCTTTTCATGTGTTTCCAGTCCCTTGTTGTTCTGGATGCCGGGCCAGGCCCGACGCGTGAACAGGCGAAGGGGCCGAAAAAATCGACCCAATTCCACCCGATGGTGCCCTCGTGGCCCCGCACCTGCGCGCTGTAAAGCGTAGAACCACGGATTCGTGCCGGTTTGGCTCACACTGTAACCATAAAGTCACAGTAGTGCGGCGGGCAAAGAATCCCTATTAACCGCCATGTTGCGCCAGCCGGCGCCGGGCCGAGGCCCCGTGGAGAGGAGTGATTTACCATGCGCGCTTACCATCCTGCGGTCGCGGTCCTGGCCGCGCTTGTCCTGGCCGCTCCGGCCGTCGCCAAGGACAAGGCCCCGCCGCCCCCGCCCCAGGCCTTTCAGGAGCTGGTCAAATGCCGGGAAATCACCGATCCGGCAGCGCGGCTGGCCTGCTATGACGCCCAGGCGGCGAAACTCGAACAGGCCACCGCCGCCGGCGACGTGGTGATCTCCGACCGGGCCAGCATCCGCGAGGCGCGGCGCGGGCTGTTCGGTTTCAAGCTGCCCTCATTCGGGATTTTCGGCGGCGGCGATGACGACAAGGACGAAATCAAGTCGATCGACGGGGTCGTAGCTTCGGCCCGGACCTTTGGCTATGGCTCATGGCGGATCACGCTCGAAGACGGATCGGTATGGGAGCAGACCGACGACGAACGGCCGGTGTTCGATCCCGCCAAGGGCGACAAGGTCAAGATCTCGCGCGGGGCGCTGGGTACGTTCCGGATGAACATTGCCGGGCAGCGCGCGATCAAGGTCCGCCGGGTCGAATAGGCCCCGGACCGCGCCCGCCAGCCCGCGCTCAGGCCGGCATCGGCCCGACGAACAGCAGCGGATCGAGCCGCGATTCCCGCCACTTGAGCGACCAGTGCAGGTGCGGACCGGTCGCCCGGCCGGTCGCTCCGATCCGGCCGATGAATTGGCCCTGGCGGACCGTGTCGCCTTCCTTCACGGCATGGCTGGAGCAGTGCAGGAAGGCGCTGTTTAGCCCCATTCCGTGATCGATCATCAGCAACCGGCCCTCGAGTGTGAACGAGCTTTCCGCGGCCAGGATCACCACCCCGTCGGCCGGAGCGACAAAGGGGGTTCCGCTGGTGCCGGTGGCGATGTCCATCCCCGAGTGATAGGCCCCGGGGGTGCCATTGTAGATCCGCTGCGAACCGAACCGGCCCGAGATCCGCCCGAAAGCCGGGTAGATGAACTTCTGCCGCCAGCCTTCGATCGGATTGTCCCTGGCCCGGGCGGCGTTGATCCGGGCGAGCTCGCCCTCGCGGCGGCGGGCATATTCCTCGCTCGGGGTGGCGCCGGGACGCGGGCCGATCGGGATCCGCTCGATCTGCCACGAACGCGGCGCGATCGCAAACTGGCCCTTGACCAGGCCGCCGTCGCGGGTTTCGGCGAGCAGTTCGGCCCGTCCGGCGGCATCGCGGTCAAAGGCGATGAAGAACATGCGATCGGGCGCGATCCGCACCTGGCGGCCGTTGAACACCAGTCGTGCGGTGTCCTCCGGCGCGCGACCGCGGGCCCAGCCGCCCTGGGTGAGTTGCCCGGTCAGGGCAAAGTCGCTTTGCGGGTTGA
>CAZNII010000041.1:0-12873 GCA_964573075.1 uncultured Novosphingobium sp. | reverse complement strand
GCCCAGCCGCCCTGGGTGAGTTGCCCGGTCAGGGCAAAGTCGCTTTGCGGGTTGAGACCCAGCGCCTCGGCCGCCAGCCCGCGCGCACGCCACAGCCCGATCCCGGCAATCGCCCCGCCGGCGGCGAGGAACAGACGGCGCTGCATCGGCCGGTGCCTAGCCCCGGCCCAGCAGGCGCCGGGTCGCGGCGTCGGCGCTGGCATAGGCTTCCTGCCGTTCCACGCTCCAGTACCGCAGCGCTTCAAGCATGATCGGCTCGCCGCTGACCACGCAGACCACGTGGCTGCCCGGGCTCAGCACGCGAAAGCCGTTGGCCTGGTAGAACAGCATGGCGGGGCGGTCAGGCGAGTTCGTCAGCATGGGCGGGCCTTAGCAAGGCTAACCTTTCAGAGCAATTTACCCTGCGGGCCATCGTCACCCGGCGGGGAACTCTTGGGTCGGGCCGGGGCGCGGGGCGGCGCAGCACCGGTCGAAACCGCCAGATCGCCGTCCTGGAAATGCACAGTCAGCGCGGCTTCGCGCCCGGCCGCGGAGCGGGTGGTCAGGGTCCGCCCGCCTGGCCCGCTGACCCGGGCATAGCCGCGGGCCAGAACCTTGTCGGGATCGAGCGAAACGAACAGCCGAGCCAGTCCGTCAAGCCGGCCGCGCGCCGCAGCGAGCCGCGCGCCAAGCAGCGGCAGCGAAAGCCGCGCCGCCACCCGTTGCAGCTCGCCCCGGGCGATCATCGTCCGGTCGCCCACGGCGCGGCGGAACCGGTCGGACAGCTCGTCAAGCTTCTGGACCTGCGGGCTTAGCAGGGCCTGGGGTGCGGGCAGCCGTTCGGCCCGGGCGGCGAGCCGCTCGCGCCCCAGCTGGAGCGGGCGCAGCACCGCGCGGCGCTTGCGCAGGGCCAGTTCGGCCAGCTGGGTGCTCAGGTCGGCCCGCACCGGAACGGCCATCTCGGCCGCCGCGGTCGGGGTCGGCGCGCGCCGGTCGGCGGCGAAATCGCACAGCGTCGTATCGGTCTCGTGGCCCACGGCGGAGATCACCGGGATCGGGCAATCGGCCACGGCGCGGACCACGGCCTCCTCGTTGAAGGCCCACAGATCCTCGATCGAGCCGCCGCCCCGGGCGACGATCACCAGATCGGGGCGCGGCACCGGCCCGTCCGGGGCAAGTGCCGCAAACCCGCGCACTGCCGCTGCCACCTGCTCGGCCGCGCCCTGGCCCTGGACCAGTACCGGCCAGACCAGCACCCGCACCGGAAAGCGATCGGCCAGGCGGTGCAGGATGTCGCGGATCACCGCCCCGGTTGGCGATGTCACCACCCCGATCGTGCGCGGCAGGAACGGCAGGGCGCGTTTGCGCTTGGGCGCGAACAGCCCTTCGGCCTCGAACCGGGCCTTGTTGCGGGCGAGCAGCGCCAACAGCGCGCCTTCGCCGGCCACTTCCATCCGCTCGATCACCAATTGGTAGTTCGAGCGCCCCGGATAGGTGGTGAGCTTTCCGGTGGCGACCACCTCGAGCCCGTCCTCGGGCTGGAAGTTGAGCCGCGCGGTGGTGCCGCGCCACATCACCGCTTCGAGCCGGGCGTTCTCGTCCTTCAGCGCCATGTAGACATGGCCCGAGGCGGCGCGCTTGAACCCGCTGATCTCGCCGCGCACCCGCACGAAGCCGAAGCGATCCTCGACCACGCGCTTCAGCAATGCGGAAATCTCGCTGACCGAGAGCGCTGCGGCGTTGTCCCCGGCAGAGTCCTTCGCTACCAGCCCGGCGGGTTCTTCATCGGAATAGGGCGGCGGCGTCATGAATATCCTGCTGATCGGTTCGGGCGGGCGCGAACATGCGCTGGCCTGGAAGCTGGCGCAATCCCGGTTGTGCGACAAGCTGTTCGCAAGCCCCGGCAACCCCGGCATTGCCCAGCATGCCGAACTGGTCGCGCTAAAGGTCGAGGATCACGCCGCCGTGCTGGCCTTCTGCGAAGAGCGGCGGATCGGCCTGGTGGTGGTCGGCCCCGAAGCGCCGCTGGTCGACGGGCTGGCCGATGCCTTGCGCGGCGCAGGCGTGCCAGTGTTCGGTCCGTCGAAGGCTGCGGCGCAGCTGGAAGGCTCGAAGGCCTTCACCAAGGAGCTGTGCGAGCGCCATGCCATTCCCACCGCCGCCTTCCGCCGGGTGGCCGCGCTCGACGAGGCGCTGGCCGCACTCGACGGCTTCTCGATTCCGGTCGTGGTCAAGGCAGATGGCCTGGCGGCCGGCAAGGGCGTGACCGTGGCCATGGCGCGAAACGAGGCCGAAGCGGCGCTGCGCGAGATCTTTTCCGGCCGGTTCGGCGAGGCCGGGGCGGAAGCGGTGATCGAGGAGTTCCTCGATGGGGAGGAAGCGAGCTTTTTCGCGATCACCGACGGGCATACCGTGGTGCCGTTCGGATCGGCCCAGGATCACAAGCGGGTCGGGGATGGCGATACTGGCCCGAATACCGGCGGGATGGGCGCCTATAGCCCAGCCCCGGTGCTGACCCCGCTGCTCGAGGGCGAGGCGCTCGAGCGGATCGTGGTGCCGACGGTCAAGGCCATGGCGGATGAGGGGATGCCCTATTCCGGGGTGCTCTATGCCGGGCTGATGCTGACCACCAAGGGGGTGCAGCTGATCGAGTACAACTGCCGGTTCGGCGATCCCGAATGCCAGGTGCTGATGCTGCGCTATGAAGGCGACCTTGCTGAGCTGATGCTGGCCACGGCCGAAAACCGGCTTGGCACCCTGCCCGCGCCGAAATTCGGCGAAGCCGCCGCGCTGACCGTGGTGATGGCGGCCAGCGGCTATCCCGACACCCCGAAGAAGGGCGGGGCGATCGGCGGGATTGCCGAAGCCGAAGCCACCGGAGCCAAGGTCTTCCATGCCGGTACCGCGCTGATCGACGGGCAGCTTGTCGCCAATGGCGGCCGTGTGCTCAACGTCACTGCACGCGGTGGTTCGGTCGGCGAAGCGCAAAAGAATGCCTATGCCGCGGTAAACCAGATCGATTTCCCGGACGGCTTCTGCCGCGGCGATATCGGCTGGCGCGAGGTCGCGCGTGAGGCTATGGGCAAGGAATAACAACCGGGTTCAACAAACGGTCGCGCTTTGGGGAGTTGGGGTGAAAATTACCCTGATCAATAGCGGCTGTCCGGCGCTTGACGCTTGCCTGATCGGCTATGTCGGCGGCGAGATCGAGGATCGCGGACAGATGGTGCGGCGGGTCATTCCGGCCCGGCCGAACTGTTTCATCCAGATCGTGCTCGAAGGTCGGCACTGGCTCTATGACCTGGAAACCCGCTCGCATCTCGAAGCGCCAAGGGCCGGCCTGTTCGGGCCGTTGACCCACTACCGCTACGACATGGAAGTTTCGGGCCGGTTGCGGACCTTTTCGGCCCGCCTCCAGCCGGCTGCGGCCGGCGGGCTGTTCGGCGTCGATCCGGTGAAGCTGGTCGACGGTTTCGTGCCGATCGAGCTGCCCGCGGGGCTTCTGGACGAGCTGCGGGCCGCCCGCGACTGGTCGGCAATGGCCGAGCCGGTCAACCGCTGGCTGCTCTCGCTCAATGCCGGCAAGAGCTGCTCCGATCCGGTCGCACACGAGGCGACCCGGCTGCGGACCCTGCGCGGAACCGTGCCGATCCAGGAGCTGGCCGACGCGGCCGGCCTGTCGCTGCGCCACTTCCAGCGCCGCTTCCGCCAGCTGACCGGGCTCAACCCCAAGCACTATGCGCGGATCTGCCGGATCGGCCACGCGGTGCACCGCAAGGAACTGGAGCCCGAGGCGCCGTGGACCGCGCTGGCCTATGAAGCCGGCTATTCGGACCAGTCGCACTTCATCCGCGATTTCAAGGCCCTGACCGGAACCCTGCCGAGCGAGTTCCTGCGCGGGCAGACCCCGATCCTGCGTTATCCCAAGTGGGACGAATAGGACCGGGCGCCTAGCGGCTGGACCCGCGCCCCGGCCAGCAGCCCTTCCATCTCGTTTCCGATCTCGAGGTCGTCGAGCAGCTGCATCACTTCGGCCGCGGCCAGGCCCTTGGCCCGGGCCAGCTCTGGGATGCGGTGCAGGTCGAGGTGGGTCAGCCCGAGCAGGACCAGCTCGCGATAGGCGACCCGTTCGTGCAGCCCCGAGCCGAGCCGGAAATCCATCCGCTGGGCCAGGCGGCGCAGCGCCGTATCGATCTTGCCCTGGTTGTGGCTGGTTTCGCGGCGTTTGCGGTTGAGCACCACCAGCCAGTCGAGCGCGGCCAACCCGGCTTCGGCGCGGGCAGCGCGCAGTTCGGCGACCATCGCCGCAAAGCAGCCCGGCCCGGTCAGCTTGTGGGTGACCGGGTGGAACCGGCCGAGCAGTTCGAGATCGACGAATGAGGAATTGACCGGCGATACCAGCATGTCGGCCATGGCGATGGCGCGCCGCGCAATCGGGCTGTCATGCCCGGGCGCGTCGATCACCACATAGTCGCAATCCCACCCGGCCCGGGCCAGTTCCTGGCACAGCTGGGCACCCGAATGCTGCTGGAGCAGCAGGTGGCGCGGCAGCGGCAGGCGCACGCCGAGCCGCTTGGCGGTGCCGCCGCGGGCCATCAGCGCCCGGCTGAGCGATTGCTGGCGCCGGTCAAGATCGACCGCCAGCACCTTGTGCCCGGTATCGGCCAGCGCGACGGCCAGATGGAACGCCAGGGTCGATTTGCCGACTCCGCCCTTCTCGTTGGCGACGGTGATGATCCGGGCCGGACCGCGCGGCCGGCTGACGATGTCGGCCACCACCACGGCGGGATGCTCGCCATCCACAGCCAGATCGCGCCGGCTGGCAAATTGCCCGATCGGAGTGACCACGTTCATGCCACAGACCCCCGTTTTCCGCCGTTTCTGAAGAACGGTCGCGAATCGCCCGAAGTATCGAGCTTAGTGGATAAGTCTGTGGAAATCTAACTGGATAATGACTCGGCAATAAACCGCTTCAACCGAGCCGCGCCTGGACCAGTTGTTTGAGGTCGGCTTCGGGCCGCGCGCCGTAATGCGAAATGATTTCCGCAGCGCAGATCGCACCCAGGGTCAGGCACTGGTCGACCGGGCGGCCGTTGACGTGGCCATAGAGGAATCCGGCGGCGAACAGGTCGCCCGCGCCGGTGGTGTCGACCACCTGGGCAACCGGCTCGGCCGGAACTTCGAAGCGCTGGCCGCCGTGCATCGCGACCGCGCCCTGCTCGCTGCGGGTCACCACCAGCATCGGCACCTTGGGAGCCAGTTCGGCCAGACCGGCATCGAAATCGTCATGTCCGGTCAGCGCCGCCAGCTCGACGTGGTTGGCGAACAGGATGTCGATCTCACCGGTTTCGATCATCGCCCGGAAATCCGCGCCGTGGCGCTCGATCACGAAAGCGTCGGAGAGCGTGAAGGCGACCTTGCGCCCGGCATCCTTGGCCGCCGCGATCGCCCGGCGCATCGCCGCGCGCGGCTCTTCCGGATCCCACAGATAGCCTTCGAGGTATAGCACTTCGGAATCCGCGATCGCCGCTTCGTCGAGCACCGCCGGGGGCAGGAACTGCGAAGCCCCGAGGAAGGTGTTCATGGTCCGCTGGCCATCGGGCGTGACGAAGATCAGGCAGCGCGCGGTCGGCGGATCGCCGGGCCGGGCCGGCGTATCGAAGTGGATCCCGCCGGCGCGGATATCGTGGGCGAAGACCTCACCCAGCTGGTCGTCCGCGACCTGGCCGATGAAGGCGCATTTCGCGCCCAGCGCAGCCAGCCCGGCCAGCGTGTTGGCCGCCGAACCGCCCGAAATCTCGCGCGCCGGGCCCATCGCGTCGTACAGTTCGTGGGCGCGGGCGGTGTCGATCAGGGTCATGCCCCCACGAACCATGCCGAAGCGCTCGATCAGCTCGTCACCACAGGGCGCCATGACATCGACGATCGCATTGCCGATGGCGATGACCTGGGTGGAACACTTTGACATAGGGCGGATTCCCGAAACCGGATGAAGAAAATCGCGCCGCGCCTAGCGGTTTTTCGGGCGGGTGGGAAGCGGCGTTGACAGGCCGCGCCGGGCGGGCGATTGCCCGCGCGATGCTGCGCGCACTTGCCCTTGCCCTGGTTCGCCTGTTCGACCCCCGGCTGCTGCCGATCTGGCTGAAAAGTCTGGCGGTGACGCTGCTGGTCTGCATGGCGCTGGGTCTGGCCGGATGGGGCGCGCTGATGGCGGCGCTGCGCCGGCATTATTACGTCGACGATTTTGCCGAGCTGGCGGCAATCGCGATCGTGCTGCTGGCCGGCTGGCTGCTGTGGCGGATCATCGCGCTGGCGGTGCTGCAGTTCTTCGCCGACGAGGTGGTCCTGGCGGTCGAGGCGCGCGACTATCCGGAAATGGCCGCGCGGGCCCGCAAGCTGGGCTGGCGCGAGGAACTGCGCCGCGCGCTTGGCGGCGCGGGGCGGGCACTGCTGTTCAACCTGCTGGCCTTGCCGGTGGCGGCCGTGCTGCTGGTCACCGGGGTGGGCGCGGCGCTGGTCTTCCTGCTGGTCAACGCGGTGCTGCTGGGACGCGAACTGCAGGACATGGTCTGGCTGCGACACCGCCCTTCACCCGAAAGCCCGCCGCCGCTCGGTCCGCTGGAGCGGCTGGCGCTGGGCGCGATGGTTGCCATTCTGCTCACCGTGCCCCTGGTCAATTTCGTCGCACCTTTCCTCGGCGCGGCTTGCGCGGTCCATCTGATCCATCGCAAGGGGGCGCCAAGCCCATGACCAGCAAAGCCTTTTCCGTCCTCGCCCTGAGCCTGCTGCTCGCCGCCTGCGCCTCAGGCGGGACGGCGACGCCGGCCAAGCCGCCGCAGAGCGCCGGGCGGGTCCCGGTCCGCACGCCGGTCCGCACCCCGCCGCCGCGCCCGCAGGTGCAGGTCGCACCCGGGCTGGAGGGCGTGATCGGCGCCACCCCGGCCGACCTTGCCGACCAGTTCGGCCCGGCGCGGCTCGACGTGTGGGAAGGCGATTCCCGCAAGCTGCAGTTCACGACCAATGCCTGCGTGCTCGACATCTACCTCTACCCGCCGTCCCCGGGACGCGAACCGCAGGCCACCTATGTCGAGGCGCGCCGCGCCAGCGACGGCCAGGATGTCGACCGCGCCGCCTGCATCGCGGCGATGCGCCGGCGCTAGCAATGGCCGACGCCAGGGACTGGCAATCGTCGCGAACAAACAGCGTAACCCGTTTTTAGGGATATTCGGCCAGAAGGTTCCCGGATTATCACGGGGAACTGTGCACGATGAGCTTGGAATTCGGTGACCTGACCACCCAGATCGCCGGCGATGGCCGGATCTCCGCCGAGGAAATCCTCGAGCTGCGCCGGCTCGGCTGGGCCGACGGCAAGATGAGCCCGGACGAGGCCGAATCGCTGTTCACCGCCAACGACGCCTGCGACGAGCCCACGGCCGAATGGTGCGATTTCTTTGTCGATGCGCTGACCAGCTTCATCGTCTTCACGGTCGAGCCGCGCGGCTATGTCGACCAGGAAATGGCTGACGAGCTGGTTGCCCGGATCGATCGCGACGGCCACGTCGGGACCATGGCCGAGCTCGAGCTGCTGGTCCATGTGATCGAAGTGGCGACGAGCGTGCCGGATTCGCTGCGCAGCTATGCGCTGAAGCAGGTCGAGGATGCGGTTACCCACGGTGACGGACCGACCCGGCACGGCAATCTCTCGGCCCAGGGCGTCAATGCGTCCGAAGTCAACCTGCTGCGGCGGCTGATCTTCGGCACCGGCAGCGAACGCCCCGCCGGCGTCAGCAAGGCCGAAGCCGAAACCCTGTTCCGGATCAAGGACGCCACGCTCTATGATCCCAACACGCCCGAATGGCGCGATCTGTTCGTCAAGGGCGTGGCCAATTTCCTGCTCGGCTACGCTGGCAGCGAGGCGCCCAGCGCGGAGCGGATGAGCCAGCTTGAAAGCTTCATGGCCAGCGAAGGCGCCGGGATCGGCGGCTTCCTGGGCCGCGTGGCAAGCTCGCGGCCCGATATCGAAGGCTTTGGCAGCCTGCTCAAGATCGGCGGCGACGAAGCCGAGTATCTTGGCGATTTCAACGACAAGGCCGAGGCCGCCGCGGTTCTCGACGCGGGCGAACACAGCTGGCTGCAAGACCTGCTCGATGCCGACGAGGAACTCGACGATCTCGAAAAGGCGCTGATCGCCTTCATCGACGAGGAAACCGGCGAAACCTTCGTTCCGCGACCTGGCCGCGCGGCCTGACCGCTTCACTGCAGCCCCGAAACGTGCAAGCGGGTCAGCCCGGTTCTGCCGCTGGGCGATCATTGAAACACCCGCGCCTTGCGGCGGCGGCAGCCTTGATCGGATGCGTCGTCCTGCTCGGCCTGGGGGTCGGCATGGGCCTCGGTGCCGATATTGACCGTCGGACAGTCCAGTACCTGGCGCTGCGCAGCGGCGATGCGCCTGGTTGGCTGATTTCCGCGACCCAATGGTTCAGCTGGATCGGGGGCGGCCCGCAGCGCACCTTCAGCGTGATTGTGATCGCCCTGGCCCTGTGGCGCTGGCAAGGCGCGCTGGCCGGGCTGGCCATGGCACTGGCTTCGCTGGTTTCGAATCTGCTGAGCGAATTCCTCAAGGTCGAATTTGCCCGGCAGCGCCCCGGCCTGACTGCGCATCTCGATCAGGTCGGCGGATCACTATCGTTCCCCAGCGGCCATTCGGCCAGTGCAGCGGCGGTCTATCTGCTGCTCGCCTGGCTACTACCGGCCGAACTGCGGCGGCCATGGCTGGTTCTGGCGGTGGTGCTGATTTTCCTGACCGGGCTGTCGCGGATCCTGCTGGGTGTGCACTATCCCAGCGATGTGATCGGCGGGTGGATGCTCGGCACGGCCTTTGCCCTGGTGGGCGTCCATTTCGCCGGTCCGGCGCGATCCAGCGCGGACCGGATCAGATCGTGAAGCTTTCCCCGCACCCGCAACTGCCCTTGGCATTGGGGTTCTGGAACACGAAGCCGGCGGTGAAATCGTCTTCCTGCCAGTCCATCGTGCTGCCGATCAGGTAGAGCACCGAAGCCGCATCGATATAGAACGGCCCGCCCGGGGTTTCGATCCGTTCGTCGAGCGGGCTCGCCTCGGTGACATAGTCAACCGAGTAGGCCAGCCCCGAACAGCCCCGACGCGGCGTGCTGAGCTTGACCCCGAGGGTCCCGGCGGGGGCATCGGCCATCAGCTTCGCCACCCGCGCCTCGGCGGCGGGGGTCAGGATCACGGCAGCGGGGCGTTGGCGGGTGGTCGTCATCACAGCATCCCCAGTTCGAGCCGCGCCTCGTCGCTCATCTTGGCCGGATCCCACGGCGGATCCCAGACCAGGTTGACTTCGGCATCGCGCACTCCGGGAACCGAACCGACCCTCAGCTCGACTTCGCCGGGCATCGATTCGGCCACCGGGCAATGCGGGGTGGTCAGCGTCATGGTCACCATCACCCCGCCATCGTCGGCAACATCGACCCCGTAGATCAGGCCGAGGTCATAGATGTTCACCGGAATTTCGGGGTCGAAGATGTCCTTCAGTGCGGCGATCACCGCCTCGTATAGGTCGCCGCCCGGCGCACCCGGGGCCACGCCCTGCGGCTTTTCGGCCAGGAAGCCTTCAAGGTAATCGCGCTTGCGCTCCAGCTTGTCGGCCGGGCTTTCGGCGTCCTCCACCTTGGCGCGCGGCGGAGCGGTCACGCTTTCGACCTCCTCGACCGTGAATTTGGGTTCTTCGCTCATCCGAAGATTCTCCGTGTTCTTTCGATTCCCGCGATCAGCGCGGCTACATCGCTTTCGTCAGAATAGAGCCCGAAGCTGGCCCGGGCGGTTGCCGGCACGCCAAGGTGGTCCATCAGCGGCTGGGCGCAATGGTGCCCGGCGCGGATCGCGACCCCTTCCTCGTCCAATATGGTGCCGAGGTCATGCGGATGCACCCCGGCCAGCGCGAAGGAGACGATTCCGGCGCTGCGTTCGGGTCCGTACAGAACGATGTCGTTCCGCCTGCCCAGTTCGGCCCGCAGCGCGGCGACCAGCGCGGCCTCATGATCGTGGATCGCTTCAAGCCCGATCGCGCGGACATGGTCGGCCGCCGCGCCGAACCCGATCGCCTCGACGATCGCCGGGGTTCCGGCCTCGAACCGCTGCGGGGCGGGGGCATAGGTGGTCTGCTCGAAGGTGACCCGCTCGATCATCGCCCCGCCGCCCTGCCATGGCGGCATCGCCTCGAGCAGTTCGCCGCGTACCCACAGCGCCCCGATCCCGGTCGGGCCATAGAGCTTGTGCGCGGAGAAGGCATAGAAATCGCAACCCAGCGCGGCGACATCGACCGGCAGCCGGGCCACGGCCTGGCAGCCGTCGAGCAGCAGCTTCGCGCCCACCCGGTGTGCCAGTTCCGCCGCGCGGGGCGCGTCAAGCACCGAGCCAAGCACGTTGGAGACGTGGGCGAAGGCGACCATGGCGTGCTCGGGCGTGAGCATCGCCTCGGCCGCGTCGAGATCGATCCGGCCATCGGCCGTCAGCGGGCAGACATCGACCTGCCAGCCGGCGAGCTGCCAGGGGACGATGTTCGAATGGTGTTCGAGCACCGACAGCAGCACCCGGCCCTTGCGGGGATAGCTGTAGGCGACAAGGTTGATCGCCTCGGTCGCGCCGCGGGTAAAAACCAGCTCTTCGGCCTGGCCGCCGATCAGCGCGGCGACTTTCCGGCGGGCGTCCTCGAACGCCAGGGTCATTTCGGCCGAGCGCGAATAGACCCCGCGGTGGACCGTGGCATAGTCGCGCCCCAAAGCCTTGGTGACGGCATCGATCACCGCCTGCGGCTTTTGCGCGGTGGCGGCGCTGTCGAGGTAGTGCCAGCCGCCGGCAAGGCCCGGAAAATCGGCCTTGCTGCCCAGGCGGGAAAGCGAGGCGGTGCTCATACCAGTGCCTCCAGCGCGGCCAGGGCCGCTTCGATCAGGCGCGCTTCGTCCGGCGCGCCGACGAAGGCCTCGGCGACGAAGGCCTGCAGCATCAGCTGCTTGGCCGCCTCGGGCGGAAGGCCGCGCTGGGCCATGTAGAACAGGGCATTGGCATCGAGTTCGCCAACCGCGCAGCCGTGGGCGCACTTCACGTCGTCGGCGTGGATCTCAAGCTCGGGGCGGTTGTTGGCGGTGGCGGTCCGATCGAGCAGCATGGCCCGGACCGACTGTTCGCCGTCGGTCCCGTCGGCGCCGGGCTCGACCCGGACCTTGCCGAGATAGTTGACCGTGCCCTTGTTGGCCGCGACCGAGCGGACCACCTGGCGGCTGACGGCATCGGGCGCGGCGTGGGTCACTTCGGTGACCACTTCGAGCACCTGCTCCCCGCCGGCCAGTTGCGCCGCCCCGAAGCTGAACCGCGCGCCCGCGCCGAGCTCGGCCCGCAGCGCCAGGCGGCCATAACCCGGCCCGGCATTGAGCACGTGCAGGTCGAGCGAAGCGCCCGGTGCCAGGGTGATCGCCAGCTCGCGAACGCCGACATTGACCATGCTCAGCGCGCGCTGCTCGCCCTCGCCCAGCACGATCGTCTCGACCGCAACCGGCCAGACGCGCTCCAGCGCCGCCAGATCGGCGTAGCGGAAGTCCTCGTCACGGCGGGTGGGGAGAGCCGCTGCCATCAGCGCGGATTCCCGACCAAAGGCGCGATGGCGCGAAGGTGGCGGGAGTCTGCGGCGCTCATGCCACGGCCTCGTAGCCGCGTTCTTCCAGCTCCAGCGCCAGATCAGGCCCGCCGGTGCGGACGATCCGCCCGCCGGCCAGCACGTGGACGAAGTCGGGCTTCACATAGTCGAGCAGGCGCTGGTAATGGGTGATCAGCAGCACCGCCTTGCCGGGCTTGCGCATCACCGCGTTGATCCCTTCGCCGACGATCCGCAAGGCGTCGATGTCGAGCCCCGAATCGGTTTCGTCGAGCACCGCCAGCCGGGGATCGAGGATCCCCATCTGGACCATCTCGGCGCGCTTCTTCTCCCCGCCCGAGAAGCCCAGGTTGACCGGGCGCTTGAGCATCTCGAGATCCATCTTCAGCAGCGCCGCCTTCTCGCGCGCGAGCTTGAGGAACTCCCCGCCCGAGAGCGGCTCCTCGCCCCGTGCCTTGCGCTGGGCGTTGAGGCTTTCGCGCAGGAACTGGACGAAGGAAACGCCCGGAATCTCGACCGGGTACTGGAACCCCAGGAACAGCCCGGCGGCGGCGCGTTCGTGCGGTTCGAGCTCCAGGAGGTCCTGCCCGGCAAAGGTCACTCTGCCGCCGGTCACCTCATAACCGGGCCGCCCGCCGAGCGTGTAGCCCAGGGTGGACTTGCCCGCGCCGTTGGGCCCCATGATCGCGTGGACTTCGCCGGCGTTGATGGTCAGCGACAGGCCCTTGAGGATCGGCTTGTCGGCAACGGTGGCGTGGAGGTCTTGAATTTCAAGCATCAGTATCCCTCGAATCCCAGGCGCTTCATGACCGGCCTGGCGACCACGCCATCCAGCGCCCGGATCATGTCGCTGCGGGTGAAGGCGGCCATCAGCCGGGGGTCGGACATGAACCGGACCTGCTCGTCGATAATCGCCGCTTCGCGCTCCTGCTTGCAGCGCTTGCGGGCGGCCTTTTCCAGCTTGGTGGCCTGCGTCACCCCGGCCGCGAAAAGTTCCGTCGCGGCCTTGTCAAAGCAGGCCTGATAGACCGCAAAGGTGTCGATCGCGGCGGGAGCCTGCGCACTGGCGGAAACGCCGGCGAAAAGACTGGCGGCGGCAGCAAGGACAAGCGCTCTCATCGCCGTTCTCCCCGGCTCTGGTAGTGCTGGCGGCGGGCGCGGCCGCGTTCGTCGTAGCTGGCCTTCATCGCGGCGAGGATTTCCGCCACCACGGCATCGGGTTC
>CAZNII010000040.1:0-21758 GCA_964573075.1 uncultured Novosphingobium sp. | reverse complement strand
CCGGGCCGGGCGGAAACCGGGCGGGAGTGAGGGGATTCAGGCTGAGAAGGAGCGGTGCGGAGTGTGACAGGCCGGCGGAATGTAGGAAAGGGCTGGTGCGGCGCGTTACTTGCGAGAGTGACCGTCCGGTGCGTGGTCCGAATTAGTATACTGTCCCCGGAACTGTAAGTCCCTGAACTGTAACGGAATTGTAGTGTCCCCCGAATTGTACCCGAAATTGAAATCGAAGAAGTTCGTCAGTTTGAAGCTGGCTGTACCACCAAAGAGCAGCGATTAAGAACAAGGCTCCAATTGGTTACTGTTGAAAATCCACAACGAGCTTTGACGGGCTGCCCGGCATTGAAGCTCTCGACTGCTTTCAAGTCTCTGTCAAAAATCAAGGTGACACGCCGTCCATCAAGCTGCCCACTCAGGTAGACAATGGCGAACGATCCATCGCCCGCGCTCACATCATCGACCAACCCTTCGGCATCGGCCGTAAGCGTACCGAATGGTTCAAGCTGTCGATCCTTCTGGGCGCTTGTGGCGCCATCCACAGCCTTGGCAATAGCTTCAATTGGGATTCCTGTAACTTTGATTGGGCTAGTTTGTACGTTCGGAAATTGACCCACTGGAAAAAGATGAAACATGAAAGCGGTAAAGAACAGCACAAAAGGAATGTAACTCGCCCAGCCGGGGAAGTTTAATGCAGGCACGGCTGCGCGCAGCTGCGGAGCGTCCTTTATACCTTGGTTTAGCGCCATCAATAGCGCTGCCAGGCCAGCTATATAAAATTCAATGCCCATCCCTAATTCATATCAACGGCCATTACCTTTGCAAGGGTCGCGGTGACACTATACCCAACCCCCAAACTCCACCCCTTTGACTATGCCGCAAATCGCTTCGTGCATCGTTGGTCGGAGACACGCAATAGCGGGTCCCCGGCGGCCGCCAGCAATTCTCGCGACCGGAACGGCGCCGAACTGCGCGAATTTGGCGTAGCCGGTTTTCGCAGGGGGGAATTGCCGGCGATGGAGAGAAGGGGAATGGTGCTGCTGGGGAGGATTGAACTCCCGACCTCAGCCTTACCAAGGCTGAGCATTGTGTATTTCTCTAGACGTCCATAGCCGCAAGTAGACATGAAATGCTTGGATTTCAGCCACTATTGCCTAAGTGAGTCCACAGGTGTATCTCATGCTTGTTTCATGGAATGCGTGAAACTTTCATGGAGCGCGGTGCGTGACAGACCTCAGCAAGATCGGCAAGCGGGAAGAGTTGAAGCCTCGTCCAGGTGACGAGCCGCATTGGCAGCGCCTGCGCTCAGGTTGTTTTGTCGGCTATCGCCCATCGGCGCGCGGCGGGCGCGGCACGTGGTTCGCAAGGGCCTATGACGCCGATGCCCTCAAGTACCGTCGCAAGGCGCTTGGGGATTACGGCAACCTCATTGGGAATGATGTGTTCACTCAGGCCCGCAAGGACGCCGAAGCGTGGGGCGAGAGTGTTGAGACCGGTGGCCTGCGAGAGGAAAAGCTTGAGACTGTCGCCGATGCATGTCGCGCGTATCTGCGGATGAAGCCCGACAAGATTGCCGAGGGCGTGTTCCGCCGCCAGGTATATTCCGACCCCATCGCATCGGTGCGACTTGACCGGCTGCGTCGCCACCATCTCCGCAACTGGCGCGCAAGGCTGGAGGAAGCTCCCGCTCTCGTGTCCAGAAGCAAGGACGGCGAGCAGCGGACCAAAGAACGCAGCAAGTCGACGGTCAATCGCAATCTCGTGCCCTTACGCGCGGCATTGCGTGCCGTGCTGGCGCCAGGTGCGCCAGGCACTGATGCCGCGTGGCAAGAAGCCTTGAAGCCCTATCGCGGGGCCGACCGGCGACGGGGACTATATTTGGACCTTGCTGAGCGAAGGAAGCTCCTTGCTGCATCCAATGCTGAAGCCGCGCCGTTTATCAGGGCTCTTTGCCTCTTGCCGCTGCGACCGGGTGCAACCGCCGCCTTGAGTGCCAGTGACTTCGACAGGCGGACTGCGACCCTTTCAATCGGCAAGGACAAGACTGGGATGGCTAGGCAGATCGCGGTGCCAGCCGTGGTGGCTGAATTCCTGTCGGAGCAGGTCCGTGGGAAGCTGCCGGGCGCAGCACTGTTCTCCCGGGCAAACGGATCACGCTGGAACCGCGATAGCTGGAAACACCCCGTGAAGGATGCTGCGTGCATCGCAGGGCTGCCTTCAGGGACCACAGCATACACGCTCCGCCACAGTGTCATCACCGACCTGGTGAGGGGCGGACTGCCCGTTTTGACTGTGGCCCAACTGTCGGGAACCAGCGTCGCAATGATCGAGAAGCACTATGGCCACCTCGTCCGCGACGATGCGGCCCAAGCTTTGGCTCGGCTGGCAATCTGATGTCCGGTGCACACCGGCGATTGGCAATTGATGCGTGCGTCGGCGTGAGCATCCTTCAAGATCGCACGATGGCTCGTAGCCTGCAAAGTTTCATCTGAAACCATTTTTGATTATGAGGCAATCCACCAGCTACTGACTACCTCTCGCAAAGCTTACGGAAGGGGACAAACAATGTCCGAACGGCTCATTCATGAGAACCTTGGCGAGTGGTTGAACCCGCCGGACGTGCAGGACGCCGTGATTTCCTACATGGTCGACTTGGGGGCACCTGCCCTGCTTCGTGAAATCTATCGACCGCTGGCGCTACCCAAGGCATCTGTCAATCGGGTGCTTCAACGGTTGCACAACCGCGGCATCGCGAGGCGATGGAAGATCCCAGTCGATCCCCTTTTGCAGGGTGCGGGCCGCGGCGGCGCGGCGCGCAGGAAGTGCTACCTGTACCAGCTCATTGAGGAGGAGGACGCTGAATGAAGCGCATTGCCATAGCGGCTAGCGTCGGCTGGGCTGCGATCCTTGGGCTAGCTTGGTATCTGGCGAATGCCCGCATACGCCTGTGCGAGTATGGAGCCACCAACTGCATCGTCCGCACCACGGCGGCTCGCGACAGCACCCTGGTTTACGGCCTCAGCATTGGCTTGATCGTTGGTGTCATGACGGCAATTCTGGTCATGGCCGGATCGAGGGCCAGGGCGCCAGACGCACCTAACGATGCACCAACCGCCCGTACCAAGAATCAACCGACCGCCTTGCTACAAGTTCGCCGTCATTCCTCCCCGATGGAACATGGGGGTAGGGTTTGGTGGATAGTGGGTGGGTGCGCTGGCGCGCTCTTTGCGTTGTCCGCCGCGTTGATCGTGATGGGCAGGCCAACTGCAGTGGTTCAACAGGGGGTGGACCGGGCTCAGGAAGATACACAGGCCGCCGCGATGGACGATTACACCGACGATGCATCGAGAGCGTCTTGGCGGGACGCTCCACTAGTCCAAGGGGAGCCGGCCGACGGTGAACCGATCGATCAAAATGGGGAGTAGGCCCTAGGCCTGGCCGTATGGATTGTAGCCAGACCTAGGGCGCTGCCAGTCAACGGATTACAATGGGTCCGCTGTGGCCGATGGGGCGGGCCTCGATGCCTCGCATCCAGGCCGTGAATAGGCTCTCACCGGGCCGCATTGTGACAGTTTGCGGGACATAGGTCGCGTCCATTTCAGCTGTGATCGGCATGTTGCTTTCTCCTTGATTGGTGACTGCTTCCAGTAGAGAGCCACCAAAGTGTCAGCACTTTGTGTGTCTCTACTAAGGAGCGCGGCAATCGGTAATCATTGAAAATAATAGATTTATCGACTGCCAGAGCCGCCGTTGCCGCCACCATCTGCAACAGCGGAAATCATCAGAAACCGCGGAATTCAGCCATCTAGCAACTCGCGCTCATTGCATTGCCGGATTGCCGCGTGTTGCCACAACGTCTCAGCAATGGCGGAAATCCTGGCTTTTCTTCAATTTGTGTCTCCGAGCTCGCCCAGCGTAGGGAAGACAGAAATCAATCCATCCGGGCCATCGAAGACGCGGTCTGCATCAATCAGATCAACAATAGCGCCCCTGAGAGCAGCGCGCGGAATTCCCTCCAACTCCGGCAGCTTCCGTTCCCAAAGCTCATGCCTGCCGGTCCGGCGCACAACGCGGCCCAGGCGGTTTTGTTCGGCGATCGCATCGCAGATGAAGTCCATGACTTCTGGTTCGAGCGAAGCTTCCGGCCCCTTTGCTCGGATTGGCTCCAAGGTGTAGGCTTGATCGTTCAACCAGTACTGACGGCCCGCCCCAACTGGAAGCCAGAGCAATTCCGGCGGGATGTTCGATTTAAATGGGCCGACCTCTAACCTGTCACTGGCAACGCGGATCACCCCAATTGCGAGCCGGCACGTTGACACAAAGGCACCTGCCCCACGAACATGAGCCTTAAGGCCGCCAATGGACTTCACGCCTTCGCCGGACTTGGTCAGGTGATGCACCAAGATCACCGCACAGCCCTTGACCCGGGCCAAGTTGACCAGTGGTTCAAGAAACTCTCTCACCGCTCGGTCCGATTTTTCGTCGCCGTCGAAGAACGACCCAACCGTATCAATCACGACGACATCCAAGTTCGGAAGCGTGTGCAGGAGGGAAATTCGCTCAACAAGGGACTTGGCCGGGTCGTCAAGAATTAGGTGGTCAGAACCCCCCCAGGCAGCTGCGTGCTTCCGCTCGCGATAGTTGATGCCGCCTGCCCCTTCCTCGCCCGCGATGAGGCAACAGTGAAAGCGACCCTTAATCGGCTGGCCCAGCACCTGACGGCCTGGACTATCATTGCGTGCGCCGAGTGCGCCAAGCCACGAATGCGCCACGCTGGACTTCCCAACGCCGCTCGCTCCAGCAAGCAACACAACTTCGCCACGGGGAATGATGCCATCGACCACCCAGGTAATTTCTTCCGAACCGTTGTCCCGTTCAGTCCAGTCGCCGAAGCGAGCAAAAATGTAAGGGTCGCGCCCACATGCAACCCAACGGTCGATCAAACGCCCGAGCCGAGCGCGGGGAATCGTTACGCGCGAGAGCCACTCATCACGGCCCTCATCTTTCAAGACCTGTGGACAGGTTCCGCTCTCGCCATCCCGCCTGCCTGTTCCGCTTCCAGATCGTTTCATCGCATCGAACAGTATCGTGGCGTTCGTCGGCGCGACATCCGCTGTAATCGTCATGCGCGTGCCTTCGGGACAAGGCAGTTCTAACTCCACGGGCTTGAACTCTGCCAAGGTCGCGGCGGTCAAGTCGGCATCGCCCGCCCCATGCACCAGGAAAAATGCTGGCGTGAGAAAGCGGTTCAGGGGTTCTCCATCGAGTGAAAGCGAGATGGTCTCGGATCGGACAAGGCCGAGCGAGTTGAAGTGCTTGATCCACGGTTCAAGCGCATCGGCACAGGCGGTCCTCATATCGGCTGCGAGCGCAAGATTGGCGACTGGGTCTTCTGTCATCTCCCATTCGGAAGGATCGGACCCATCTTCGATGGTGAATTCGTCAGAACATGCGCCCACGATTGAGAACCGCAGGAACACTTGATGCGCGTGGAAGTCCTCGTCCTGATGTTCCAGGCGTTCGAAGTAAGCCCTCTTATTCGCCGCGCGGTCCTCCTGCCCTACTTCCGACTTGGCGATTGGTGAGCCCTCGTCGCCGGCAGCGCACACCGCGCCCAACTCAACCCGATCGTCTGTCGATTGCGGCCTGGCCCCAGCCTCGCTGACCATTCGCGCATCATGCTCCGCACGTAGCTTCACATCGCGCTCCTCCCGCTGCGTGGCAGCCAGTTTCGCCCGTAGCTGCCCTTCTGCCATCTCCCGCATGACCCTATCGGCGACCTCGTCGCGGCCATAGGGATCAAATATTGCCGTGAAGGGCCGGATGGGCATTGCGCCCCCAGTAACCTGGTCAGGCCCCGAGAAGATGTCGCTGCTTTCTTGCCACCCCATTATTGCACCACACGTTGTTTGCCATCCGGGCCGATGAACTGACGCCCCTTGTTCCGCGGGTCTGCGACAAAGGCGTCTGCTTCATATCCGGCCGAGAAGGTCGGGACGCCGGGTGCCCACAGGCTTGGCCCTGACTTCGCGGGTGCGGGAGCCGGCGCGGGCGGCGGAGCTGCCCCGCTCCCGCGACGATTTCGGTCAGCACGCTCTTTGAACGCGGTGTCGACAGCCAGAACCGGATTCCCGGTCTGCTGCCACAGCTCGGCAGCGCGACTGCGCAAGGCGTTGCGAGCGCCATAAGTCGGGGTGACGCTGTACCGCGTGAAGCGCGCGTCGATCTCCTTATCGATCTGCCCATACGCAGCCGCGCTGACAGGCTTCGGCGGCTTCGGTGTGCCAGGCTTCTTGCCGGAACTGGTGGGGGGCGGCCCCCCGACGTTCTTGAGGGCGAAGTGCCACCCGCCGAGCTTCTTCCCATTGGGGCCGACGCGGCCGCGCTCATCGATCGCCTCGACAACCTGGACCCGTCCGCCGCTGGCCGCCTCGATCTGTTTCGCGGCCTGCTCGACCGTCATTCCGGGGATCGCGTCGATGTCGTAGCCCTGCACACCCGGGGTCTGACCCAGGTGAGTCGAGTTATCGACCCCGCCCACGGCGCGGTTGTGCTCGACAGAGCGCCACCCGCTGTTCATCTTGACGCCGGGGAACGCGGCGGTGATCGCGTCGAACCCGGGTGCCGGGCCGGCGGCCTTCAGGCCGGCGACGCGGTAGCTACCGTCGGCGCGCACCTGAGCCGCGCCAATGGTTGCTCCGGCGCGGATGTTGGCCACCGGGATGTCGTTCGCGTGGTTGATCCGCGCGACACCGAACGCCTTCGTCTGGTCTTCATTGGCATCGCGCGCGGAAATGGCGTCTGCCCGCTCCGGCGTGATGGCGAATGCCTCGGTCGGGCTGTGGCCCTGGGCTACCAGCCCGCGCCGCGCCATCTCGTCACCGCCGCCGAACGAAGCAGCAGTGCCGATATAAGCGCGCGGATCTATCTTGTCGCCCTGCATGACCGCCATGTTGCCCAGCACGGCCGGCAGGTTCTGGCGGAAAATGTCGTCGCGCGTCGGGATCGGCGCGCTCGGCCCGGCGTCCGCGACGAAGTTCGGATCGTCGAGCGAGGGCATCGGCGGCGGCTCGGCGTACAGGTTCGCAATCAGACCAGGAAGCCCGCGTGCCGCCTCGTTCTGCAAGTCCTGCCCGGTGGCCTGGCTGGTGTAGAGACTGCCATGCGCGCGCTCGCGCTGCGCCTGCGCCCGGCGAACCTCCATCTCTGCCGCGGCGGCCTGCTGTTGCTGGCGCGCGGCGGGGTCGCCGAACATGGCTCGCACCAGCGCTGGTGCCGCGTCTTCGAGAGGATTGCGGTAGACGAAGTTGGGGCTACGCGGCATTTTCGGTGTTCCTCCCGGTGGTCAGTTCGTCATCCCGACAGACCGAAGCCAATGCAGGGAAGGGAAGCTGTCCACCCACTGGCAATGCATTGTTTTCGATCAGCAGTTCTTGAAGGCGCCGGGCCACCGATATGATGGCATTGAGCGACGGGTTGAGCGGGTCGTAGATGCAGTGGATTGAGGCGCTTCGCCGCTCGGCCGCTTGAAGATCCCCGCCGTCACCTAGGGCCTCCGGGTGACAGTCGATAGCCTGGCCACTGCCAGCCGCCACAGTCGGGCGTTTGGCAGCGCGACGCAGCTGCGCATCCGCGAATGACAAGACTTCGTAGCTGGCGTCTGATCTGGTCATGCCCGCGCTGCCTTTATCGGCAATTCAGCCAGCCAGCGCCTCTGCTCAGTACGCTCAATCAAGGTGCGCCGCCCGGCCTTCCGAGCCAGAATGCGACCTGCTGCCAACTCCCGATAGAGTTGCGCCCTACAGATGCCTAGTCGGGCAGCGGCTATGACGACGGTGTCGGCCAGTGGTTCAATATCTGATTGCATCTCTGCGTAGCCTCGCTTGCTTTCCCTGATCCATCAGGGGACGAGCACTGATTGCAGCGATGCTGTGCGGAAAATACCGGTATTCCGTTTTTCCGATTAGGAATTGAGATCCCAGATTGGGATGGGAGGTCGAGGGTGCCAGAGGCAATACTACGCATCGGAACACATTGGACTTCTTACTTTCTGGCGATTGTCACCAGCAAAGCCGAAGTTTGGCGACTCAAGGTAACTCGCCGAAAGCGGCCATAGGTTCATGTGAACCTTGGAGGCGGCAACTGGTTCGGAAGGGGACTGTCAGTTTTCGGAAAGCAGCACACGAAAAGGCAATCGCAATGACCCAATTCTTAGTCACCCGGCGTCACAAGTAATTCGAGAACATTATCCGACTTCCGATCGCAATTGGTCGGGAACGCCACGGCGCCGACAACAGTCGGGCCGATGCCGTTGCGTTCGTACCGAGATCACTCGCGACGTAATGGTGGCCTGACTGCTCCATCACCCCAAATCCGCTTCGGCTAAGTGGCATCAGCTTCACGGCCGGCCGAGCCGCTTGCGAACCGCTTCGTCGGTATCGTGCCAGTGGCCTTGATGATCATAGTCGGCCGCAAGCGCTAGCAAGCAACGCGCCGTGAAGGGATGGTCAAGCCGGATGGCCTCGGCATCGTCGCGGAATTTCTTCGCGAGGTCGCGTTCTTGACCCCCGCCTGGCGCGCGCCAATGGACGCCCCGGCTATTGAATTTGCCGGTGTGGAAACCTGATTTGACCTCCTCGGTGCCGATCGCGTCGAGTGCGTCGCGCACCGCTGGGTGCGGCCAATGACCATCCTTGCCCGCCGGCGCTTTGCCCAACATGTTGCCGATGCGACGGTCGCCGGACGCTTGCCGTCCGGCCGCAGCACAGCCGTCCCGCACCGCGATGATCCATGCAAGCAGCGCTGCAGTGTCGATGTTCCCGTCTGCGCGGGTACCGGGAATCCGCTTCAAATGCTCAAGGAGGCCCCAAACCTTCGCGATCAACGCGCTCCGCTGTTCGTCCGCTGTCTGATCGGGCGGATCGGAGGTGCCGTCGTCGCGCTTGAATACCATCGTTACCAACTGCACGAACTCATTCGGATCATCGGCGATCAGCTGCTCAAGCGCGGGGATGCCATGTTGGTCGTGCTGCAAGGCGTCGAAAAACAGAAATTCGAGCGACGCGCGTTCGGCGAGCGGCATGGCGTCGTCAATGGCCACGGCCGCCAGTGCCTCGCCAATGCGCCAAGGGTCGATCCGCACAACCCCCGTTTCTTCGGCTCCGGCGGCCGGGATCGCCCGCAACACGCGGGTCAAATCGCTGGCGTCGATCTTTTTCGACAACATTCCCACTGCTTGAAACGTCGCCAGCGGGCGTCCGGCGGTGAGCGCGCGATCGATCATGTAGGTCAGTTCGGGCGGCGCGAGATGCCAGGGCCGAAGCGCGACCCGTTTCCAATAATCAAGCGATATTTCAGGCCGTTCCCGCTCGACGGCCTCCCACGTTGACCGCTGAAACGGTGCGCCCAGAAACAGCCGCAGCACATCCTCGTCGCTGCGCGAGGCGTCAGCGAACAGCGCGTCCCGAGCGGTATCGTCGGCCCGGTGGATGAAGGAAAGCAGACAGGAATCGATGGCTTGCGCCATGCCGGGGTCGGGCCACGCCAATAGGTCATCGATGATCCACACGTGGTCTGCAGGATCGATGACTGAATAAAGGGCGTGACCGACCGCCCCAGGGGCATTGCCGCTTCGTAGCAGCGCCACGACGCCGCTCAAACCGTCTGCCGCATAGACCTCCCTGACAGCTTGCTCGCGCGCCTCGGCAATACGCCGGTCACGCGCGGCGAAGTCGAACCTGTCGTCTTCGATCTCACCGTTGGATTCAGGGACATAATAGTCGGCGAAAAGCCAGCGATGCCGCATCACCAGGTTATCGGGCACGAGCTTCGCCGCGAAGGCGGTGACACGCTTTGACAATGTCTTATCGGCACCGCGCCGTTGGTGGCGTAGCACGAAGCGGCGAAGACGTTCCGCCAACTCGGAGCGGTCGTGATCGGACACACCTTCGGCAAGCCAGGCTTCGGCGCGATCAACGATCGTGCCGCGATCCTCATCGGGCAAGTCGGCGAACAGCTCGAACAGTTCGCCGAGCTGATCCGTGGTGTAGCCTGGCCATGCTAGCAGCAAATCGAGTGCTTTGCGCTTCATCGCGAACTGATCGTCATGCACCGGCCGTGCCTCGTGCCCTGCGGCGTCATTCCGCCAGCGCGGATGCGCGTTCGGACTTGCGTGATCGTGATTGCTGAACTGGCGCATCAACAACCGCCACGCCGCGGGCGACCTCGTCTTTGCGAACGCTTCGACCTTGCGGATGCGGTCAGCGATCGGCGCCGCAGTCTGCGGCCACCAATAGCGAACCAGCGAATACAAAGAGTTTTCGGGCTTGTTCGACCAGTTATCGTCGATCCGGACTTCGCTCATCCGCGCCAGCACATCGAAGGCACGCACAAAATTGTCGCGGCGCCATGCGGTGATTTCCAGCGCCCACAGCAGCCCCGTTCGATCGGGACCATCGAACGGCGCGCTGCCGACCGGCCGGAGCATAGCAAGGAGCTGCGGGTCAGCCGATCTGAGGTCGGCTTCGACGGCGGATAGAAAGGCGTCGGGCGCTGCTTCGGCCAGCAGTTGAAGGTCGCCTTGGCGGCTGAGCCATCCGCGCGTGCTCGCGCCCTTCAGCACGCGACCGACGAGCATCTCGATACGGGGAGCGATGTTGCCCAGCCGCGCGCCGAGCAATTGATCGCCGTAGAGCGCCAACAGCACCAGCAACTCGGCAACCGCTTGACGCAGCGCGCCCGATACTTCCGGGCGCTTGCCGAGAATGCTTGCGCGCCAACGCTCGTCGACCGGAAGATCGAACTGCGGATCATCTAGCGAGAACACCAATTCCGCGAGCTTAAGAAATTCATCCAGGTCATCCGGCGTGATCGCATCGGCGATCGCGAACATGGCGTCCTTGCGAGAGACCAACCCGCGATAGCTGCCCAATGCCCAGACTGGCGCATCAGCGAGTGTCGTCAGCTCAGCCACATCCCGTTCGACTTCGGCAATCTTCTTGTTCGCCATCAGTTCGATGCAACCTACGTCGCCCGCAACGTCGCGATTCCACGCACCCGCGAAAAAGATAGGGACCAGTTTGCGGAGCAAGGCCGGCTGTTGCGTCCAGGCTGGGCGACGCAATTCGGGAGACAGCGCCAAGCGGCGCCGGAGAATGGTCGGAGAATTGCCCGCTTCCGCGCGCCAGCGCGGCCATTCGTCGCGCCCGATGCCCATATCTTCGAGCGCGGCATCAAATGCTTCATCCGCGACCGGCTCAAGCGCAATGTCGGGATCTTGCTCGACCGCCGTGCGCGCTCGCGCGATGATGACACGATGCGTGCGGAACAGGCTCGCTGCCGCGCGCTCGGTTTCGGGGTTTTCAGTGATCAGCACCGCCTGGGGTGCCGCCGCTGCTAACCGGCGCAACGCGTCAGCCGACGATACCGCACAGGCCGCGCTGGCGGCCGCGCCGACGCTGCCGTCTGCTTCCTTGAGTGCCTCCGACAAAAACGCCGTCGCCTCGTCTACCGAATCCGCGACAACAACGAACGGCCGCTCGTTGGGCGCAGCTACCCAGTCGTGTAGGCGAGTCTGATGAGCCTTGATCGCAGGGTCGAACAACTTCGGTGAAAGTGGGGGTCTTGTTGCATCTGTCCAGGTGCGCGCGACTTCGTCTATTGATCGAACGCCGTCGACCGACCGATTGAGCTCGTGCGCGAACCACGCTTGGGTCGGCGCCGATTGATCGAGCCATTGAGCGAGATCGGTGGCGTCAAACGCCCGCACGTCGCGCCAATCACCAGCTTCGCGCTGTTTCGCGGCCCAAACGTCTTTGCCGGGCCAGTTCCGCGCCGTCACGAACACGAAGACGGTCGATTGGCGTTCGGCTGCCGTCAATTTGCGACGCTCGGTGATGTCAGCGTTGGGCTTGCCTTGCAGGTCCCCGGAAACGCTTAGTTCCCAGCCGGAAACGCCTTCGGGCACCCAAGGGGTTGGACGGGGTGCATCGACGCGCCCGTCCCAACCCGGGCGCTGTCCCGCGTCATGGCCGGGGAAGTCGACCGTCCGCGAATCGGGGGCGACGGCATAGATTAGCCGGCGAACGAGGACGGGCAGCAAGGCACGGGCGCGGGAAGTCTCGGCCCACCGCGCAATGTCGGTCGATGTGATGTCATGATAGTCCGCCGCGTTCTGTTGCCAAACTGCGTCGGCACTAGCGGCGCTGGCGGCGTCGCTCGCTCGGCGCACCGTCGCTGCGTCGACACAGCCCTGATCGCGCATCAGAGCTTCGCCATCCAAGCCGAATTCTTGGGCCAGCTTGGTCGCCATCGCTTTGGTCACGCGGGCCTTGCCGGCGGCAAGGTTCGATAAGCCCGGACGGGCGACCTTTAGGCGGCGTGCGGCTTCGCTAATCGAGACGCCCCCAAATGCTGCCCTAATCGCTGCCCCAATGTCTTGCTGCGTCACTGTATCGCCTCCTGTATCGGAAAATGATACATATTCTGGGTGAGTGCACAAGAATGAAGACACGAGGGTTGATGACGAGGCAGGACGGCCTCGATCGTTACGGACATGACGTGACCATTCAGCGCGGTGGCGCGAATGACGCAAAATTGATTTGGTTAGCCCCAAAAATGTCGAGGTTTGCGCTGACGACTGCCCGACCTTCGGTATCATTCGAAGCCCATGCGAAGCGAGCTTAGGAAGAAAGTCCAGACAATGTGCTCGTCTACGCTTAGCACTTCGTGCCGTTCAAGCTTGTCGAGCACTAATGCGGCGTTGCTGTCGATCGGCCCGAACAACCGCTTTTCGAGATGGTCTTGGCCGACCCCAAATGCGCTTGCGACCAAACCGTAGAGATCGTGTTCAAAGCCGGTATATTCTGGCATCCGGGCGCTGCTGACGACTGCGCCATTTCGTACTTGGACCAAATGCACCTTGCCTACGACATCGGCCCACCGTTTCAGGAAGAATTGCGGAACGTAGTGGTGTTTCATGATGTCTGCCGGCAGCCACACCTATTGAATCCGCTCCAAAACTATGGAGGTCGAGGATGGGGTTTCCACCGCGATCCCAGAGATCCAGCTATGTTCGCATGATATGGGCTTTGTCACAGTGACTGCTTTAGAGCATCGCGCGAAGCGCTTCCTACGGCGAAAATTGGGGCGCGTAGCTGCCATCGGACATGGCTGGAACGAAGGGCAGCTATCCGCGAACTGCGCCCTAAGACCTGCCCTCTCCGGAGTGTCAAACACTGCGGTCGTCGATCGACATTGCAGCGGCCAGAATGCGGCTATTCAATGAATCAGGCTGCGCAAGTGGACCCCTTGCGCCTCGATCTCTAGGATGAGCGGCGCTAGCGGGCCAGCTTTGTATCTCTTCGCATCCGCCAGCTTTCGGACAATTTTGTCCCGCTCGCCGTTTAGCCGGCGTCGGGCACTTGGATCCGCGGGGGGGCGAAGCCTCATTGGCACCTCAGCGCCAGGACGGAAGATGCCGCGACGATGTGACAGGTCGGGGCGGAGCGACATCAAGGCGCATTCGACTGACACTCGCCACTTTCGCTGGTCGTCGGTCGCAGTCTTGCGCAGCAGAGTTGCAAGCGCGACAAGTTTCATAAGCCCCACCCCTGTTTCCGCCTTCCACTCCGCGAGTGCCCTTTCGATGGGCTTCCTCTTGTTTGTCCTGTTCGCCCGAGCGGTCACCGCCTTGCCGTGGCTTGCCAACTCCCTCGCCAACTGAAGCGTAGCCGGGCCATCTTCCGCAACCAGCGCAGCTTCGATGCGCTGCAAGATGGAGGCGATGTGGGCGCAGTCAGGCATGGGGGCTGGCACTCCGTAGCGTTGGTGGAACACTAGTAGACGATTTCTCCGAGAATGCACTAAATAATTGAATTACTACATTTTGTAGGAACTGCTCTCACACTTCAGAAATTAGTGCGGGCGCCCGATAATGAAAATCGCGGCGTTGCGCGAGGTGGGGCCGGGGGGTGGGGTGGCTGGCTGGCGGTCGGGCTAGGGGGCAGGGTGGCCTCGTCTGCCCGTCGCCCAGGCCATACCCCCAGTCGAAGGTCCCCCATTGCCGAAGGCGCTGCACTCACAGGCAGACGGCCAGCGTCGAAAATATTTTTTGCTCTCAAGATCAGGCGGCTGTCGGCGGATCGGACGCGCAATCGACCGCGCGCGGCGCAGCTTGCCAACACTGTCCGATCCATCTGCTGCTACCTGTCGCCCGATCGGAGGGAGCGGGATTTACAGGCCAGCAAAGCCGTGCACCCTAGGGGCGTTGCAAGCCAAGGAGCCACGACATGACTGCCACCGTTCTAGCCTTCCCCTGCGCAATCGAGCGGGACGACAACGAGCTCCAGCGCACAGGATCGTCAAGCTACACCAGGACGATCGATGAAGCTGAGGCACTATGGGATATACTAGCCTTCCGTGTTGGCAGCGACATCACCGGGCAGGTCGAAGCGTTCGCCCGGCAAGTTGACAGGCTTGCGGCACAACGCCCAGAGGTGGCAGGCGACCGGATCGCACTCGGCAGCCTTGAGGTCGAGCTAGTCGCGCTGCCAGCCTTCTTCCGTGCGGCCTGGCGCTCGGCCATCGCCTGAATGCGATAAATTCGTGCGCCGGGCGAGGGCCAGTCGCCCAGCCCCGGCGCACCCCTGTTTTCCATGCATTTTTCATGGATCGCCAGCGACGTCTTTGCTAACTAATTGAAATGATTTGAAGGAATGGTGCTGCTGGGGAGGATTGAACTCCCGACCTCAGCCTTACCAAGGATGCGCTCTACCACTGAGCTACAGCAGCACACCATTCCGCAGGCGCCCGAAGCGCTTGGCCCGGGGCAGGGGCGCGCTATTGGCGGTGCGCCCTTGCTTTGTCAAGCCGAACCCTGATAGCGCCGAGAGATTGCATATGCGTGAAGATCAGCCCCCCCGGTCTCGCGAATTGACCCGCGAGGAACGCCTGGCCGCCAAGCTGCGCGAGAACCTGCGCCGCCGCAAGGCCCAGGCGCGGGGCAAGGCGGCGGAGGCAGACGCCGACGGCGATGCGGACGCCGGGTAGGCGGCGGAGCGGGTTCACACGAAGACACGAAGACCACGAAGGCGGTTGCGCGGGCCGCAGGCCGCTTGAATTCATCCGCCATGACGGTCGGTGCCGAAGCCGTGAAGGGCCGTGAAGGGCAAGGCGGCTTCGCCGAAACCCCCACATCTTCGTGATCTTCGTGTCTTCGTGTGAACAAACCAGCCCCGGACGGCCCCACGGCCACGCCACCGGATGAAACAAACTTCCCAAACCGCACCATAGCCGCTAGGCGCAGCCGCACCTGAAACGCGTGGAGTTTTGCGCCTTGCCCCGCCTGATTCTCGTTCGCCATGGCCAGAGCCAGTGGAATCTCGAAAACCGCTTCACCGGCTGGTGGGATGTGGACCTGACCGACAAGGGCGTGGCCGAGGCCCGCGCGGCGGGTGAGCTGCTCAAGGCCAAGGGGATCGCGCCGACGCTGGCCTTCACCAGCTTCCAGACCCGTGCGATCAAGACGCTGCACCTGGCGCTGGAAGCGGCCGGGCGGCTGTGGATCCCGGAAATCAAGGACTGGCGGCTCAACGAGCGCCACTATGGCGGGCTGACCGGGCTCGACAAGGCCGAGACCGCGGCCAGGCACGGCGACGAACAGGTCAAGATCTGGCGGCGCAGCTTCGATACCCCGCCGCCGGTGCTGGAGGACGGGTCCGAGTTCGATCTCAAGGCCGACCCGCGCTATGCCGGGATCGCGATCCCTTCGACCGAGAGCCTGAAGGATACCATCGCCCGGGTCCTGCCCTATTACGAAGGCCACATCGCCCCGGCGCTGCAGGCCGGCGAAGTGGTGCTGGTGGCGGCGCACGGCAATTCGCTGCGGGCGCTGGTCAAGCACCTGTCGGGGATTTCCGATGCCGAGATCACCGGCCTCGAGATTCCCACCGGGCAGCCGATCGTCTATGAACTGGACGACAACCTGAAGGCGCTGGAGCGCTATTACCTGTCGGAGCGTTGAGGCAATGGGGGCACCGGTAGCCATCGTCATGGGCAGCCAGTCGGACTGGGCGACGATGAAGTGCGCCGCCGACGCGCTCGACAAGCTGGGGGTGGCGCACGATGCGCGGATCGTTTCGGCGCACCGCACCCCGCAGCGGCTGGTCGAATTCGCGCAAGGGGCGGCCGAGGAGGGCTTCAAGGTGATCATCGCCGGGGCCGGCGGCGCGGCGCACCTGCCGGGGATGGTGGCGAGCATGACCCACCTGCCGGTGCTGGGTGTGCCGGTGCAATCGAAGGCGCTGTCCGGGCAGGACAGCCTGCTGTCGATCGTGCAGATGCCGGCCGGGATCCCGGTCGGGACCCTGGCGATCGGCGAGGCCGGGGCAACCAATGCCGGGCTGCTCGCCGCGGCGATCCTGGCGATCACCGATCCGGAGCTGGCCGAGCGGCTCAAGGCCTTCCGCGCCGCGCAGAGCGACAGCGTCGCGCAGCGGCCGAGCTGACGCACAGTGGCGCAAGGGCTTCGACAGGCTCAGCCCGAGCGGATTCTTTTCGCAAAATGCCCAGACCCGCTCGTGCTGAGCTTGTCGAAGCACCAAACCGAGGTTAGCTCCACCCCATGATCCCTCCCGGCGAAACCATCGGCATTCTGGGCGGCGGGCAGCTGGGGCGGATGCTGGCCAAGGCCGCGGCCCAGCTGGGCTACCGGGTCCATGTCTTCGCGCCCGAACCGGATTCGATCGCGGCCGAGGTTTGCGCCCAGTTCACCTGCGCGCACTGGGACGATGCCGAGGCGATGGCTGCCTTCGCCGCCGACTGCGCGGTGGTGACCTATGAGTTCGAGAATGTGCCGGTTCCGCCGCTGCGGGCGCTGGGAGCCGCGCCGCTGCACCCCAATGCCCGGGCGCTGGAAGTGGCGCAGGACCGGGTCAACGAGAAGGAATTCATCGAACAGTTCGGCGGGCGCTGTGCGCCGTGGCTGGCGGTCGACACGCGCGAGGATCTGGACGAGGCGCTGGTCCGGATCGGATCGCCCGGAATCCTCAAGACCCGCCGCGAAGGCTATGACGGCAAGGGCCAGTGGCGGATCGCCTATGACCACGAGGCCGAGGGGATCGCCTTTTCGGGCGAGCCGCTGATCTATGAAGGGCTGGTCAGCTTCGGCGCCGAATTCAGCGTGATCCTGGCCCGCGGGCAGGATGGCACCACGGTGTTCTGGGACAGCGCCGAGAATGTCCACGAAGGCGGGATCCTGGCCCGCTCGACCGTGCCGGCCGGGCCGCTGGTGCTGGGCCAGGTGGCCGAGGCGCGCGCGCTGGCCGGCAAGGTGGCCGAAGCGCTGGACTATGTCGGGGTGGCGGCGTTTGAATTCTTCGCGACCGGTGCCGGCCCGGTGTTCAACGAGATGGCCCCGCGGGTCCACAATTCGGGCCACTGGACGATCGAGGGCGCGATCACCAGCCAGTTCGAAAACCACATCCGCGCGATTTGCGGCCTGCCGCTGGGCGATACGCGCCTCGCCGCGAACCGGGTGGAAATGCGCAACGTGATCGGCGACGCGGCCGAGGACTGGGCCGCCGTGCTGGCCGATCCGGCCAACCACCTGCACCTCTACGGCAAGGCCGCCGCGCGCCCCGGGCGCAAGATGGGCCACGTCACCCGGCTGACTTTCTGATGGCCGCCGTACTGGTCGCCATTCCCCTGTTTCGTCATCCCCGCGAAAGCGGGGATCCCGCTGCCTTTCCTGGTGCCGGGCGGACAAGCGGGACCCCCGCTTTCGCGGGGGTGACGGGCACGGTTGCGGGACCGATGCGGTGAGCAGCCGCCCCGAAATCGTCCTCGTCGTCGCCGTGGCCGACAACGGCGTGATCGGCGCGGGCGGGACCATGCCCTGGCACATTTCGGCCGATTTCCGCCGGGTCAAGGCGCTGACCATGGGCAAGCCGCTGGTGATGGGGCGCAAGACCTTCGATTCGCTGCCTGGGATCCTGCCCGGCCGACGCCACATCGTGATCACCCGCGATCCCGCCTGGCAGGCCGAAGGGGCGGAACGGGCCGGATCGCTGGGCGAGGCGCTGGCCCTGGCCAATGCCCCGCACATCGTGGTGTTCGGCGGAGCCCAGATCTATGCCGAGGCGCTGCCGCTGGCCGACCGGATCGAGCTGACCGAGGTTCACGCCGCGCCGGAAGGCGACACTCGCTTTCCCGCCTTCGATCGCAACGAGTGGAGCGAGAGTTTTCGCGAAAGCCATTCCCCGGATGGTCGCACTCCCGGGTTTGATTTCGTCACCCTGCTGCGTAAACCGGGGACGAAACAGGGAGGCGGCTGATGCGCAAACGCTATTGGATCCCCGCGGCCGCGCTTGCCTTGGCGGCGATCGGGTTCTTCGGGATCGGCCCGGGCTATATCGAGGCCGACATGAACCGGATCGACGGCAAGGAGCTGATCAAGGTCAGCCCCGAGGCCGAGGCCCTGCACAAGAGCCTGATGATCGTCGATCTCCATTCCGACACGCTGATGTGGAAGCGCGACCTGACCCGGCCGGCCGGCCGCGGGCACGAGGACCTGCCCCGCTTGCAGGCCGGCAACGTCGCGCTGCAGGTCTTCGCCTCGACCACCAAGTCGCCCAAGGGGCAGAACTACGACGCCAACGGATCGGACAGCGACAGCATCACCATGCTGGCCGTGGCCCAGCTCCAGCCGCGGCGGACCTGGTCCTCGCTGCTCGAACGCTCGCTGTTCCACGCCGAAAAGCTCGACGCGGCGGTCACGGCGGCCGACGGCCAGCTGCTCAAGGTCAGCGACGAGGCCAGCTTCGACCGGCTGCTGGTGGCGCACGGCCGCGCCCACGGGCCGGTCGGCGCGCTGCTTTCGGTCGAGGGGCTGCACAACCTTGAGGGCAAGGCCGAGAACCTCGACAAGCTCTATGCCGCGGGCTTCCGGATGGCCGGCTTCACCCATTTCTTCGACAACGAGCTGGCCGGCTCGATGCACGGGCTGGCCAAGGGCGGGCTGACCCCGCTGGGCCGGCAGGTGCTGGGGCGGATGGAAGAGCTGGGGATGATCGTCGATATCGCCCATTGCAGCCACCAGTGCGTTGCCGAGATCCTGGCCAGCGCGCGCCGCCCGGTGGTTTCGAGCCACGGCGGGGTCCAGGCGGTGTGCAAGGTCAACCGCAACCTGACCGACGACGAGATTCGCGGCGTCGCCCGCACCGGCGGGGTGATCGGGATCGGTTACTGGGACGCGGCGGTCTGCGACACGTCCCCGCGCGCCGTGGCCAGGGCGATCCGCCATGTCCGCGACCTGGTCGGGATCGAGCATGTCGGCCTCGGCAGCGACTATGACGGGGCGACCACGGTGCGGTTCGATACCGCGCAGCTGGTCCAGGTCACCCAGGCGCTGCTGGACGAGGGCTTTTCCGCCGACGAGATCCGCGCGGTGATGGGCGGCAACGCGCTGCGCCTGATCCGCGCCGGGATCGTGCCGATGTCCTTTGCCCAGCCGGAGCAGAAACGGCCGTCATGACCATCCCCCGGCTCGATGCGCGCGATCCGGTTCCGGACAGCTTGCGCGGCGCGATCATCGCGCTCGGCAATTTCGACGGATTCCACCGCGGCCACCAGGCCGTGGCCGGCGAGGCGATCGGCTGGGCGCGGGCCGAGGGCCGCCCGGCGATCGTCGCCACTTTCGATCCGCACCCGGTGCGCCACTTCGCCCCCGATGCCCCGCCGTTCCGGCTGACCACGCTCGACCAGCGGCAGGAACTGTTCGAGGCGGCCGGGGCCGATGCCATGCTGGTGTTCCACTTCGATGCCGAGCTGGCCGGAACCACCGCGCAGGACTTTGTCGGCAAGCTGCTGGGCGAACGGCTCGGCGCGGGCGGCGTGGTGACCGGGGAGGACTTTACCTTCGGCAAGGCGCGCGGCGGCAACGTGGCGGTGCTGGCCGAACTGGGCGCGGCGCAGGGCATGGGCGCGCGCGCGGTCGGCGCGGTGAGCGAGGACGGCGAAGTGGTCTCCTCCAGCCGGATCCGCGAGGCACTGAAAGCCGGTGACTGCGCCACCGCCACGCACCTCCTCACCCGGCCCTTCGCGATCCGCGGCATTGTCGAGCACGGGGCCAAGCTGGGCCGGACGATCGGCTTTCCCACCGCCAACCTGACGCTCGGCTCGTACCTGCGCCCGGCCTACGGGATCTATGCCGTCACCGCGACGCTGCCCGGCGGCCGGGTGGTCCACGGCGCGGCCAACCTGGGGATCCGCCCCAGCTTCGATCCGCCGATCGAACTGCTCGAGCCGCACTTCTTCGACTTTTCCGGCGACCTCTATGGCCAGGAGATCGAGGTGGAATTCCACCACTACCTGCGCCCCGAGGCGAAGTTCGACAGCCTCGAAGCGCTGACCGCGCAGATGGAGCAGGACTGCCTGACCGCGCGCAAATTGCTGGGCTCGCTTTAGGGGTTCACACGAAGACACGAAGGGCACGAAGCGGTTCGGTTTGCGGCGCAGCCGCCTTTGCCCACCGCCCTGCCGCCTGGGCGGATGCTCGCAACACGATGATCGGCCTGCGGCCAGCGCGACCTCTTCGTGCCCTTCGTGTCTTCGTGTGATCCAAAAAATTGCGCTGGCCCGCCTCGCCCGCTAAGGCCCGCCAGCTATGACTGAACAGCGCGACTACAGAGACACCGTCTTCCTGCCGAAGACCGAGTTCCCGATGAAGGCCGGCCTCCCCCAGAAGGAGCCGATTATTGCCGCGCGCTGGGAAGCCGAGAAGCTGTACGAGCAGCTACGCGATGCCCGCCGGGGGCGTGAGACCTTCATGTACCATGACGGGCCCCCGTACGCGAACGGCGACATGCACATCGGCCACGCGCTGAACCACACGATCAAGGACATGGTCTGCCGCACCCAGAACCTCCTGGGCCGCAACGCTCCCTATGTTCCGGGCTGGGATTGCCACGGCCTGCCGATCGAATGGAAGGTCGAGGAACAGTACCGCAAGGCCAAGAAGAACAAGGACGAGGTCCCGCTCCTCGAATTCCGGGCCGAATGCCGCGCCTATGCCCAGCACTGGGTCGATGTGCAGCGCCAGCAGCTCAAGCGGCTGGGGGTGATGGCCGACTGGGACAATCCCTACCTCACCATGCAGCCCGAGAGCGAGGCGACGATCGTTGCCGAACTGCTGAAGTTCGCCACTTCGGGCCAGCTCTATCGCGGGGCCAAGCCGGTGATGTGGTCGCCGGTCGAAAAGACCGCGCTGGCCGAGGCTGAAGTTGAGTACGAAGACATCACCTCGACCCAGATCGACGTGGCGTTCGAGATTGTCGAGAGCCCGATCCCCGAACTGGTCGGTGCCCATGCGGTGATCTGGACCACCACGCCGTGGACGATTCCGGTGAACCAGGCGATCGCCTATGGGCCGGATATCGATTACCTGCTCTACAATTGTAGCGACTGGGACCATGAAGCTGAAATGCCCGGCAAGTCCTTTGTGCCGGGTCGACGCTACCTTATTTCGGCAGAAGGCGAGCTTGCATTCAATTTCAAGCAACGCACGTTTGGTGGGCATGGCGATAGATGGATCCGAGAGTTCAAAGGCTCCGACCTAGCCGGCACCGTCGCCCGCCACCCGATGCACCACCTCGGCGGGTTCTTCGCCGAGCCGCGGCCGTTCCTCCCCGGCGATTTCGTCACCACCGACAGTGGCACCGGCCTGGTCCACATGGCGCCCGATCACGGCGAGGACGATTTCGAGCTGT
>CAZNII010000039.1:15872-22252 GCA_964573075.1 uncultured Novosphingobium sp. | reverse complement strand
CCGGAATCGACCTTCTCGCCCAGCAGGTCGGTGACGTAGAAGGTATCGACCGCGCGTTCGCCGTAGGTGGCGATGTGGGCGGAATGGACCATCAGCTTGGCCTCGAACAGCGCCCGGGCCAGCCGGTTGAGCAGCGCCGGACGATCGCGCGCGTTGATTTCGACCACGGTAAAGCGGTTGCTGGCGGCATTGTCGAACTCGACGCTGGGCCGCACTTCGAAGGCATCGGCGCGCGGCCGGGCCAGCGGGCGCGCGGCCAGCTGCGGCACCAGCTTGATCTTGTTGGCCAGGGCATCGGCGATCATCGTCTCGATCCGGGCGAGCTGGCTTGCTTCGGAGAACGGCCGGCCGAGCGGATCCTGGACCAGGAAATTGTCGACCGCCACGCCGCTGCGGGTGGTGTGGATCCGCGCGTCGATGATGTTGCCGCCGGCGAGGTGGATCCCCCCGGCAATGCGGTAGAACAGCCCCGGATGGTCGGCTGCGATCACCGTCACCAGGGTCGCCCCGCGCGCCGCGTAATATTCGCAGTGAACGTCAAGCTCGGCGCCCTTGGCCCGGTCGAGCTGGGTCAGGTTCATGGCGACGATATCGTCGGGTTCGGCGATCCAGTAGGCATCGTTGAACTGGCGGGCATATTTCGCCACCAGTCCCCTGGCCTTGCCGAGCCGCTCGGCCACCTGGGCCTGCTTGGCCGCGACGCGCTGTTCGCGGCCGTGCTGGACATGGCCCAGCCGCAGCCGCTCCTCGGCAGCGTCGTAGAGCTCGTGGATCAGCTGGCGCTTCCACCCGTTCCACACCCCGGGGCCGACCGCGCGGATATCGACGATGGTCAGCATCGACAGCAGCCGCAGCCGCTCGACCGCCTGGACCTGGGTGACGAAATCGGTGATCGTCTTCCAGTCCGCCAGGTCGCGCTTGAAGGCGACCGCGCTCATCAGCAGGTGGTTGCGCACCAGCCACGAGACCAGCTGGGTCTCGCTCTCGCTCATCCCCAGCCGCGGGCACAGCTTGAGCGCGACTTCGGCCCCCAGCACCGAATGGTCGCCGCGCCGGCCCTTGGCGATGTCGTGCAGCAGGATCGAGACGTAGAGCGCGCGGCGGTTGACCACCTTGTGGACGATCGCCGTGGCGAGCGGGTGATCGGTCTTCATCTCGCCCTTCTCGATCCGGGCCATCAGCCCGATCGCGCGGATGGTGTGCTCATCGACGGTGTAGTGGTGGTACATGTCGAACTGCATCTGGGCGTTGACCCGGCCGAAATCGGGAATGAACCGGCCGAACACCCCGGCCTCGTTGAACCAGCGCAGCGCCACTTCGGGATCGTTGCGGCTGGTCAGCAGCTCGAGGAACAGGGCATTGGCGCGCGGATCGGTGCGCACCGCATCGACGCAGCGGGCATCGCGCACCGCCAGCCGCATCGCATCGGGGTGCAGTTCCAGCCCCTGGGCATCGGCGATCACGAAAATCTCGATCAGCCGCACCGGATCCTGGGTGAACCAGTCTTCCGAAGGCACGCCCACCCGCCCGCCGAACACCGGATAGCCCTTGACCATCCGCCGCCGCGCGCGGAACCCCGCCAGCAGCCCGCGCGGCTGCTTCTTCGCGAACTGGTCATCCAGCTGGGCCAGGAACAGCCCGGTCAGGTGGCCGACCCGCTTCGCCTGGAGGAAGAAGTACTGCATGAACCGCTCGACCGCGCTCTTGCCCGGGCGGTCGGCAAACTGCATCCGCGCCGCGACTTCGCGCTGGAGGTCGAAGGTCAGCCGGTCCTCGGCCCGCCTGGTGATGGTGTGGAGGTGGCAGCGCACCGCCCAGAAAAAATCCTCGGCACGGCGGAAGGCGCGGTATTCGGCCGGGGTCAGCAGCCCGACCCCGACCAGTTCGGAAGCATCGCGGACGTGGTGGATGTACTTGCCGATCCAGTAGAGCGTGTGCAGGTCCCTGAGGCCGCCCTTGCCTTCCTTGACGTTGGGTTCGACGACATAGCGGCTGTCGCCCAGCCGGCGGTGGCGCTCGTTGCGCTCGGCCAGCTTTTCGGTGACGAACTGGCGTTCGGTCCCGGCCACCACTTCGGCCCAGAACCGGCTCTGCGCCTCGTCGAACAGGGCCTGGTCACCCCAGACATAGCGCCCTTCGAGCATCGCGGTGCGGATCGTCAGGTCGCTGCGCCCCATCCGCACCATCTCGTCGAGCGAACGGCTCGACTGGCCGACCTTGAGCCCCAGGTCCCACAGGAAATAGAGCATCGCCTCGATCACCTGCTCGCACCACGGGGTCTGCTTGATCGGGGTGATGAAGGCGATGTCGACGTCCGAATGCGGTGCCATCTCGCCCCGGCCATAACCGCCGACCGCCATGATCGTCAGCCGTTCGCCCGACGAACGGTTGCCCGAGGGATAGACATCGTGGGTGACATGATCGTGGATCAGGCGGACCAGCTGGTCGACCAGGAAAGCCTGGGCCTCGGCGCAGACATGCCCGGCCGAGGGCTTTTCCAGCAATCGCCGGGCGATCTCCTCGCGCCCGTCCTTCAGCGCGCCGCGCAGCAGCTCGACCACCCGGGGCCGGGCCTTGGCGGCGCCGTGCTGCTCGACCAGGTCAACGATCGCCCCGGCCAGCGCGCGGCGGTCGATCACCGCGCGCTGGTTGGCGATCCGCGATCCGGTCACGCGTTCGATTTCTGCTCTGCTTCCCACACCGGCAGGTAACGGGCCTTCAGCGCCCGCTTGTCAACCTTTTCGGTGCCAAGCCGGGGCAGGCTGTCCTGCTCTTGCCAGATCCTGACCGGCACCTTGAACGGGGCGATGTGCTGCAGCAGGTATTCGCGCAGCGCTTCCGGGCTCAGCGTCCGACCCTCCTCGGCGACATAGACCGCGGCGGGCTGTTCGCCGAATTTCTCGTCGGGCAGGCCGAACACACTGGCCTCGCCCACGTCGGGATGGGCATAGATCGCCTCTTCCACCTCGATGCAGCTGATGTTCTCGCCGCCGCGGATGATGATGTCCTTCTTGCGATCGACGATGAACAGGTACTCGTCCTCGTCGAGATAGCCCAGGTCCCCGGTGCGGAACCAGCCGTCCGGAGTGATCGCGGCGGCGGTCGCCTCGGGGTTTTCCCAGTAGCCGCCGAAATTGACGATCGAGCGGAACGCCACTTCGCCCGTGCGGTTGGCGGGCAGGGCCTTGCCGTCGTCATCGAGGATCCCGACCTCGATCAGCGGCTTGGTCGCGGTGCCGGTCGATCCGGGCTTGGCCAGGTAATTCTCGTTGAGGTTGCCGCAGCCGGCGGCGTTGGTTTCGGTCAGACCATAGCCCAGCAGCGGGAAGGCATGCGGCAACGCATCCTTGATCCGCCGGACATGCTCGACCGGGCGCGGCGCGCCACCGGCGGCGAAGGATACGCAGCTCGACAGGTCGTACTTGTCGCGGTTGGGATGGGTCGCGATCTCGAAGCTCATCAGCGGCACGCCGACGAAATAGGTGACCTGTTCCTGCTCGATCAGCCGCATCGCCTCTTCAGCGTCCCACTTGGGCATCAGCACCAGCTTGCGACCGATCACGAACGACTGGAGGAACAGCGGCACTTCGCCGGTGACGTGGAACAAGGGCACGTTGACCAGGCTGCACGGCTGCATGCTGGGCGCCTCGCCCTTTTCGGTCATCATGGTCAGGATCGTCAGCGTCTGGGCGACGTAGGAGAACACCGCCTGGGTCACTGCGCGGTGATCGGACCAGGCCCCCTTCGACAGCCCGGTCGAACCCGAGGTGTAGAGGATCGTCGCCAGATCGTCGCCGGTCAGTTCGGGCAGCGGCGTATCGGCCCCGCCGCCATTGGCGAGCAGCGCCGCCAGCCCCTGTTCCCAGCCGCAGTCGTGTTCGAACAGCACCACCCTGGTATCCACCGGCAGTTCGGCGATCCGCGCCGCGCGCTGCTTGTCGGCCAGCACGATCGAGCAACCGGTCAGCTCGATCCCGGCGGCCATTTCCTCGCCGCTCCACCAGCCGTTGAGCAGGCTGGCGCAGCCGCCGGCCATCAGCACCGCCATGTAGGCGACGATCCAGTTGGTCGAATTGCGCGCGGCGATCCCGATCCGGTCGCCCTTCTTCACGCCGTGCCCGGCGACCAGCCCGCCGGCCACGGCCCGCGCCGCGGCAAAGGTCTGGGCAAAGCTCAGGCGGATATCGCCATCGACCAGGAAGGTGGCATCGCCGTGCTGGGCGCAGAACGTTTCGAACAGTACCGGCAAGGTGGGCGGTGCGTTCTTGAGCATCGGCAGCTGCCGGCCGAAGCGTTCGAAGGGTACGGTCTCGAGCATCCCGCCGGGGGCGGTCAGGCGGGCAACAACATCGTCCAGCGCGTTATCGAGTTCGCTGCGCATGCGGCATCCTTTGCGTGTGTGGCCAGAGCAGCAGCGCCCCTTCTCGCGCTCCCCCGGTTTCTCTCCATATGTCCGGCAGCGGGTTTGTTTCCCGGCCTGCCTTGTGCCAAAAGCGGCGGCGCATCGGCGTCGCCCGTCCGGCCCGGAATCTGATAAGGGGTTAAGCACTTGCTGTCACTATCGCTTGCCACTCTTGCCTCGGCTGCTTCCGCGCCGATCCAGTTCAAGGATCTGGGCCTGTCGAACCACCTGTTCGCGATCCCGACCGGCTGGGGCACGTTCGAGCTGCGCTGGTACAGCCTGGCCTATCTTGCCGGGATCCTGCTGGCCTACTGGCACACCACCAGGGCGGCGAAGACCCCGGGCGCCCCGCTGGCCCAGCGCCATATCGACGACCTGTTTTTCTATTGCACGCTGGGCGTGATCCTGGGCGGGCGGCTGGGCTATGCCACCTTCTATACCGGCGGGAACACCGGCCTGCCCAGCCTGTGGGGCCAGCCGGGCGAACTGTTCAAGCTGTGGAACGGCGGGATGAGCTTTCACGGCGGGCTGATCGGCGTGGTGCTGGCGCTCAGCTGGGTCTGCTGGCGCAACAAGCTCTCGCTGGTCCGCGTGGCGGACTATGTTGCGGTGGCGGTGCCGTTCGGGATGCTGTTCGGGCGGCTCGCCAACTTCGTCAACGGCGAGCTGTGGGGCCGCGCGGCCGGGTCCGACGTGCCCTGGGCGATCGTGTTCTGCGAACGCGGCTATGACCCGATCCGCAAGATCTGCGAAACCAGCGGCATCGCCCGCCATCCCAGCCAGCTTTACGAGGCCCTGATCGAAGGGCTGTTGCTGGCGCTGATCCTGGTCCCGCTGTTCTGGAAGACCCGCGCGCGCTATCGCCCGGGGCTGTTGGTCGGGATCTTCACCGTCGGGATCGGGGTGGGCCGCTTCGTGGTCGAATACTTCCGCGAGCCCGACGAGCAATTGCAGGAATTTGCCCGCCAGACCGGACTGTCGATGGGCCAGTGGCTGACGATCCCGCTGATCGCGGTCGGGCTGTTCTTCCTGGTCCGCGCGCTGCGCCGGCCCGAACTGGGCAGCGGAACCCCGACCCCGCAATGAGCGAGGAGGCCGCGCCCGAACCCCTGGCGGCGGTGTTCCGCCGGCTGATCGCCAATACCGGGCCGATCAGCCTGATGCATTACATGGGCGAGGCGAACGCCCGCTATTACGGATCGAAGGATCCGCTGGGCAGCGCCGGCGATTTCATCACCGCGCCCGAAATCAGCCAGATGTTCGGCGAGCTGATCGGGCTGTGGCTGGCCGACATGTGGATCAACGCCGGGCGCGAGGAGCCGGTCCACTATGTCGAGCTGGGCCCGGGGCGCGGCACCCTGGCGGTCGATGCGCTGCGCGCGGCCAAGCGTTATGGGCTGGAGCCCAGGGTCCACTTCGTCGAAACCTCGCAGGAGCTGAAGGACATCCAGCTCGCCGCGATCCCGCAGGCGCAGTGGCATCACGACCTTTCGACCGTGCCGCCCTATGGCCCGGTGCTGCTGGTCGCCAACGAGTTCCTCGATGCCCTGCCAGTGCGCCAGCTGGTGATGACCCCCGACGGCTGGCGCGAACGGATGGTGGTGCCCGAAGGTGAGCGCTTCGTCTGCGTTGCCGGGACCCAGCCGATGGACGCCGCCGTGCCCGAAGCGCGCCGCAAGGCCGAACCGGGCAAGATCATCGAGACCTGTCCGGGCGCTGCCGCCACGGTCTATGAAGTGGCCGGGCGGCTCAACGAACAGGGCGGCGCGGCGCTGTTCATCGACTATGGCCACGATACGGTCCGCGACGGCTCGACCCTCCAGGCGGTGCGCGATCACCTCAAGGTCGATCCCTTCGTCAACCCCGGCGAGGCAGACCTCACCGCCCACGTCGATTTCGCCACGCTGGCAACAATCGCCCAGTCGCGCGGGTGCAAGTGGCTCGGCACCGTGCCGCAGGGCCGCTGGCTCAGGAACCT
>CAZNII010000039.1:5133-15772 GCA_964573075.1 uncultured Novosphingobium sp. | reverse complement strand
GCCAGCGCGGCGCGTTCGACCAGCAGGCGGGCGGTGGCCTCATTGGCCCCGGTCAGGTCGATCGCGGCGACCCAGGCATCGTAGAGCGCGTTCTTGCCGCGCTGGGCCATGAGCCAGTGCTGCACCGCCTCAACCGAGTCCGCCTCGCGCCCCAGCGCGCGCAGCACGTCGAGCGCAATGACGTTGCCGGATCCTTCCCAGATCGCGTTGAGCGGTGACTGGCGGAACAGCCGCGGCATCGGTCCGGCCTCGACATAGCCGGCCCCGCCGTGGGCCTCCATCGCTTCATAGACCATCCCCGGGGCGCGTTTGCAGACCCAGTACTTGGCGAGCGGGGTGAGCAGCCGGGCGAGCGGATCGTCGGCGTCGATCGCCGCGGCGAGCCGCAGGCCGAGCATGGTCGCCGCCTCGCTCTCCAGCGCCAGGTCGGCCAGCACCGCGCTCATCGCCGGCTGGTCGATCAGCCGCTTCTGGAAGGCCGAACGGTGCGCGGTGTGCCACAGCGACTGGGCAAGGCTCGCGCGCATCTGCCCGGCCGAGCCCATCACGCAGTCGAGCCGGGTCAGCTGGACCATCCGGATGATCGTCGCCACCCCGCGCCCTTCGTCGCCGACCCGCTGGGCCAGCGCGCCGTGGTATTCGATCTCGGACGAGGCGTTGGACCTGTCGCCCAGCTTGTCCTTGAGCCGCATCACCCGAAAGCCGGCGTTGCGCTCCCCGTCGGGCAGCCAGCGCGGGACCAGGAAGCAGGTGAGGCCCCCCTCGGCATAGCCCAGGGTCAGAAAGGCATCGCACATCGGGGCCGAGCAGAACCACTTGTGCCCGGTCAGCGCGTACCAGCCGTCCGCCCCGGCCGGGACCGCGCGGGTGGTGTTGGACCGCACGTCCGATCCGCCCTGCTTCTCGGTCATCGCCATGCCGATGGTCACCCCGGCCTTTTCGGCGGCCGGGCGGAAGGCCGGATCATAGCGCCCGGCGGTGATCCGCGGGACCCATTCGGCGGCCACTTCGCGCTGGGCCTGCAGCGCCGGCACCGCGGCATAAGTCATGGTCATCGGGCAGGTCGTGCCCTGATCGGCCTGGGTCGAAAGATAGAGGATCGCTGCATGGGCGGCATGGCCTGCCCGCTCCCCGCTCCAGGCGACCGAGGCAAAGCCGCTGGAAAGACCCAGGTCCATCAGCCGGTGATAGGCCGGGTGGAACTTCACCTCGTCGACCCGGTGGCCAAAGCGGTCGAAATTGTCGAGCACCGGCAGCACCCGGTTCGCTTCCGCGCCCCAGTCCTGCACTTCGGCGCTGCCGACCCGCGCGCCGAGCTGGGAGAGGCGGGCGGCATGATCGCCCGCCTCGGCGGCGCGCACCGCATCGGCCAGCGCGCGATCGCCGGTGAACAGGTTGACGTCCTCCAGCGGCGGCGGCTGGTTGAACACCTCGTGGGTATCCTGCTGGGCGAGCGGTTTGGCATGGGACATGGCGCGAGCAGCTCCTTCGCCGGCCAGCCTAGCCTCGCCGCGCGGCGCTTGCTATGCCTTGTCGCAACGACAAGGGGAGAAGGGCATGCCGCAAGCAATGGCAAGGCCGGTGGCCGGCAGGCGCGCGCCGTGCGCAGGGCGCCGCGCATGACCCCCGCTGCCCGCCCGACGCTGCTTTCGCGGCTGGTCAAGCGGATCCTGCTGGCGCTCTACCGCTGGAAGGCGTGGGAACTTGTGCAGGTCAATCCGGTCCCGCCGCGCTGCGTGATCCTGGGCGCGCCGCATACCTCCAACTGGGACTTCGTGTTCTTCCTGGGGGCGACCAACCAGCTGGGGATCGAGCCGAACTTCATGGGCAAGCACAGCCTGTTCCGCTGGCCGATGACCCGCTTCATGTTCGACATGGGCGGGATCGCGGTCGACCGGTCGGCGCGCGACAGGAACTATGTCGAGCAGGTGGTCGGTGAATATGCCCGGCGCGAGCGGCTCGCGCTGGTGATCGCGCCCGAGGGTACCCGCGGGGCGATCAGCGGCTGGAAATCGGGCTTCTATCACATCGCCCACGGCGCCGGGGTGCCAATCGTGCCGGCCTGGGTCGACAATGCGACCATGCGCGGCGGAGTCGGCCCGGCGATCGCGACAACCGGCGACTATGCCGCCGACCTTCGGAAGATCGCCGAATTCTATTTCTCGGTCCTGCCCGGCCACCCCAAGCTGGGCGTGCTCTACAAGGCGGTCGGCCTGATTCCCGCGGACACTCCGGAGAAGAGCCATGGTTGAAGCGCTGCTGTGCAATGCCGCGATCCTGATCGCCACCGTGCTGGCGCTGTGGCTGGTGTCGCTGCGGATCAACGACGTCTCGTTCGTCGATTCGTTTTGGGGGGCGGGGATGGGCCTGCTGGCCGTCGTCACCTGGCTGCGCGCCGGCCCGGGGCAAGGCCCGCTGGCCACGCTGATCATGGCGATGACCGCGGCCTGGGGGTTCCGGCTCGGTATCTACCTGCTGCGCCGCTGGCGCCGCGAGGGCGAGGATCAGCGCTATGTCCGGATCCTCAAGAAAGACCGCGAGGCCGGCCGCTTTGCCTTGGCCGCGCTGACCAAGGTCTGGCTCGGCCAGGCCGTGCTGCTGATGCTGGTCTCCAGCCCGGCGCAGGTCGGGATCCTGGCCGCCGCCGGCAAGCCGGGCCTGCCGCCGCTGGCGCTGGCCGGGCTGGCGCTCTACCTGGTCGGGATCTTCTTCGAATGGGTCGGCGACTGGCAGCTGGCCCGGTTCAAGGCCGATCCCGCCAATGCGGGGCGAATCCTCGATACCGGGCTGTGGCGTTATACCCGCCACCCCAACTATTTCGGCGATTGCTGCGCCTGGTGGGGGATCTGGCTGTGCTGCGCCGCCGCCGGGTGGACCTTTGCGCTCTGGACCCTGCCCGGGCCGCTGTTCCTGACCTTTACCCTGACCAGATGGTCGGGCGCGGCGCTGCTCGAGGCCGGGATGAAGAAGAAGCGCGGCGACAAGTACGCCGACTATATCGCCCGCACCTCAGGCTTCATTCCCTGGCCGCCTAAGCGCAGTTAGGGCTTCACCTCGACCGTCCGTTCCTCCGCTGGGACGGCGCGGGCTGAGCCGCCCTGCAGCCAGGCTTCCAGCGCATCGAGATCGCTGATCCCGACCTGCGCGGTGCGCTGGCCGGCAAAGACGGTGAAGGCATCGCCGCCTTGGGCGAGGAAGGAGTTGGTGGTCACCCGGTAGGACCCGTTGGGGTCGATCGGCTGGCCGTTGAGGCTCATCGCCACGATCCGGCTGCCGACCGGGCGCGAGCGGTCATAGGAGAAGCTGAACCCGGCCGAGGGGATCAGCACCTGTTCGGGCCCGTTGGCATCGAAGCACTGTTCCAGCACCGCCTTCAGCTCCGCCCCGGTCATGGTCTGGGTGATCAGCGTGTTGTTGAACGGCTGCGCGGCATAGAGATCGCCGAAGGTCAGCACCCCGCCCTCGCCCGGAACCAGCGCGGCGCGGATCCCGAAGGGGTTCATGAAGGCGATCTGGGCCCCGGCGTTCTTCGTCGCGGCCAGTTGCCCATCGGCGATCAGCATGCCCAGCGCCCGGCCCGAGGCCGGCCCGGCCAGCTTGCCCGCCGGGCGCGAGGAGAACACCTTGGCCGCGTCGGCATAGGTCTTCACATAGGCCGCGACATCGCCGCGCGGGGCGAACTGCGGGACCAGATCGGTATTGCCGACCGGGCCGCGCGGGCTGGTATAGGGCACCGACTGGACGATCACGTTGCGCGCGCGCTTGCCGACCACCCGGTTGGTCGCCGGATCGATCGCCAGGGTGATGTCGGTCACCAGGGTGCCGTAATTGCCCCCGCTGGTGACCAGGAAGGGCTTGGCCGGGTTGAGCTCGGCATAGTTGCAGACATAGGACTTGTGGGTGTGGCCCGAGACCACCAGATCGACCCGCGGATCGAGCCGGTCGAGGATCGGGCGCAGCTCCCCGGTAAAGCCGGCGCAGGTGTTGGGCAGGCCGGTATTGTCCTGCTGGCCGCCCTGGTGGATCAGCACCACCACCGCATCGGCTCCCCTGGCCTTGAGCACCGGGACCAGCGCGTTGATCGTCTCGGCCTCGTCCGCAAAACGCAGGCCCTTGATCCCGCCCGGCGAGACCAGACTGGGGGTATCCTTCAGCGTCAACCCGATCACCGCCACCTTGACCTGGCGCGGGCCGCTGCCGAAGCTGCGGATCGCATAGGGCGGGAACAGCGGCTTGCCGGTTTCGGTGATCGTGCTGGCGGCCAGGAACGAAAAGGCGGCGCCCTTGAACGGCTCGACCGCGCAGGGCTTGCGCGGGGTGAACTGCTGGCAGCCGCCGTTCTGCATCCGCAGCAGCTCGTCGCGGCCACGGTCGAACTCGTGGTTGCCGACCGCGTTGAAATCGAGCCCGATCCGGTTGGCAACGCCCACGGTCGGCTCGTCGAGATGGATCGAGGAGGCAAGCTGCGAGGCGCTGATCAGGTCGCCGGCCGAAACGGTCAGGCTGTAGCCGTATTGCCCGCGCACCGAATCAACCGCGCTGGCCAGCCAGGCCGCCCCGCCGGCCGGGACCGGCACCGTGCCGCCCTTGCCATCGGGCGTCGGGACCGACTGGCGCGGCGGCTCAAGGCTGCCATGGAAATCGTTGATCGCGACGATCCCGACAGTGACGAGATCGCTGGCCGCTTCGGTCGAGCGGACCGCGCCGGTCTGGGCGCAGGCCGCCAGCAGCGGCAGCACGAATGCGGGAAGCAGGCGGGCGAATCGCCGCGGCGCGGCAAGGCTGGTCGGGATCATGGGATCATCTAGCCAAGCCTTTGCGTATTATACAACTAATACAGTTTCTTGAAATTTGCGTGGAATCGTTTATCTTGGTCGGAACGACAAGTTCCGCTGGGGAGAAAGCACCATGGCGCGGCCGCAAAGCGATATCGAAGCCGGGCGGGAAGCCCTGATCGGCCATGTCATCGACCTGATCGAAGAACGCGGATCGAGCGCCATGACGGTGACCGAGATCGCCGGGCGCGCGGGCATGTCGCCAGCCAACCTCTACCGCTATTTCGAAAGCAAGGAGGCCCTGATCGAGGCCGTGGCGGAGCGCTGGTTCCAGCCGAAAGTGGAAATCATGGAGGCGGTGGTCGCATCCGACCTGCCGCCGCGCCGCAAGATGTACGAATTCTACGCCCGCCGCTTTGCGATGATGAAGGCCGAATGGGAAGCCGATCCGGTCGCCTTCGCCAACTATGTCGAACTGGGGAAGGAAAACTTCGAACTGGTCCGTTCCTATGTCGATCTGGGCGACCATTACCTGGCGACGATCATCGGCGAGGCGATGGCCGAGGGGTACTTCAGCGGGCTGACCGTGGACGAGGCGATCAGCCTGGTGAACCAGATCACCAGCGTCTATTGCAACATCGGCGCGATGGAAATGATCATGCCGCGGCTCAGCACCGACAAGCTCGCGCGGATCATCGACGCGGTGTTCGACGGACTTTCGGCGACCGACCGCGGCGCCAAGGGCATCGGCACGCTGCGCGCGGCGTGAATTTCGCCCGCTCCGTCGTCGGCGCGCTGGTCAAAGCGATTGCGAAGCGTTATTGACAAGGGTGTGAACAACGCCCTGCCCCACGCCTATCCGATCGGTGTCGATCCCGCCGACATCGATTTCATGGGCCACGTCAACAACGCCTCCTACCTCAAATGGGTGCAGGAGGCGGTGATCGATCACTGGCGCAGCCTGGCCCCGGCCGAAGCGGTCGCCGCGCACCTATGGGTCGCGTTGAAGCACGAGATAACCTATCGCCGCCCGACCTTCCTGGGCGACGAGGTGATCGCCACGGTCCTGCTCGAAAAGGTCCAGGGCGCGCGGGCCTATTACGAAACGGTGATCCGCCGCGGCGAGGAAATCCTGGCCGAGGTGAAATCGACCTGGTGCTCGATCGATGCCGAAACCCTGCGCCCGGCCCGGCTAGCGCGCGAAGTTATTGCCCGGTTCTTTCCCGAGCCGCTCACGGACTAGTCCGGTGAGCGAAACGCGGGCCGGTTTGCCAATCATGCTGTTTGCCAGCGCCGCAGAGCTGCGCCGGTGGCTGTCGGGCCAGCCGCGCAATGCCGCCGGTACATGGCTGCGCTTCGCCAAGAAGGGTGCCGGCTTTGCCTCGGTAACAAAGGCCGAAGCGATCGACGAGGCGTTGTGCCACGGCTGGATCGACGGTCAGCTCGACAAGTACGATGCCGAAAGCTGGCTGATCCGCTTTACCCCGCGCAAACCGCGCAGCAAGTGGTCCGAAGTCAATCGCTCACGGGCGCTGGAACTGATCGCACAGGGCCTGATGACCCCCGGCGGTCAGGCCGAAATCGACGCCGCCCGGGCCGATGGCCGGTGGGAGGCGGCCTATGCGCCGGCCAGCAAGGCCGAAGTCCCCGCCGATCTGGCCGCAGCACTGGCGCTGAGCCCAGGTGCCGCAGCATTTTTCGCGACGCTTACCGGGGCCAACCGCTATGCCATCCTCTACCGGATCGGCGCAGTCAAACGCCCCGAAACCCGCGCCCGCAAGATCGCCGAATATGTCGCGATGTTGGAGCGCAAGGAAACGATCCACGGCTAGGCCGGGGCGGCGCCCCTAGACGTCCAGATTGGCGACGTTGAGCGCGTTTTCCTGGATGAAATCGCGGCGCGGTTCGACCACGTCGCCCATCAGCCGGGTGAAGATCTCGTCGGTGACATCGGCGTCCTCGACCTTGACCTGGAGCAGCACCCGCGCGGCAGGATCGAGCGTGGTTTCCCACAGCTGCTCGGCGTTCATTTCGCCCAGCCCCTTGTAGCGCGCGATCGACAGGCCGCGGCGCCCGCTGGCCAGCACCGCTTCGAGCAGCTGCGAGGGGCGGGCGATCCCGCCGTCGCCGCTCTTGGCGCGGGTTTCGGCCACCGGTTCGCCATCGCCGGCATCGCCAGCCGGTTCGCTCTCCACCTCGGCCGCGCCGCTGCGCACCAGCCGCGCCACGCCGGAATAGGCTTCGGCATTCTCGGCCGCGAGCCGGGCCAGCTTGCGCGCCTCGGCGCTGGTCAGGAACGAGGCCTCGACGGGGAAGGCATCGGTCACCCCGCGCCAGATCCGCTCGACCAGCACCGATCCGTCTTCACGCAGCCCGGCGCTCCAGGCCGCTTCGCTGTCAGTGCGGTGAAGGATCGCGGCAGCGCGGGCCAGGGCACCTTCGCGCCCGGCGCGGTCCAGCTCGGGCTCGAGCGCGCCGGCCAGCGCCAGCGCCTCGATCACCGCCGGATCGTAGCGCCGCGGCACGAAGCCCATCAGCGCGCGCATCCTGAGCGCATGTTCGACCAGCCCTTCGAGCTCGGCCCCGCCGCGCGCGCCGCCCGGGGTTTCGAGCACGCGCCCGGCAAGGCCCGCCTCGACCAGGTAGCGGTCAAGCGCGGCATTGTCCTTGAGATAGACCTCGCTGCGGCCCTTGGAGACCTTGTAGAGCGGCGGCTGGGCGATGAACAGGTGCCCGGCCTTGACGATTTCCGGCATCTGCCGGTGGAAGAAGGTGAGCAGCAGGGTGCGGATATGCGCACCGTCAACGTCGGCGTCGGTCATGATCACGATCTTGTGATAGCGCAGCTTGTCGAGGTTGAACTCGTCGCGCAGGCCCGTGCCCATTGCCTGGATCAGCGTGCCGACTTCCTTGGAGGAAATGATCCGGTCGAACCGGGCGCGTTCGACGTTGAGGATCTTGCCCTTGAGCGGCAGGATCGCCTGGATCGTCCGGTCGCGGCCCTGCTTGGCCGAGCCGCCGGCCGAATCCCCTTCGACCAGGAACAGTTCGCACTTGGCCGGATCGCGTTCCTGGCAATCGGCCAGCTTGCCGGGCAGGCTGGCAATGTCCATCGCCCCCTTGCGACGGGTCAGCTCGCGCGCCTTGCGCGCCGCTTCGCGGGCGGCAGCGGCATCGATGATCTTCTGGATCACCGCCTTGGCGTGGGCCGGGTTTTCCTCGAGCCATTCGCTCATCTTGTCGCTCATCAGGCTTTCGAGCGGCTGACGAACTTCGGAGGAAACCAGCTTGTCCTTGGTCTGCGAGGAAAACTTGGGATCGGGCAGCTTGACCGAAACGATCGCGGTCAGCCCTTCGCGCATGTCCTCGCCCGAGAGCGAGACCTTTTCCTTCTTCATCATCCCCGAGCGTTCGGCATAGCCGTTGAGCGAACGGGTCAGCGCCGCGCGGAAAGCGGCGAGGTGCGTGCCGCCGTCGCGCTGGGGGATGTTGTTGGTGAAGGTCAGGACGTTTTCGTAATAGGAATCGTTCCATTCCAGCGCCACGTCGATCCCGATCCCGTCCTTTTCGGCGGAAATCGCGATCGGATCGGGGATCAGCGGCTGCTTGTTGCGATCGAGCCACTTCACGAAGGCGGCGATCCCGCCCTCGTAGTAGAGATCGTGCTCCTTGACCTCTTCATGCCGGCGGTCGCGCAGCAGGATCCGCACCCCCGAATTGAGGAAGGCCAGCTCGCGGTAGCGGTGCTCAAGCTTCTCGAAATCGAATTCGGTGACGTTCTTGAAGGTGTCGGTGCTGGCGAGGAAGGTGACGCGGGTGCCCTTCTTTCCGGCCGGGGCATCGCCCACCACTTTCAGCGGCGCCACGGCATCGCCGTGGGCGAACTTCATCCAGTGTTCCTTGCCATCGCGCCAGACCACCAGTTCAAGCCATTCCGACAGCGCGTTGACCACCGAAACACCGACCCCGTGGAGACCGCCCGAAACCTTGTAGGCGTTGTCGTCGCTGGTGTTCTCGAACTTGCCCCCGGCGTGAAGCTGGGTCATGATCACTTCGGCCGCCGATACGCCCTCTTCGGCGTGGATGTCGGTCGGGATCCCGCGGCCGTTGTCCTCGACCGAAACCGAACCGTCGGGGTTGAGCTCGATCAGCACCAGGTCGCAATGCCCGGCCAGCGCCTCGTCGATCGCGTTGTCCGAAACCTCGAACACCATGTGGTGCAGGCCCGAACCGTCGTCGGTATCGCCGATGTACATGCCGGGCCGCTTGCGGACCGCGTCGAGGCCCTTGAGGACCTTGATCGAATCCGCGCCATAGGCGTTCTGGTTGGGGGTGTTTTCAGGTGTGTCGGACATGCCGGGCATATAGGCACAAGCGGCGGTGCGCGGAACCCTTTTCGCCCCCTTCCATCCACAGGGAAATCCTGCTCAATTGCCGCCGCACCAGCCAATCGGGAGAGCCCATGAAACCGCACTTTGCCGCTGCAACCCTGGCCGCTGCCCTGCTGGCCGGAACCGCCCTGGCCCAGCAGACGCAGATGCGCCCGGATCAGGCCGAATTCCGCTCGCTCTACAAGGAACTGGTCGAAACCAACACCACGCTTTCGGCGGGCAGCTGCACCCTGGCGGCGGAGCGGATGGCGAACCGGCTGCGCGCGGCGGGCATACCCGACAGCCAGATCACGCTGTTTTCGGTGCCGGACCACCCGAAGGAAGGCGGGCTGGTGGTGGTCTATCCCGGCACCTCGAAGACGCTCAAGCCGATGCTGATGCTGGCCCATATCGACGTGGTCGAGGCCAACCGCGCCGACTGGGTGCGCGATCCTTTCACCCTGATCGAGGAGAACGGCTATTTCTATGCCCGCGGCGCCTATGACGACAAGGCCCAGGCGGCGATCTACACCGACACCCTGATCCGCTTTGCCCGGACCGGGTACAAGCCCAAGCGTACGGTCAAGCTGGCGCTGACCTGCGGCGAGGAAAGCAGCGGTTCCTTCAACGGCGCCGAATGGCTGGCCAGGAACCGGCGCGAGCTGATCGACGCCGAATTCGCGATCAACGAGGGCGGCGGCGGGCGCAGCGATGGCCAGGGCCGGGTCATGGTCCAGACCGTCCAGGTCGGCGAAAAGGCCTATCAGGATTTCACCCTGACCGCGGTCAACCCCGGCGGGCACAGCTCCGCCCCGGTCCGCGACAACGCGATCTATGCGATGGGCGAGGCCGTGCTGAAGGTGCGCGACTATACCTTCCCGCTGGAATTCAACGATACCACCCGGACCTATTTCGCCAAGGCCGCGCCGCTGTTCCCGGGCGAGACCGGGCAGGCCATGGCGGCGCTGGCCGCCAACCCGGCCGACAAGGCCGCAGAGGCGATCGTATCGCGCGACAAGTCGATGAATTCGATGCTGCGCACCACCTGCGTCGCGACCATGATCGATGGCGGTCACGCGCTCAATGCCTTGCCGCAGAAGGTCACCGCGAACGTCAATTGCCGGATGTTCCCCGGCCGCACTGCCGATGAAACCCAGGCCGCGCTGGAAGCGGCGATCGGCAATCCGGCGATCAGGGTCGAGCAGCGGGTCAAGGGCAAGCCGATCGCCAAGCAGCCCCCGCTCGATCCGCGGATCATCGGCCCGATGGAACGGCTTGCGGCGAAGCATTTCCCCGGCGTGCCGGTGATCCCGACCATGTCGACCGGGGCCACCGACGGGCTCTATCTCAGCGCGGTCGGGATTCCCGTCTATGGCATTCCTGGCCTGTGGCGCGATCCCGACGGCAACGGCACCCACGGCCTCAACGAACGGATCGCCGTCCGCTCGCTCTATGACGGACGGGATTACATCTTCGATCTGGTCAAGCTATTGG
>CAZNII010000039.1:3780-5033 GCA_964573075.1 uncultured Novosphingobium sp. | reverse complement strand
GGTTGGGCCGGGGGAGTGGGCTGGCAAGGCAGGGAAAGCCGGATGGCTTTCCCGCACCGGCGTGAGCCGGACAAGCAAAGACCGCCGCGCCGGGGGGCGCGACGGCCTTGCTGTTGTGGAGGTGTGCCGATCCGCCGCGCTTAGGCGAGCGTGGCGGTAAACATCAGACCGGTGACCGAAGCCGCGGCGATGATCGACAGCACGCTGGTTGCGATGCTGCGCATGGGTTTTCTCCTGTTGCATTGGCGAACTCAGTTCGCACTTGCAACATAAGCATTTCAGTAGAGATTGCCAGTGCAAAGGCGGTCAGAGGTGTTGCGGATTCTGCAACTTAAGTGGTAACCGCACGGTAAGGAACCCTTCACCGCCGCTTGGGCTGGACAGCGGCGGACCGGTTGCGCAAAGCAACCGGAAAACGAATCCGACAAGACGAGAGGTAATGTCCCGATGTCCGGCAATCCCGCGGCCCAGCTCGATGCAGAATTCGGTTCCTTCCCCGGCCTGATCGCGGCCTGGGGCGAATATCGCGGCGATGCCCCGGCGCTCTACGACGGGCAGGAAACGCTGTCGTGGCGCGAAGTGGCCGACAGGGTCGAGCGGATCGCCGCGCGGCTCCAGGCCGATGGCCTGCAGCGCGGCCAGGCGGTGGCGATCCTTGGCACCACCTGCAATGCCTATGCCCTGGTCTATCTTGCCGCGATCCGCGCCGGGGGCTGCGCCGCGCCGCTGACCACCAGCGCCAGCCCCGAACAGCTGCGGGGCATGGCGATCGATTCGGGCGCGATCCACCTGTTTGTCGATCAGGCCAAGCTGGACGAACTGGGCGATTTCGCGCTGCCGATTGCCAACCAGGTGCTGCTGAGCGAGCTTGACGCCTTCATGGCCCCCGCCGGCACCCGGGCCGCGCCGTTCGATCCGGCCGAGAACGACCCGCTCAACATCATCTATTCCTCGGGCACCACCGGGATTCCCAAGGGGATCGTCCATTCGCACGGGATGCGCTGGCGCCAGATGACTTTCCGCGCGGCGATGAATTACGGCGTGGACAGCCGCACGCTGTGTTCCACCCCGCTCTATTCGAACACCACCATGGCGGTGTTCCTGCCGACGATGTATTCGGGCGGCTGCGCCAGCCTGATGGGCAAGTTCGATACGCAGAAGTGGCTGGAGCGGGCCCAGGCCGAGAAGATCACCCATACCATGCTGGTCCCGGTGCAGTACCGCCGGCTGATGCAGTTCGCGCATTTCGACGA
>CAZNII010000039.1:0-3680 GCA_964573075.1 uncultured Novosphingobium sp. | reverse complement strand
GCCGGGGAACTGGTCGGCAAGAGCCCGACGATGATGCTGGGCTACAAGAACCAGCCCGAAAAGACCCGCGAGGGTTACTGGATCGACCCCGCCGACGGATCGACCTGGCAGCGGATGGGCGATGTCGGCCGGGTCGATGCCGATGGCTTCGTCGAGCTGGTCGGGCGGACCAAGGACGTGATCATCTCGGGCGGGTTCAATATCTTCCCGATCGATCTCGAGGCCGAATTGCTCAAGGACGAGCGTGTGGCCGAGGCGGCGGTGGTCGGCGTTCCCTCGGTGCAGTGGGGCGAAACCCCGGTCGGCTTCGTGGTGCTGAAGCCGGGCACCGGCGAGGATGCGCTGGAGGATATCCGCAGCTTCGCCAACAGCCACCTCGGCAAGACCCAGCGGGTGGCCGAACTCTATGCGATCGAGGAAATGCCGCGCAGCCACATCGGCAAGCTGCTCAAGACCGATCTGCGCGAGCTGGTCCCGGTCAGGCCGCGCTAGACCCTGTTTCGCTCACCGTCCGGCGATAGAGGTGCCAGGTTGCGTGGCCCAGCACGGGCAACACCACCAGCAGCCCCAGGAACGCCGGGATCATCGCCGCGAACAGCGCCAGCGCGATGAACACGGCCCAGGCCAGCATCACCCCGGAATTGGCCTGGACCGCGCGCAGGCTCTTGATGATCGCGGTCAGGAAATCGACGTCGCGATCGACCAGCATCGGCAGGCTGATCACCGTTACCGCGTAGAACACATAGGCGACGATCCCGCCGACCACGGCGCCGACCGCCAGCATCGCCAACCCGGCAGTGGTGCGGAAGATCGCCAGCGATTCCGATCCGATCCCGGATTCAGCCAGGAAGATCGCGAAGATCCCATGGGCCAGGATCATCCAGAAAGTGAAGCCGACGAAGATATAGCCGCCCATCATCAGCAGCTGATCGTCGCCGCGTCCGCGCAGCGCACCCAGCACTGCCCCCCAGCCCAGCGGCAGCCCGGCCTCGCGCCGGCGGCTGACCTCGTACAGGCCGACCCCGGTGAACGGGGCGACCAGCGGGAAGCCCGCGGCCAGGGCGAACACCCATCCGGTCGATCCCCGCGCGATCATGGCATAGCTCAGCGCCAGCCCGCCCAGCACATAGATCATCCCGAAGAACAGGCCATAAAGCGGATGGGCCAGGAAATCCCGCCAGCCGGCGGCCAGCGCCCGGCGCAGATCGGCGGTGGAAAGATCCGCCGCGACCGCGACGGGCGAAATCGGGGCTAGTTGCGCCTGGTTCATGCCATCTCTCCCACAAGACGGATGCCCGGATGCTGCCCGAATCGCCCCGGGGGTTCAAGCCTTGTGGATCGCGGCCGGCGAAGCGCCCGCGCGCCCTTGCCAGCCTGCTTCGCCCCCCTTATCCGCCAGCCATGAGCATCCAGCCTTCCGATTCCATCCTCATCGTCGATTTCGGCAGCCAGGTAACCCAGCTGATCGCCCGCCGCGTGCGCGAGGCGGGGGTCTATTCCGAAATCGCCCCGTTCAGCCATGCCGAAGCGGCCTTTGCCCGCATGAAGCCCAGGGGGATCATTCTTTCGGGCGGACCGGCCTCGGTGCTCGATGCCGACGGACCCCGGATCCCGCCCGCAATCCTCGACAGCGGTCTGCCGATGCTGGGGATCTGCTATGGCCAGCAGGCGCTGATGCACCAGCTGGGCGGCGAGGTGCTGCAGGGTGACAGCGGCGAATTCGGTCGCGCCTTCATCGAAATTTCGGACGGTTGCGTGCTGTTCGACGGGCTGTGGGCCGAAGGCGAAAAGCACCAGGTCTGGATGAGCCATGGCGACAAGGTGACCGCGCTCGCCCCCGGGTTCCGCCCGGTCGCGGCCAGCGCCGGCGCGCCCTTCGCGGTGATCGCCAACGATGAAAAGCGCATCTACGCGATGCAGTTCCACCCCGAAGTGGTTCATACCCCCGACGGGGCCAAGCTGCTCAAGAACTTCGTCCGTCACGTCTGCGGCCTGGCCGGCGACTGGACCATGGCCGAATTCCGCAAGACCAAGATCGCCGAAATCCGCGAGCAGGTCGGCGACGGCAAGGTGATCTGCGGCCTGTCCGGCGGGGTCGACAGCGCGGTTGCCGCGGTGCTGATCCACGAGGCGATCGGTGATCAGCTGACCTGCGTCTTCGTCGATCACGGGCTGATGCGGATGGGCGAGGCCGACCAGGTCGTCAGCCTGTTCCGCGGGCATTACAATATCCCGCTGATCCACAAGGACGTTTCGGCGCTGTTCCTCGGCGGGCTGGCCGGGGTGACCGATCCCGAAGCCAAGCGCAAGTTCATCGGCAAGACCTTCATCGACGTGTTCGAGGCCGAGGCCAGGCAGATCGGCGGGGCCGAATTCCTCGCCCAGGGCACGCTCTATCCCGACGTCATCGAATCGGTTTCGTTCACCGGCGGGCCTTCGGTGACGATCAAGAGCCACCACAACGTCGGCGGCCTGCCCGAGCGGATGAACATGAAGCTGGTCGAGCCCTTGCGCGAACTGTTCAAGGACGAGGTCCGCGAACTGGGTCGCGAACTGGGCCTGCCCGATGTCTTCGTCGGCCGCCATCCCTTCCCCGGCCCGGGCCTGGCGATCCGCATCCCCGGCGAGGTGACGCGCGAGCGCTGCGACATCCTGCGCAAGGCCGATGCGATCTACCTCGAGGAAATCCGCAACGCCGGGCTCTATGACGCGATCTGGCAGGCCTTCGCCGTGCTGCTGCCGGTCAAGACCGTCGGCGTGATGGGCGACGGGCGCACCTACGATTCGGTCTGCGCCTTGCGCGCGGTGACCAGCACCGACGGCATGACCGCCGACATCTATCCCTTCGACGCCGCCTTCCTCAGCCGCGTCGCGACCCGGATCATCAACGAGGTCAAGGGGATCAACCGGGTGGTTTACGACTATACCAGCAAGCCGCCGGGCACGATCGAGTGGGAATGAGGATTGAGCCCGCAAGCGCCGGAGACCGCGCGGCGGTGATTGCGCTGTGGCAGGCGGCAGGCTTGACCCGCCCATGGAACGATCCGGGCAGCGATTTCGACCTGGCGCTGGCCAACCCGACTTCGACGATCCTGCTGGCGCACGACGAGGCAGGGCTGGCCGGCAGTGTCATGGCCGGGTTCGACGGGCATCGCGGCTGGGTCTATTACCTCGCCACCGATCCGGACCGGCTGAAACACGGGATTGGCCGGGCGCTGATGGCCGCAGCCGAGGACTGGCTGCGCCAGCTGGGCTGCCCGCGCGTGCGCCTGATGGTGCGGCATGACAATCTTGATGCCCGCGGTTTCTACACGGCGATCGGCTATGACGATCAGGACGTGGTCACGATGGGCCGCACGCTCGATTGATCCGGAAGGGATTGGGGAAATGCCCGCAACCGGCCCGTCACCTGCGCTCCTCCGCCTCGCCTGGACCGATCTGCCGCTCGGCAGCGTCCCCACCCCCAAGGGCGAAATGGCGCTGCATCGCAGCCTGACCTCGGGCCTGTGCCGCCGCGCCGGCGATCCGCCGGGGACCTTCTGGGGCGTGGGCGACCGCGGTCCCAACATCAAGCCGAAGGACGCGGTCGCCCGCTATGGGCTTGACCACCTGGCACCGCTGGCGGCGCTGGAAGGGGCCAAGATCATGCCGCTGCCGGCAACCGGCCCGGCGCTGGCGCG
>CAZNII010000038.1:0-22676 GCA_964573075.1 uncultured Novosphingobium sp. | reverse complement strand
GATACCCTCAATTTTTCCGCCGTAACGCTGACCGGAATTGGGCGGATCGATGGGGGTGCCGGTAACGACACGATTACTGGATCCGCTACGGCTGCGACCATCGCCGGTGGAGCTGGTGATGACACTATTACCGGGGGTGCAGGAAACGACACCTTCCTGTTTGGTGGCACTGGCGATGGCTTCGATGCAATCACCGGCGGAGCCGGCACCGACACGATTGCGGCAACTGGGAATGACACCGTGATAGGCCTGCGTTCGCTTGCCACCGTCGAGGCGATCAGCGCTGGCGGTTTCACCGGAGTTACAATTTCTGGGTCCAGCGGCTCCGATACCCTCAACTTCTCAACTGTCACACTGACCGGCATAACCCGTATTGATGGCGGTGTTGGCAACGACACCATTACCGGACCCGCGACGGCAGCAACTTTCGTTGGTGGTGCGGGAGACGACACTATCACCGGAGGCGCGGGGAACGATACCTTCCTGTTTGGCGGTACTAGCGACGGCTTCGATGCGATCACCGGCGGCGCAGGGACTGACACGATTGCGGCAACAGCTGACAACACGGTGATCGGACTACGCTCGCTGGCAACCGTCGAGACGATCACTTCTGGCGGGTTCACCGGCGTCACGATTTCAGGATCAGCCGCTGCCAACACGCTCAACTTCTCCAGTGTAACGCTGACCGGGATCACGAGCATAGACGGCGGTGCGGGCAATGATGTTATCACCGGAAGTGCTGGTAATGACACCCTGATCGGCGGAGCGGGCAACGATACGCTTAATGGCGGCGCTGGAATTGATACTGTCGATTACAGCTATCTGACTTCCGGATTTTCGCTGAGCCTGGCTGTCACCACCGCCCAGTCGGTGGCTACGGGCGACAGCGACATATTGAGCAACATTGAGAATGTTATCGGCGGCGCAGGCGACGACAACCTGACAGGAACTGCCGGAAACAACGTCCTCAGTGGCGGGCTCGGCGATGACCGGCTTACCGGCGGTTTGGGCGATGATACCCTGATGGGCGGTGCGGGGAGCAACGACGTTGCGGTATTTGCCGGCCTTCAGGCGAGCTACTCGATCGCCACCAGCAATGGCGTCGTTACCGTTGTCGACAACCAACCGACCACCGACGGCAACGACAGCACCGATACGATCAACGGTATCGAAAAGGTCGAGTTCAAGGGCGGTGTTCAGGTTGGCGTGACGTCTCCGATCATTCTCGATCTTGACGGTCACGGTATTGTGACCACAGCCGCCGATCAGAGCACGGCAAGGTTTGATCTCGACGGTGACGGAATCCTCGACAGAACCAGCTGGATCGGCAGCACAGAGGGCTTCCTGTTCATCGATCGCGACGGCAACGGCACACTTTCCGGTGCCAATGAACTTTCCTTCACCAGCGATGTGCCTGATGCTGCTTCCGATCTGGTGGGCCTGAGAGCATTCGATAGCAATGGCGATGGCCAGCTTTCCGATGCCGACAACGACTTCGCCAAGTTCAAGGTCTGGCAGGATGCCAACGGCGATGGGCGGGTCACTGCCAATGAAATCCTGACCCTGGCGGAGGCCGGAGTGGCTTCGCTCAGCCTCAGCGCAAGCGCGGTAAATGGCACCACCGCACTGGGAGATGTGGCGATCGTCAATGTGGGCAGCTACCAGCGGACTGACGGCACGACGATGCAGTTCGCCGATGCTGTGCTGACCTACTTTGCCGGGTCTATCGCGCCAACGCCACGAGGCCGCCAGGCTTGGCTCGATCGCGGATCGATCGGCCGACTGGAGCGACCCTTTGAGATCGGCATCCATGATGTCGTTGAAGACTCTGACCTGTTCCTCGGGTTCGGAGAGGAACAAGGATCGACGTTCGACCCCGTGGCCTTCATGAACCAAGCATCCGGAAATACGAGCTTCGACAGTCTGATCAACCAGTTGGCCGGAACGACAACTCAAGCGAGGAGTTCAGCGACTAGCTCTCAGCTATCCATTCGAACAATGGATATGCCTGTGGAGGCGGTAGCTGCGTTGGATGGATTACCAGGCGGCATGGTGGCCAATGCTGCTCACGCGGGCGAAGCCGGAACTGCAAGACTTCTGTCTCTTCTTCGTCAGGACATGGCCTCGTTCAACAGTGGATATGGACTTGCTCCGAGGGCCCTCCACCAGTTCGGCGATGCGGCGATGTTGGTCTGATCCGGAAGAGATCGAACGCTGGGAGCAGTCGCCTACGCGATCGCTCCCAGACCTTTCCGCTTAATGATCGACAGAAGCCGAAGCGCCGGCCCACCGGGTCGCTTCTTCCCGCGCTCCCAGTCGGAGACGAGGTTTTTCGACACATTGAGATAGCGCGCAAACACAGGCTGCGAGACATGCTCCGCTTCTCGAATTGCCTTGATCTCCTCGGGCTGGAGGGGCGTTGCCGACGCAAGACAAGCCTCGTCGAACTCCCGCAGGGTACGCTTGTCGATGGCTCCGCCTTCGTGGAGCCCTTCCATCATCTCGTGAACGGCAGCAAGCGCCTCGCTCTTATAGGTCCTGGGCATCAACTTTCACCTCAAACAGTCTCTCTTCGCTCACTTCCGTATCGATCTGCGCTTGCATCAGCGCGAGCACGATCTTCGCGGCCTGCTTGTAGACCCTTAGCTCGGCCGCGCTGAGGTTGGCCTTGTCGCTCTTGGCAAAGCCAAAGGTGAATATGGCCCGCTCTTCGTGGCGGAAGAAGACCAGCGTTCGGTAACCGCCGGACTTGCCTCCACCTTCGCGCGCGACGCGCTGCTTGATCAGACCGCCGCCGAGATCGGCATCAATCAGTCCGCGATTGGCTTGATCGATGGCCGCGACAAGCGTCGCGTCGCTGATCCCTTCCCGGCTTGCGAACTTCGCGAACCAGCGGTTCTTGTAAATGCGGGTTCGTGGTTTACCGGCCATGGATCAGCGCCCCGATATCACACATAGTATTATAGTTCAATGAATGGTCCTCGCCCATGGCATCGGCTATAAGTTCGCCGATCCGCTCCGCCGCGTCGAGAACGGGGCCATCATCGAGATGCGCATAGCGAGAAGTGGTCTGCAACCGTGCGTGGCCGAGGAGTTTGCCGATCATCGGCAGTGTCTCGGAGCGAGCAGCGGCATGGCTGGCAAAGCTGTGCCGCAAGTCATGAATCCGAACTCCGGGCAAATTGGCCTCGGCCTTCACGACTTTCCAGAACGCGTCGATGCTGCCGACAGGACGCCGGGCCAGCTTGTTCCAGAACACTGGATCGGATCCGCCGCGTCTTTCGAGCGAGGCAAGCAGTGTCCGCGCCTCGTCGCCGAGCCAGACTGTGCGAGGACCGGTCTTGCTGTCGTGCAAGAGCAACCGCCCGCCCTTAACTTCGCTCCAGGTGAGGTCCGTGATTTCAGAGCTTCGGCATCCCGTCAGCAGCAGCAAATAGATGATCGTCGCATGCAGCGGATGACTATGGATTTTGCGGTTCAGCACCTCGCCCAGTCGCGCAATCTCTTGATTGGAGAGGAACCGTTCGCACTTCCGACGCTTGTTTGGCCGAATGTAGGCGCAAGGGTTGCTGCCTTCGGGACGCAGGCCCCACCGCTCAGCATGGTTGAACATCGAGCGCAGGATCTCGAAGCAGCGATTGCCCGCGCCGGGACCAGCGTTGACCGAGACTTTGTTGAACCAGGTCAGCACATGCGACTGTTCGATCTCGTCGATGAACATGCCGAAGAAAGCGTGGTCGAGGTGCCGGCGACGATAGTAATTATGTGTCCTGCATGTGCTCGGCTTCCATTTCGCGGCGGCCTGCTTCCAGTACAGCGTAAGGAAGTCGTCGTAAGTCGGGACCTTTCGGGCTTCCTTGCGCTTTGTCGCCGGGTCCTCGCCTACTTGGGCACGCAGCAGAATCCGCCGCGCGACGGTCAAAGCCTGTGTCTTGCTCAGGACATTGGCGTTACCAAGTGTGATGGTTCGGGTTACACCGTTCATCAGCGACTGAACGACGTAAGTGCTGCGTCCTGACGCGTAATAGCGAACACCGAAGCCGGGCTGCTTCTCCGACCAGACCACCCGGCGCGGCCTTCCGCCGGGTCTAGCGCCCGGATCGAAGCGGCGCAGGGTCGCGAGCTCATCCGCGATGATGCGAGCAAGGTTGACGCGGGTCATGCCGCGATCCCCAGGCACTTGGCTAGCGAACCCGAAACGCGTTTGGCTGCGTCGGCGATCGCCTCGTCGGCGAGATGCGCATAGCGCTCGGTGGTTTCAGCAAGTGCGTGGCCGAGCAGCTTCCCGATCACGACCAGAGAGATTCCATCAGCGATGGCGATCGAGGCGAAGCTGTGCCGCAGGTCGTGCAGCCGGACGTCTGGCAAGGCAGCATGCTGCCTAATCGCAAGCCAGGGAATGCTGAGGGCGATTGGCTTGTCTCCGCGGACCGATGGGAACACGAGGCCCGTCTCGGCTTTGTTCGGCATGGCAGCAAGGACGGCCTGTGCCTGCCGGTTGAGATATATGATTTTCGCCCCGGTCTTGCTGTCCGGTAACATCAAGCGCGGCGGCTGCACCCATTCCCAGCGCAGGCCCACCACTTCGCCGTGCCTCGCGCCAGTGTAGATCAGCAACCGGATAGCCTGGACCGCGATCGGATCGCTTTCCTCGAATGCACGCAGACTTGCCGCAAGGCGATTGAACTCGCGGGCGCTGAGGAACCGGTCGACCAGCTTGCGCTTGAAGCGCGGGGTTCCCTTGCAAGGATTTGAGCCGCGCGGGCGGATACCCAATTGTTCTGCGTAGCCCATCATCACCGACAGGATCGGGATCGTGCGGTTGAATGCCCCCGTTCGATTGGCCCAGCTATCGCGCCAACGCAGGATGTCGGCTTTGCGGATCGCATCAACCCTCTGGTGCCCGAATATCTCGGTCAGGTCCTTGAAGATGCGGGCGCGATTGCCCTTGCGGGTCGAGGGCTTCCAGTGCCGGGCATAGTCAGCCCAGAAGCGCGGCGCGTAGTCACGAAACAAGGTCGCATTGCCGCGCGCACGCCTAGACTTCGGGGCCGCGGGCAGCCCGTCAAGCGCAGCCTTGGCCAATTGCGCGCGCGCCAACACGCGCGCCTCCTCCGCGCCCAATTCAGGTGGGCGGCCGAGTGTGACCCGCTTCTGTTTGCCGCGCTGGCGGAACTGAACGAACCAGCTCTTCGAACCCGCAGCGAAGGCCCTGAGGCCAAAGCCGGGCAGTTCGGTATCCCACCAGAAGAACTCCTTGGCTTTGACCTTGCGCCGGGCGATGTTGCCGTCGAGCCTGACCTTCTCGCTCGTAATTCCGTTCTGACGACGCCGATTCGATCCTTCAGTTTCGACCGCTTTTGGCGTTACCACATGGCCATTCGTTGACATCGATCTTGCTCCTTCATAGAAGGAACAAATTCAGCTTATCACAATGGTTTATTTTCCATTGTTGCCGCGCTGCGGCGTACGGTGTGCTTGTAAAACATCTGCCGACAGCGGTTCGATCCGAACCAGAATTGTGCGCGCAGAACTGAAAACTCGTAACAGTGGGGCACCAGCCGCTCGGCGCGTGAGATCGACAATGTTTGCCAGGGAGGTTGATCTGATCTGAGACGCGCAATCAATCTTCAGGCTTAATGCGTCCGAAAGCAGCCGGTTGTTGAAAAGGGTGAGGGCAGTTATCGTTAGCGATGAGTAGATCGGCCCACTGCTCATGCTGAATCCCGCAAGACGATGTGCGGCGGCAGGATCAGGCTCTCGGTGTCCTCGCCGGCGAGGCGGCGCAGCAGGAGGTCCGTCAGGCCGCGCGCACCTGCGGCAATGTCCTGTCGGATCGTGGTGAGGCCGGGCATGGTCTGACTGGCAATCGGCAGGTCATCGAACCCGACGAGGCGCATCCGCTCGGGCACGGCGATCTGGCGTTCGTGCAGCGCCTTGAGGCAGGCAACAGCCAGCGTGTCGGTTGCGGCAAAGATGCCATCGAACTCGTCGAGATGACTGTTGAGGTGAGCGGAAATCTCGTCCGCCATGCGATCGGTGGACAGATGGGTGGGAAAGGCCCGGATCGGAACCCCCAGTCGTCCTGCGACCTCGCGTGCACCGGCATAGCGCGCGGCAAATTCGATCGGTTCGGTGTCGCCGAAGAAGGTCAGCCGCGTCGTCCCGGCCGCGATCAGCCGCTCGGCTGCCAGCTTGCCGCCAAGTCGGTTGTCGGTACCGACCACGCAATGTCGCTGCCCTTCCTGATGGTTGCCCCAGACTACCATCGGCAGATAGCCATCCGCGACATCCTCGATCCGGTCGAACTGGTCGGACTGGCCGATCACGATCACTCCGTCGATCATTCCCGAGCCGATGAAGCGATCGAGCCAGTCCTCGTCGCGATCCGGGATGACCCGGCGCAACATCAGGTCATATCCACGTTCGGTCAGTTCGTCGGCCAGGTGGCCGAGCAGGGTCATGAAGAAGGCGTCCGAAATCTGCTGGCGGCGATCATGGCCCAATGGGATGGCAACGCCGATTACCCCGGTCTTCTGCCGACGTAGGTTGCTGGCCATCTGGTTGAGCTGGAAGCCGTGCTCGCGCGCCAGGTGCTGGATGCGTTCGCGGGTCTTGGCGTTGACCAAGGCCTTGCCGGCCAGGGCCCGCGAAACCGTCCCTGCGGAAACCCCGGCCAGCCGGGCAAGATCGGTGATGGTCCGCACCTGCCGGTCGGCCGGCAGCACCCCATCGCCCTGATCGCCTCCGCTCATCGCTGCCTCAGACCCGTGCCGGCTGCGGCGTACGGTGTCCCGCATCGACATAGAGGGTGGCCACCGCCCCCAGGAGCATCAGTGCGCCACCGAGCAGCAACACGTTGCGCGGATCGCCGCCAAGTAGCGGCTCGTAGATCAGCGGCATGGTCAGCGATTGGATCAGCATCGGGATGACTATGAACATGTTGAATACGCCCATGTAAATGCCGTTCCGTTCCGGCGGGATCGAATCCGCCAGCATCACATAGGTATTGCCCATCATCCCGGCCCAGCCAATGCCGATTCCCGCCATCAGGGCAAACAGCATGGCCGGGTTCGTTGCCCCCGGGATCAGCAGCATCGCGAGTCCTGATGCCGTCAGGCACAGCGCATGGACCAGGCGCGCTCCCAGCCGGGCGACGATCGGGATCAGCACAAGCGCGCCGGCGAAGGCGATGAAATTGTAGAGCGCGCCGGCCTGCTGGGTTGTCAAAGTGGCATCACGGAAGGCGGCGGTTGTCGGGTCGGTCGTGCCATAGATCGACCGTCCGACCGCAAAGGTGATGTACTGCCAGTAAGCGAACATCGCATACCATTGGCACAGCATGGCCAGGGCCAGCTGGCGCATCGGTCGCGGCATGTCGCGGATGGCATCAACGATCTCGGCCAGGGTGGCGCGCATGGTGAGCGGCTTGGCCGCCAGCGCTTCCTGTTCCGGGGCGCTCAGCGGCAGTTCCGGCACGCGCCAGACCGACCAGACGATGGTGCTGATCGAGAGGATCGCGCCGATCACAAAGGCAATCCGCACGATAGCGGGAATGCCGTTGGCATCGAGCACATCCTTGGCAACAAACGCGGTGAGCAGCGTTGGCGCGAGGTAGGAAAGGGTCTGGGCAAGACCGGTAAACGCGCTTTGCGTGAGGAACCCGGTCGAGCGCTGTTCGGGTGCGAGCCGGTCGGCGACATAGGCGCGGTAGGGCTCCATGGTGACGTTGTTGCCGGCATCAAGGATCCACAGCAGCGACGCCGCCATCCACAGCGCCGCCGAGTAGGGCATCAGGAACAGACTGATCGAACAGATGATCGCGCCGATCAGGAAGTAGGGCGTGCGTCGCCCAAGCCTGGACTGCGTTCGGTCGCTCATTGCGCCGACGATCGGCTGGACGAGCAACCCGGTCATCGGCCCGGCCAGCCACAGCAGGGGCATGGTTGCCTCATCCGCACCAAGAAACCCGTAGATCGGCCCCATGTTGGCCTGTTGCAGCCCGAAACTGAACTGAAGACCGAAGAAGCCGATGTTCATTTCGATGATTCGAAGCAGAGAAAGCTTTGGTTTTTCCGATATTTGCATTGGCCGATCCTCTCCCGCCGCCACTAATCGGGCTGGTCGTTGCAGTTGCAATGCCACAGCCCAGCATAAATTTCAAACGTTTGCATTTTTCTCTTGCAAACGTTTGTTGCCGATCTATCCCTAATGGCGAATCGATTAGTCAGGAGAGGAAACCGATCATGAAACTGCGTCACGCTTATGCCCTTGGGGTCGCGCTCACGGCATTCTGCTCGCCCGCTTACGCCCAGTCGGCCGATGTGCCCGACGCGGCCGAGGCCAGTTCCGAAGATGCGCTCGGTCTCGACGAAATCGTCGTCACCGCCAGCGCCCGCCCCGCCAACCGGCTCGACACCTCAGTCTCGGTCAGCGCGCTCAACGACGAGGCGATTGCCGATGCCGCGCCGCGCACCACCGCCGAAATCTTCCGCCAGATCCCCGGGATCCGTTCGGAATCGACCGGCGGCGACGGCAACGCAAACATCGCCGTGCGCGGCCTGCCCGTGGCATCGGGCGGGGCAAAGTTCCTGCAGCTGCAGGAAGACGGCCTGCCGGTGCTGCAGTTCGGCGACATCGCGTTCGGTAACGCCGATATCTTCCTGCGCGCCGACCAGACGGTGAAATCGATCCAGGCAGTGCGCGGCGGTTCGGCCTCGACCCTGGCTTCGAACTCGCCCGGCGGCGTGATCAACTTCATCTCGAAGGATGGCAGCCAGGAAGGCGGCACGATCGTTGCCACGCTGGGCCTCGATTACGAGGACTACCGGATCGACTTCAACTATGGCGCCAAGATCGGCGAAAACACCCGCTTCAACATCGGCGGCTTCTGGCGCGAAGGCGAAGGTCCGCGCCGGGCCGGGTACAACGGCAACAGCGGCTACCAGATCAAGGCCAACCTGACCCAGGAATTCGAAGGCGGCTTTGTGCGGCTCTATGCCAAGCACCTCAATGATCGCGCGATCGGCTATCTGCCGATGCCGATGCTGGTGACCGGATCCAACTCGGACCCCAGCTACAGCTCGTTCGCGAACTTCGACATCCTGAACGACACCCCGCACAGCGCCTATTTCACCACCGCCGCGGGCCTTGATGGCAACAACAACCGCCGCGTCACCGATATCCGCGATGGCATGCACCCGGTGGTCACCACGCTGGGCCTCGAAGCCCAGTTCGAAGTGGCCGACGGGCTGAAGCTCGAAGAGCGGTTCCGCTGGTCGAACGTCAAGGGTCGGTTCGTATCGCCGTTCCCGGCGGAAGTCGGCGCGGCCGCAGCGATCGGCAATTCGGTGGGCGAACTGCTGACCGGAACGGCCGGCACCTACAACCTGGTCTATGCCAACGGCCCCAATGCCGGTCAGGCCTTCAACAACAGCAACGGGCTGCTGATGCGCACCCACCTGTTCAACACCGAAATCAACGATTTCGGCGGCTTCACCAACGACCTCAAGCTGAGCAAGGAATTCGGTTCGGCCACGCTTACCGCCGGTTACTACAAGGCCCGCCAGAACATCGACATGGACTGGACCTGGGACAGCTTCCTGATGGAGGTGCGCGGCGATAACGCGGCGCTGGTCAACGTGGTCAATCCCGCCAACGGCGCGGTACTGACCCGCAACGGCCTCTATGCCTATGGCGTGCCCGCCTGGGGCAACTGCTGCCAGCGTTCCTATGACGTGAGCTACGATATCGATGCGCCTTACCTCGCGGTCAACGCCGAACTGGGCGCGGTTTCGCTCGATGGCTCGGTCCGCTGGGACAATGTCTCGGCGCGCGGCACCTATGCCGGGACGCTGCAGGCCAGCAACTTCGACGTTGATGGCAACGGCACCATCGAAGCGGTCGAACGTTCGGTTTCGCTGATCGGCAATGGCACCCCCAGCCCGGTCAACTACGACGTCAACTATGTGTCGTGGTCGTTCGGCGCCAACTATAAGCTGAACGATGATACCGCGCTGTTTGCCCGCGCCAGCCGCGGCGGCCGCGCCAATGCCGATCGCCTGCTGTTCGGCGTGGTCCTGCCCGACGGTTCGGTTCGCAAGGAAGACGCGATCGACTATGTCAACCAGTACGAAGCGGGCGTGAAGTACCGCTCAGGCGGGTTCGGCCTGTTCGTGACCGGGTTCTTCGCCCGCACCCAGGAACAGAACTACGAAGCGACCACCCAGCGCTTCTTCGATCGCACCTACGAAGCCAAGGGTGTCGAGCTGGAAGCCGCCTACCGTTCGGGCATCTTTGATCTGCGCGCCGGTGCAACGTGGACCGATGCGACCATTGCCAAGGATGCGATCACCCCGGCGAACGAAGGCAACACGCCCCGCCGCCAGGCCAAGCTGGTCTATCAGTTCACCCCGGCGGTCGATTTCGACGTGGCCCGCTTCGGCCTCAATGTCGTCGGCACCACCAAGGCCTATGCCCAGGACAGCAACCAGCTGGTCTTCCCGGGCTATACCCAGGTCAACGCCTTCGTGAACTTCCGGCCGATGAAGAACGTCGAGCTTTCGCTCAACGCCAACAACCTGTTCAACGCCAAGGGCATCACCGAAGCGGAAGAAGGTTCGATCACCGCAGGCGCGAACAACTACATCCGGGCCCGTTCGATCAACGGCCGGACCGTATCCGCCTCGCTGCGCTTCGACTTCTGAGGCAGACTTGCAGGGCTGGCCGGGCCATTTCCTCCTTCCGGCCAGCCCTGCATATCAAGATTGATTGACCAGGGACTTTTCATGACCACCGCGTGGACAGCAGCCGCTGCCAGCAAGGCCGGATCCGCCAGAGCCGACACGGTGCCTCTGGTGGAAACCATCGAGCGGCACGCGCTCGACAAGGGCCACATCTACTGGGACATGTGGCCGATCCAGGACCGCAACGGACGGATCGCCCCGATCGCAGGGCGCGAACTGTGGATGGCACTGGCCGCGCCCGACCGCCGCGATCCGGGGCTGCGCCACTTCGAAGCGCGGATCCATCTGCTCGAGAACGCTGGCGGAACCTGGCGCGATCTGGGCCCGGTGTTGCCCAATGGCGGCGTGCCCTACGAACGCGAATGGGCCGGCTGCGCGGTGTGCGATGGCGCCACGGTTACGCTCTATTTCACCGCCGCCGGCACCGATCAGCGCCCCGGTGGCTACCAGCAGCGCCTGTTCGAGGCTCACGCGAGCATTGGCGCCGATGGGCTGCCGGGCGGCTGGTCCATGCCCAGGCCATCAATCACCGGCTTTCACCCCGCCTACATGCTCGCCGACGCCCACGAAGGCGAAGCCGGCAAGATCAAGGCGTTCCGCGATCCCGCCTATTTCCGCGATCCGGCGGATGGCGGCGAATACCTGATCTTCACCGCATCGCTGGCCGGCGCCGCAAGCGAATTCAACGGCGCGGTCGGCATTGCCAGAAAGCAGGCCGATGGCTGGCACCTGTTGCCCCCACTGATCCATGCCGACGGCATCAACAACGAGCTTGAACGCGCCCATGTCGTCTATCACCAGGGGCGTTACTACGCGTTCTGGGCCACGCAATCGGGCACTTTCGCGCCCGGGCTGCGCCAGGCTCCTAACGGGCTTTACGGGATGGTCGCCGACAGCCTGTTCGGCCCCTATCGCCCGCTTAACGAAAGCGGCCTGGTGCTGTGCAATCCGCCGCATGAACCGCTGCAGACCTACAGCTGGTTCGTCAGCGCGGATCTAAAGGTTTCCAGCTTCATCGACTTCTGGGGCCTGAAGGGACAGCCCGTGCCCGCCGATCCGGCCGCGGCCCGGCAGTACTTCGGCGGCGTGCCCGCGCCGCTGTTGCAACTGCAGGCCATTGCGGATCGCTGCACCTTGGCGCAACCTGCGCTGGCATGAGCACCGAGGACAGCGCCTTGCTGGGGGCAATCGAGGCCGGTGGAACCAAATTCGTCCTCGCAGTGGGGCCATCACCGGACCAGATCGCCGCCCGCCACGTGATTCCCACCCGCGGGCCGGACGAAACCCTGGCCGAGGCCGCAGCGTGGTTTGCGGCGCAGCCGCCGCTTCGGGCCCTGGGAATTGCCAGCTTCGGCCCGGTGGAACTCGACCCCGGTTCCGCCAATTGGGGGCGGATCACCACCACGCCAAAGCCCGGCTGGGCGCAGTGCGACATTGTCGGCCATTTTGCCCGGGCGCTGGGCGTACCGGTCGGCTTCGACACCGATGTCAATGGGGCGGCTCTGGCCGAGCATGAACTGGGCGCGGGCAAGGGCCTTTCCTCGCTGGCCTATGTTACCGTCGGCACCGGGATCGGCGGCGGCCTGGTGTCGGAAGGCCGGGTGATCCACGGGGCTGCCCATCCCGAAATCGGCCATATCTTTCCACGTCGGCCACCGGCCGATGCCGAATTTGCGGGAACTTGCCCGCATCACGGTGATTGCCTGGAAGGACTGGCGAGCGGCCCGGCGATCGAGGCGCGATGGGGCGCTTCGCTTTCCCGATTGCCAGCGGACCATCCCGCCCATGGTATTGTTGCCGATTATCTTGGCCAGCTATGCCACACGATCTTTGCCACGACCGCGAGCGAGATTGTGGTGCTGGGCGGCGGTGTTATGCAGACGCCCGGCCTGATCGAACGGGTCCGCGCGCGCTGTGCCGAACTGGGCGCGGGCTATCTGCCCGCCAGCGCAAGACACCGCGTGGTTTTGCCCGGCCTGGATCAGAACAGCGGAATCTGCGGTGCCATGCTCTTGGGCGCCCACGCTTTGCGAACAGCTGCGACCGGGTGACGAGCGGCCGAAACATATCGCAGAACGGCAGTACCCGATCGTGCTGCATCGCTACTAACCGACACCGTTGACGCCTCATGGGAAAAGCAGTCTTGCATGTCCCCGCTTTTCCAATCGCGCGACAAGAACTGCCGGTCCGGATCGTGCGACGATGGGCACATTGTGTGATCGTGGGGCGACTGTGGGGGCGAAAGGTCTGAAATTAACAATTTAAGGGACTTTTCAGCGTATTGAGCCAGCGCACTTGCGCCCACCCTCTCCGCCATAATTTTCCGACAACGAGGCCCCCGGGACGGTCGATTGGACTGTCCCTGGCAGTCCCGGCGGTCGAGACTGACTGGTCGGGATGGGCCGTGCGCAGCGCTTTCGCATTGGCGGGCGGTGCGACGGCATCCTGCGACGGCTGGATTATATAGATCGGTGCCAGACCACCATTGTGCAGGCGTTGTCAGCCGATCATCATCAGGCTGGCATTGCCGCCGGCCGCGGTGGTGTTGATCGAGGTCGAGACTTCTTCCAGCAGCCAGTCGCAGGAATAGGCCGTGGCCTCGCCAGGCCGGGCGGCATGGACCGAAACGATCGGGCCGGGCAGGGCCGAAACTCGCGCTACCGCCGCCGCGATCCGGTCGTTGTCGCCTTCGACCAGCGCGGCGGAACTGTCTCCATCGTTCTGGCGCGAGAAGGCCGCCGCGACACTGGCGGGAAGCCCGGCGGGCAGGTCCATTTCCGCCAGCACGCCGCGATTGCCGGTCGCCAGCACCGCCGCCATCTGTTCGAAAAGTCCGCTCCGGCTGGCCGGCAGCATCAGGATGCTGCCGCGCGGGTGCAGGGCATAGACATTGCGTTCGCCGACCGGGCCGGGCAGCTCGGCTTCGGCACCTAGCGCAGAGGCTTGCGCATAGCGGCGTGCGGTCTCTGCGGCCTCGCCTTCGCCGCTCTGTTCAAGCCAGCGGATGAAGTCTTCCAGCGCGCTTGCGGGCCGCTCGGCGCGGGCCGCGTAGGCCGGCGCCGCGGCGACCAGCCGGCGCAGATACATCGGCCCGCCGGCCTTGGGGCCCGTGCCTGACAGGCCCCGTCCGCCGAACGGCTGCACCCCGACGATCGCGCCGATGGTGTTGCGGTTGACGTAAAGGTTGCCGGCCTTGATCCGGCTGGTGACGTGCCGCACCGTCTGGTCGAGCCGGGTGTGGAGCCCGAAGGTCAGGCCATAGCCGGTGGCGTTGATATCGTCGATCAGCGCGTCGAGATCTTCGCGCCGGAACCGCACCACGTGCAGCACCGGGCCGAACACTTCCCGGGTCAGCCGGGCGATCGAATCGATCTCGATGATTGTCGGGGGAACGAACGTACCGTGCGCGGCGCTTTCGGGGAGCGCGACCTGCTCGATCCGCGCGCCTTGTTGGCGCATGGTCTCGATATGCTGGAGGATTTCGGCCTGCGATCCGGCGGTGATGACCGGCCCGATATCGACCTTGAGGCGATCGGTCCGCCCGATCCGCAGTTCCTTCAGCGCACCCTTGAGCATCGCCAGCGTGCGGTCGGCGATGTCTTCCTGCAGGCACAGCACCCGCAGCGCCGAACAGCGCTGGCCGGCGCTGTCGAAGGCCGAAACCAGTACGTCGGCGACCACCTGTTCCGCCAGCGCCGATGAATCGACGATCATCGCGTTCTGGCCGCCGGTTTCGGCAATCAGCGGGATCGGTTGCCCGGTGGGGGAAAGCCGCCCTGCCAGCTGCGCCTGGATCAGCTTTGCGACCCGGGTGGAGCCGGTGAACATCACGCCGGCGGTCTGCGGCGCGGCGACCAGCGCCCCGCCAAGATCGCCGTCGCCCGGCACCAGTTGCAGCGCCTCGGCCGGAATCCCCGCCTCGTGCAGCATCCGAACCGCTTCGGCGGCGATCAGCGGGGTCGAGGGTGCCGGCTTTGCCAATACGGGATTGCCCGCGGCCAGCGCGGCGGCGACCTGGCCGGTGAAGATCGCCAGCGGGAAATTCCACGGGCTGATGCAGACGATCGGCCCGAGCGGCTGTTGTTCAGGCCCGAAATTGGCGCGGATCTGCGCGGCGTAATAGCGCAGGAAATCGATCGCCTCGCGTACTTCGGCAATTGCGTTGGGGACCGACTTGCCGGCTTCGCGCACCGCCAGCCCGATCAGCACCGGCATCCGCGCCTGAAAGGCATCGGCAGTACTCTCGAGAATTGCCGCGCGGCGCTCAACCGGGGTTTCGCCCCAGTCGGAAGCGGCAGCGCGGCGGACGGCAGTGCCGGCTTCGGAGGCCGGGAATTCGAACACCGTGCCCACCCGGTCACGGTGATCGGCCGGGTTGAGCACGGCGTGCTCCTCGCCCGGGCCGAAAGTCGGTCGCGCGACCCAGTCGGTCTGCGCGCTTTCTTTCAGCCCCTTGACCAGCTCGGCCAGTGCCTGCTCGTTGCTGAGGTCGATCCCGGCCGAATTGCGCCGGTCGGGATAGAGCTCGGCCGGCAGCGCGATCTTGTCGTGCCGCGCGCCCGGCCGCGGCATGGCGCGGACCTGTTCGACCGGGTCGGCGACGAGGCTTTCTACCGGCACATCCGGATCGCCGATCCGGTTGACGAAGGACGAGTTGGCGCCGTTCTCCAGCAGGCGCCGAACCAGGTAGGCGAGCAGCGTCTCGTGCGTGCCAACCGGGGCATAGATCCGGCACGGCCGGTCGAGCCGGTCTGGGCCGACGACCTGTTCGTAAAGCGGTTCGCCCATTCCGTGCAGGCACTGGAATTCATACTGCGAGGGCGAATAGTCCGGTCCCGCCAGGTGATGGATCGTCGCCAGCGTCTGGGCATTGTGGGTGGCAAACTGCGGAAACACCGCGTCGGGCGCGGCCAGCAATTTGCGGGCGCAGGCGATATAGGCAACGTCGGTGTGGACCTTGCGGGTATAGACCGGGAAGTCCTCCAGCCCTTCAACCTGCGCGCGCTTGATCTCGGCGTCCCAATAGGCGCCCTTGACCAGCCGGACCATGATCCGCCGCCCGGCCCGGCGCGCCAGATCGATGATCCAGTCGATCACCGCCGGGCAGCGCTTGCCATAGGCCTGGACGACGAAGCCAAGGCCGTCCCAGCCGCCAAGGTCCGGATCGAGCGCCAGGCTTTCCAGCAGGTCGAGCGACAGCTCGAGCCGGTCCATTTCCTCGGCATCGATGTTGAGGCCGATGTCATAGCCCTTGGCCAGTACCGCCAGCCGGTGCACCCGGGGCAACAGTTCGCCCATAACCCGATCGGCCTGGGCGCGCGAATAGCGCGGGTGCAGCGCCGACAGCTTGATCGAGATGCCCGGGCCCTGGATGATCCCGCGCCCGGCCGAAGCCTGGCCGATCGCGTGGATCGCGGCCTCGTAATCGGCGAAATAGCGTGTCGCATCGGCGGCAGTGCTCGCCGCTTCGCCAAGCATGTCATAGCTGTAGCGAAACCCCCGGGCCTCGAGGCTGCGGGCGCGATCGAGCGCCTGTTCGATGGTCTCGCCGGTGACGAACTGTTCGCCCATCAGCCGCATCGCCAGGTGCACGCCCTTGCGGATCACCGGCTCGCCAGCGCGGGCCACCAGCCGGGTCAGGGCGGCGGCCAGGCCGGTATCGTCGACACTGCCGACCAGCTTGCCGGTCACCACCAGTCCCCAGGTCGCGGCATTGACGAACAGCGAACGCCCGCCGCCCATGTGCGAACTCCAGTCGCCATCGGCGATCTTGTCGCGGATCAGCGCATCGCGGGTCGCCGCATCGGGGATCCGCAGCAGCGCTTCGGCCAGGCACATCAACGCGACCCCCTCGTCGCTCGACAGCGAATATTCCTGAACCAGTCCTTCGACCCCGCCGACCCTGGGGTTGGCGCGCAATCCGGTGACGAGCGCAGTGGCGGTTTCGCGCACCGCCCGCTGCATCGGTTCGGGCAGGGCCGCCTGATCGAGCAGGACGCGCAGGCTTTGTTCCTCGCTGCGCCGGTACATCGCGGTGATGGTCTGGCGCAGCAGCGATTGCTCACGGATCGGCGGGGCGAAACTGGCGAAGGGGGCGGGCTCGGTCATGGCATGGACAATACCAGAGCTGCCGATGGCGATCAGACTTTATTTTCGCCTTCCGCAGTGTAATTGCTTGCCGGATACGCGGATATACAGGAAAAATGCATGGCAAATTCGGCAAGTGAAGTCGATCTGGATCAGTTCGATCGCCGCATCCTTGACGTTCTGGCCAGCGACGGGCGGATCAGCATCACCGATCTTGCGCAGAAGGTCGGGCTTTCCAAGACGCCGTGCCAGGTGCGGTTCAAGCGGCTGGTGGCGGCAGGCGTGATCCAGGGCTTTCGCGCGGTGCTCGATGCCAAGAAGCTGGGGCTTGATCATGTCGCCTTTGCCGAAGTGAAACTGTCCGATACCCGCGAAGCCGCGCTCGAGCAGTTCAATGCCGGGGTTCGGCGCATTCCCGAGATCGAGGAATGCCACATGATCGCCGGCGGGTTCGACTATCTGCTGAAGGTCCGCACCAGCGACATCCGCCGCTACCGTGCGGTGCTGGGGGAAAAGATTTCCAACCTGCCCAACGTGGCCAGCACCTCGACCTTCGTCGCGATGGAAACGGTCAAGGATCGCTGAGCCGATCCCGGCCTCTCTGGCTCTCGCGGCGCTGACGCATTTTGGGCTTTGGCGCGGGGCCGCCAGGCGATAGGCTCTCTTCCGGGCACGGGCGCTTGGTCTGGTCCGGATGGGGAGAGGTGGCATGAGCTTGCGGGCGGCGGCGATCCTGGCGCTTGCGCTGATCGCGGCGCTGTTTGCGCTGGCCACCTTCATCGAACGGCGCGGCAGCCGGCTCAAGTCCCGGCCGCGGCTGCGCCACGCCACCTATACCCTGGCGCTCGGGGTCTATTGCTCGAGCTGGACCTTCTACGGCGCGGTCGGCAGCGCGGTCCGCGATGGCTGGTCGTACCTGCCGATCTACCTCGCCCCGATCCTGCTGCTGCTGGCCGCGCCGCGGTTTCTGGAGCGGCTGTCGATGGCGGTCGCGCAGGAACAGGCCGGCACCGTATCGGACTTCATCGCCGCCCGGTTCGGCAACGACGTGGTGATCGCCCGGCTGGTCACGGTGATCGCGCTGCTGGGCTCGATCCCGTACGTCGCCCTGCAGCTGCGCTCGATCGGCAGCGCCATGGCGATCGTTTCGGGCCAGGCGGTCGAAGGAACCGTGATGGTCGTTTCGGCGCTGTTGCTGGCGCTGTTTGCCGCGGCCTTCGGCGCGCGCCGTTATGAGCTGGCCGGGCGCAGCGAAGGGCTGGTCTATGCGATCGGGCTGGAATCGCTGATCAAGGTTGCGGCGCTGGCGGTGGTTGCCTCGCTGGCGGCGTCGCTGGCGTTCACCAGCGTCGATCCGGCCGCATTTGAACGGGCATATGCCCAGCTTGCCCAGCGGTTCGAGCCCTCGCGCTTATCGCTCGATGTCGCGGTGATCTTCCTGATCTCGGCCACCGCGATCATCGCCCTGCCGCGCCAGTTCTACATGGGGCTGGCCGAGGCGCACAGCCCGACCGACCTGGTCCGTGCCCGGTTCGGCCTGGCCGGCTATCTGGCCGCCATGGCGCTGCTGGTCCTGCCGATCGCGCTGGCCGGGGTGGCCGTGCTGGGCGGAGCGGTTTCGCCCGATCTTTACGTGATCGACGTGCCGATGGTGCAGGGCAACGGCTTTGTCGTGGCTGCCGCGCTGATCGGCGGAGTCAGCGCGGCGGCCTCGATGGCGATCGTCGATACCACCGCGCTGGCGACGATGGTTTCCAATGACCTTGCCTTTCCCAGCGTGTTGCGCAGCCCGGCGGCCGCGCAGGAAGGGGCAATCGGGCGGCGCATGCTGTTCCTGCGGCGGGTTTCGATCCTGGCGATCATGCTGGCGGCGCTGGCCTGGGCGCTGTCGGTTTCGCCGTCCAGTTCGCTCGCCTCGATCGGGCTGATCGCCTTTGCGGCGATGGCCCAGTTCACCCCGCACCTGATCATGGCCGCCTATGGCAGCGGGCGCGATCCGCTGGCCGGGCGGGCCAGCCTGGCGACCGGGCTGGTGCTGTGGCTCTATACCCTGGCCCTGCCGCCGATCCTGCCCCAGGGGCTGGCAGAGGCGCTGACCGGGTCGGTGGTCGATCCGCTGCGGCTGTTCGGGGTGGGTTCGGCATCGCCGATCGTCCACGGGGTGCTGTGGAGCCTTGGCGCCAATATCGCGGTCTATGCCGCGCTTTCGGCCCGCGGCTTTGCGGCGCCCGGGTTGCCCCGGTTCCTGCGCGGGCAGCGCCAGGTGGCCGATCTGGCCGAGCTGGCCGACCTGACCGCCAGCTTCGTCGGGCGCGAGCGCGTCGCCGAGGAGCTGCCCAGCGCGCGCAAGGGCGTGCCGATCGACCGGCGTTCGGCCAAGAAGGCGCGCGACCTGATCGCCAGCGTGGTCGGCACCTCGTCGGCCCGGGCGCTGGTCACCTCGGCGCTGGCCGGGGGGACGATGAGCCTGTCCGAAGTTGCCCGGGTGCTCGACGAAGGCGGGCAGAGCCTGCGCTTTTCGCGCCAGCTGCTCGCCGCGACGTTCGAAAACATCGACGCCGGGATCAGCGTGGTCGATGCCGACATGAACCTGGTCGCCTGGAACAGCCGCTACCTCGAACTGTTCGACTATCCGCCCGGCATGGTCCGCGCCGGGGTGCCGGTCGCCGATCTGATCCGCCACAATGCCCAGCGCGGCGATTTCGGCCCGGGGGAGGTCGAATTCCACGTCCAGAAGCGGCTCGGCCACCTGCGCCGCGGGCTGGAACATTCGTTCGAACGGCGCCGCAACGATGGCCGGGTGATCAAGACCGTCGGCGGGCCGATGCCGGGTGGCGGCTATGTGATGAGCTTTACCGACATCACCGGCGAGGCCCGGGTCAGGGCCGAGCTGGAGCGCACGCTCGACGAGCTCGAATCGCGCGTCGTCGAACGGACCAGCGAACTGTCCGAGGCCAACCGCCGCCTTGCCGAAAGCGATCGCGACAAGACCCGCTTTCTCGCCGCCGCCAGCCATGACCTGTTGCAGCCGCTGCACGCCGCGCGGCTGTTCACCGCCGCGCTCGACCGCGAACTGGACGAGCGGCCGCGCGCGCTGGTCCACCGGGTGGAAAGCGCGATCGTCGCCGCCGAAGACCTGCTGCGCGCGCTGCTCGATATTTCCAAGCTCGACGCCGGCGGGGTAAAGCCGCGGCCCGAGCCGGTCGATCTCAGGGCCTTCCTGACCGACCTGACCGACAGCTTCCGCCCGCTGGCCGAGGAAAAGGGCCTGACCCTGCGGCTCGGCCCGGTCCCCGGCACGGTCGAGACCGACCCGGCGCTGCTGCGGTCGGTGATGCAGAACTTCCTGACCAACGCGGTGCGCTATACCCGCGAAGGCGGGATCCTGGTCGGCGTGCGGCGGCGCGGCGAAAACTGGCGGATCGACGTGATCGACAGCGGGGTGGGCATCGCCCCGGACAAGGTCGATGCGGTATTCGGCGAATTCACCCGGCTCGGCGATGTCGAGGTCGAAGGGCTGGGGCTGGGCCTCGCGCTGGTTCAGCGGATCGCCCGGTTGCTCGGCGGGCGGGTCAGCGTGGCATCGATGCCGGGGCGCGGCAGCCGCTTCAGCTTCGGCCTGCCGGTGGCTGTCGCCGCGACGGCAACACCGGCCCGGACCAGCCAGCCGGTCGGCGCGCCGGCGCGGCAGCTGGCGGTGCTGGTGATAGACAACGATCCGCTGATCGTCGAGGCGACCAGCGCGCTGCTCAAGGGGCTGGGTCACCGCCCGCTGGGAGCAAGCGGGATGGACGAGGCGCTGGGCCTGTGCGGTGAGGCCGATGCGGTGCTGGCCGACTACCAGCTGGACGCCGGCGAAGACGGGCTGACCGTGATCGAGGCGATCTGGCAGACCTGCCCGGGCCTGCCGGCGCGGCTGATCACTGCCGAATCCGGCGCGGCGATGAAGGAACGCGCGCGGTTGCTGGGAGTGCCGGTCCTGGCAAAGCCGGTCGATCCGGAGAAGATCGAGCGGTTCCTGGCCGAAGCCTCAATGGTTGAGGTCTAACCCCAGCGAGCGCGCCACCAGCGCCGCCTGGGTGCGGTTGCGCACGTCGAGCTTGCGCATGATCGCGGTCATGTGCGCCTTCACCGTCGCCTCGCTCATCCCCAGGTTGTGGGCGATCTGCTTGTTGAGCTGGCCTTCCAGCACCGCCAGCAGGACCTTGAGCTGGGTCGGGGTGAGGCCGGCGACGGTCTGGCGCACCTCGTCAACCGGTTGGGGCGCAGGCGGGGGCGGGGCGGGCTGGTGCGGCGCGTCGAGCGCGCGGGCGATTGCCGCCTCGATCCCCGACAGGTCGGTATCCTTGCGCAGAAAGCCGATCGCGCCGAACGCGCGCGCTTCCTGCGCGGCGCTTTCGCCTTCGGCACTGGATACCACCAGGATCGGCACGGCCGGGCGCTCGGCATGGAGCAGCGCTATCCCGGAATAGCCGACCGCGCCCGGCATCTTGAGGTCGAGCAGGATCAGGCGGAGGTCTTCGGCCTCGCCCACCGCGCGGGCGGCGGCGGCGAGCGTCCCGGCCTCGACCAGCCGGGCATCGGGCATCACCCGCTGTACCGCCAGCGCCAGCGCCTGGCGGAACAGCGGATGGTCATCGGCTATGACGACGGTCGGGTTCACGCATTCGCCAGGCTGGGCCGGTTGGCCAGCAGGTGATCGACCACCGACGGATCGGCCAGCGTCGAGGTATCGCCGAGGTTGCCGACATCGTTCTCACCGATCTTGCGCAGGATCCGGCGCATGATCTTGCCCGAACGGGTCTTGGGTAGGCCCGGCGCGAACTGGATCACGTCGGGCGTGGCGATCGGGCCGATCTCGTGCCGAACCCACTGGACCAGCTCCTTGCGCAGCGCCTCGTCGGGCTCGACATCGGCATTGGTGGTGACGAAGGCATAGATGCCCTGGCCCTTGATATCGTGCGGCATGCCGACCACCGCCGCCTCGGCCACCTTGGCATGGGCGACCAGCGCGCTTTCGATTTCGGCCGTGCCCATCCGGTGGCCCGAAACGTTGATCACGTCGTCGATCCGGCCGGTGATCCAGTAATAGCCGTCGGCATCGCGGCGGCAGCCGTCGCCGGTGAAATAGAGGCCCTTGAAGGTGCTGAAATAGGTCTGGAAGAAGCGCTCGTGATCGCCCCACACGGTGCGCATCTGGCCCGGCCAGCTGTCGGTGATCACCAGGCAGCCATCGCCCGGCCCCTCGATCGGCACGCCCTCGTTGTCGACCAGCATCGGCTGGACCCCGAAGAACGGCTTGGTCGCCGAACCGGGCTTGAGCGCGGTCGCGCCCGGCAGCGGACTGATCAGCACCCCGCCGGTTTCGGTCTGCCACCAGGTGTCGACGATCGGGCAACGGTCATCGCCGACCACGCGGTGATACCATTCCCAGGCTTCGGGATTGATCGGTTCGCCGACCGAGCCGAGCAGGCGCAGGCTGGCGCGGCTGGTCCGCTTCACGAAATCGTCGCCTTCGCGCATCAGCGCGCGCAGCGCGGTCGGGGCGGTGTAGAAGATCTCCACCTTGTGCTTGTCGATCACCTGCCAGAACCGGCTGGGATCGGGATAGTTGGGCACCCCTTCGAACATCAGCGTGGTCGCGCCGTTGATCAGCGGGCCATAGACGATGTAGCTGTGGCCCGTGACCCAGCCCACGTCCGCGGTGCACCAGTAGATCTGGCCGGGCCGGTAATCGAACACGTACTGGTGGGTCATCGAGGCCCAGACGCCATAGCCGCCGGTGGTATGCAGCACGCCCTTGGGCTTGCCGGTGGAACCGGAGGTGTAGAGGATGAACAGCGG
>CAZNII010000037.1:19336-22895 GCA_964573075.1 uncultured Novosphingobium sp. | reverse complement strand
TCTGCTCCGCCGCTGGCGGCATCGGCGGGAAGGCGTTGCTGCTCCACCATCTCGGCGGCATCGTCGAGCGCATCGGCCTCGCTCTTGCTGACGCCGCCGGCGGTGCGATTATCGTCGCCGCAGCCGGTCAGCGACAGGGCGAACGCGAGCAGGAGAATCTTGCGCATGGCACGGACCATAGCGCGATCGGCGCAAAGAAAAAGGGCGGGAGCGGCCGCGTCGCGCCGCCTTCCCGCCCGTTCAGCCGGCAACAGGATTACTGCTTGGCGGTCTCTCCGGCCGGAGCGGCGGAAGTGGCCGCTTCCGCTCCTGCCGCGGCGGAGGAATCGGCCACCGGGGTTGCCGCGACATCGCCCACTGCTTCTTCTGCCGGCATTTCGACATTATCGACCTGGGCATCCTCCTTGGCGGTTTCCGACTGGCCGCAGGCGGCGAGGGCAAGCGCGGCGGACGAGGCGAGGACCAAAGCAGCGAACTTCTTCATCAAATTGACCTTTCCCGATTGCGCGGCCCGGCGACAGGGCTGCCGCTCGAACCGTTCTAGCCGCGCCGGAATCGGCTGCCAACCGCCAAACCGCAGCCGATCGCGAGATTTCCACCCATCAGGTGTTGATCGGATATAAAGATTTCTTTATATGATGTAGCAATGCGGATCGAACCGACCCTTCGCGCCCTGGCCGACCCGACCCGGTTGAGGATCATGCGCCTGCTCGCGGCGATGGAGCTGGCCGTGGGCGAACTGGCCCAGGTTCTGGGGCAAAGCCAGCCGCGTGTCTCGCGCCATGTCAGGATCCTGTGCGATGCCGGCCTGGCCGAACGCCGCAAGGAAGGCGCCTGGGTTTTCCTGCGCAGCGCCGTGGGCGAGGACCGCGCTCCGCCGCTGGGAGCCGCCGCGGCGCGACTGCTGGCCGTGGCCGAGCGCGACGATGCCCAGTTCGCGGCCCGCTGCGCCGAGGACCGCCGCCATCTTGCCGCGATCCGGGCCGCGCGGGCCAGTGCCGCCGAACACTACTTCGCCCGCCACGCCGCCGAATGGGATCAATTGCGCAGCCTTCATACGTCCGACGGACCGGTCGAGACCGCGCTGCTCAAGGCGCTTGGCCGGGACGGGCTGGGCGCCCTGCTGGACATCGGCACCGGAACCGGCCGGATCGCCGAACTGCTGGCGCCCCAGGCAGACCGCGTCACCGGGCTCGACAAGAGCCCGGAAATGCTCCGCCTCGCCCGGACCCGGTTGCAGGATCTGCCGGCCGGCCAGCTCGATCTGGTCCAGGGCGACTTTACTGCGCTGCCCTTCGCCGCCGAAAGTTTCGATACCGTGGTGTTCCATCAGGTGCTGCACTATGCGCAGGAGCCCGAACCCGCGCTGGCCGAAGCGGCGCGGGTCTGCCGCCCCGGCGGGACCATCGCGGTGGTCGATTTCGCCGCGCATGACCGCGAAGAGCTGCGCAGCCTCCACGCCCACGCCCGCCTGGGCTTTTCCGACGAACAGATGCTGGGCCTGCTTGCCGGTGCCGGGTTCCGTTCCGCCGCGCCGGTCGCGCTGCCGGGCAAGCCGCTGACCGTCAAGATCTGGACCGGTACGCGGATCGGTGCGCCGGTTGGCACCAAGGTGAACGGCTGATGGCCCCGACCTATGACGCCCTGCGCGAGGCGCGCACCGCGCTCGACACCCCCCTGTTCGCGGGCCTGCCTGGCGATATCGAGGTCAGCTTCGAATTTTTCCCGCCCAGGACCGACGCGCTGATGGAACAGCTGTGGCAGGTGGTGACCACGCTTGCCCCGCTCGATCCCAGCTTCGTCTCGGTCACCTATGGCGCGGGCGGATCGACCCGCGACCGCACCCACGACACCGTGGCGCGGATCATTGCCGAAGCCCGCCTGCCTGCCGCCGCCCACCTGACCTGCGTCGATGCGACCAAGGCCGAGATTCGCGAGGTGGCGGAAAGCTATTGGGAAGCCGGCGTGCGGCACATCGTGGCGCTGCGTGGCGACATGGGTGCACCCGGTGTACCCTTTACCCCCCACCCGAAGGGCTATGCCAATGCCGCCGAACTGGTCGCAGGTATCAGGGAAATCGCCCCGTTCGACATATCGGTCGCCGCCTATCCGGAGTGCCACCCGGATTCGGCCAGCGCCGAAGCCGATCTCGACAACCTCAAGCGCAAGCTCGATGCCGGGGCCAGCCGCGCGATCACCCAGTTCTTCTTCGAACCCGAAACCTTCTTCCGGTTTCGCGACCGGCTGGCCGCCGCCGGGATCGAGGCGCCGGTGATTCCGGGGGTGCTGCCGGTTTCCAACGTCGCCCAGGCCCGCAAGTTCGCCGCGGCCTGCGGGGCGGCAATTCCGGCCTGGATGGACGGGCTGTTCGAAGGGCTCGACAGCCGCCCGGCCAGCCGCCAACTGGTTGCCGCTACGGTCTGCGCCGAATTCTGCCGCCGGCTCTATGCCGGCGGCGTGCGCGATTTCCATTTCTACACCCTCAACCGCGCCGAGCTGAGCTATGCGATCTGCCACCTGCTCGGCCTGCGCCCCAAGGAAAACCAGTCATGACCCCGCGTGAAACCCTGCTGGCCGAAGCGGCCAGGCGCATCCTGATCGTCGACGGGGCCTTCGGCACCGAGATCCAGCGCTGGAAGCTGTCCGAAGCCGACTATGCCGGATCGCTGGGCCTTTCGAAGGACCAGAAGGGCAACAACGACATCCTCGCCCTGACCAAGCCGGAAGTGCCTGAATCGATCCATCGCGCCTATTTCGAGGCCGGGGCCGATATCGCCGAAACGAACACCTTTTCCGCCAACCGGATCAGCCAGGCGGACTATGGCGCCGAACATCTGGTGCGCGAAATCAACCTGGCCAGCGCTCGCCTCGCCCGCAAGGTCGCCGACGAGTTCGCTGCCAAGGACGGCCGCCCGCGCTTTGTCGCCGGGGCGATCGGCCCGACCAACAAGACCCTCTCGCTCTCGCCCGATGTCAACGACCCCGGCTTCCGCGAGATCGACTGGGACCACCTGGTCGAAGTCTATCACGAACAGGCCGCCGCGCTGGTCGACGGCGGGGCCGATTTCATCCTGATCGAGACGGTGTTCGACACGCTCAACGCCAAGGCCGGGATCATGGCGGTGAAGCAGCTCGAACACGAACTCGGTCGCGAAGTGCCGCTGATGCTGTCGATGACGCTGACCGACCTCTCGGGCCGCAACCTCTCGGGCCATACGGTCGAGGCATTCTGGTACGCGGTGCGCCACGCCCGCCCGGTGACGATCGGGCTCAACTGCAGCTTCGGCGCGCAGCAGCTGCGCCCCCACGTCCGCGCGCTGAGCGGGATCGCCGACGCGCTGATCATGGTCTATCCCAACGCCGGCCTGCCCAACGAACTGGGCCAGTACGACGAACTGCCCGAAACCACCGCCGCGCTGGTCCGCGAATGGGCCGAAGCCGGCCAGGTCAACGTGCTGGGCGGCTGCTGCGGATCGACCCCGGACCACATCGCCGCCATCGCCCGCGCCGCGCAAGGCCTGCCCCCGCGCCAGCTGCCGGAATCCCCGCCGGTGACCCG
>CAZNII010000037.1:10696-19236 GCA_964573075.1 uncultured Novosphingobium sp. | reverse complement strand
TTCAAGAAGCTGATCCTGGCCGGGGACTATCCCAAGGCGGTCGAAGTCGCGCGCCAGCAGGTTGAGAACGGCGCCCAGATCATCGACGTCAACATGGACGAGGGCCTGCTCGACGCGGTCGAGGCGATGACCACCTTCCTCAAGCTGATCGCCGCCGAACCGGACATCGCCCGGGTCCCGGTGATGATCGACAGCTCCAAGTGGGAGGTGATCGAGGCCGGACTGAAATGCGTCTCGGGCAAGCCTGTGGTCAACTCGATCTCGATGAAGGAAGGCGAAGAAGCCTTCCTCCATCACGCGCGGTTGTGCATGGACTATGGCGCCGCGGTGGTGGTCATGGCCTTCGACGAACGGGGCCAGGCCGACACCAGGGACCGCAAGGTCGAAATCTGCGAGCGCGCCTACAAGCTGCTGACCGGGATCGGTTTCCCGCCCGAAGACATCATCTTCGATCCCAACATCTTCGCGGTCGCCACCGGGATGGAAGAGCATGACCGCTACGCGCTGGATTTCATCGAGGCGGTGGCCGAGATCAAGGCGCGGTGCCCGCACGTCCACACCTCGGGCGGGCTTTCCAACCTCTCCTTCAGCTTCCGCGGCAACGAGCCGGTGCGCCGGGCGATGCACAGCGTCTTCCTGTACCACGCGATCCGCGCCGGGCTGGATATGGCGATCGTCAATGCCGGCCAGATCGACATCTACGACACGATCGACCCCACTCTGCGTGACGCCTGCGAAGACGTGATCCTGGCCCGCCGCCCCGATGCCACCGAACGGCTGATCGCGCTGGCCGAAGGCTTCAAGGGCACCGACGCCAAGGCCGAAAAGGAAGCCGAGGAATGGCGCGGCTGGGACGTGGTCCGGCGGCTTGAACATGCCCTGGTCAAGGGGATCGACGCCTATATCGTCGAGGACACCGAAGAGGCCCGCCAGGCCCATGCCCGCCCGATCGAAGTGATCGAAGGCCCGCTGATGGCCGGCATGAACACGGTTGGCGACCTGTTCGGGGCGGGCAAGATGTTCCTGCCGCAGGTGGTCAAGTCGGCCCGCGTGATGAAGAAGGCAGTTGCCCACCTGATCCCCTTCATCGAGGCGGAAAAGGAATCGGGCGCCAAGGCCAAGGGCCGGATCGTGATGGCGACGGTCAAGGGCGACGTCCACGATATCGGCAAGAACATCGTCGGCGTCGTGCTGCAGTGCAACGGCTACGAGGTGATCGACCTGGGCGTGATGGTGCCCTGGTCGAAGATCCTTGAAACGGCGCGCGAGGAGCAGGCCGATATGATCGGCCTGTCCGGCCTGATCACCCCCAGCCTCGACGAGATGGTCACCGTGGCCGAGGAAATGCAGCGCGCCGGCTTCTCCATTCCACTGCTGATCGGCGGGGCGACCACCAGCAAGGTCCATACCGCGCTGAAGATCGACCCGGCCTATGACGGCGCGGTGATCCACGTGCTCGATGCCAGCCGGGCGGTCGGCGTGGCCAGCCAGCTCTTGTCCGATACCCAGGCCGAACCCTTCATCAAGAGCGTGGCGGACGAATATCAGCACATCCGCGATGTCCGCTCTGGCAAGGATGCCTCGGTCCTGCTCAGCCTCGAGGATGCGCGCGCCAACGGCTTCAAGGCCGACCTTTCCGACAAGGCCCCACCGCCCGAACAGCCCGGGATCCACGTCTTTGCCGACTGGGACCTTGCCGACCTGGTCGAGACCTTCGACTGGACCCCGTTCTTCCGCGCCTGGGAACTGGCCGGCACCTACCCGGCGATCCTGTCCGACCCGGTGGTCGGCGAAAGCGCGCGGGCGCTGCACGCCGATGCCCTGGCGATGCTCGAACGGATCGTCGGCGAAAAGTGGCTGACTGCCAAGGGTGTCGTCGGCTTCTGGCCCTGCGCGCGCGACGGAGACGATGTCGAGATCTACCTTGCCGAAGAGGAACGCCATGTCCGACTTCCCTTCCTGCGTCAGCAGATCCGCAAGAGCCGCGAGCGGGCGAACTATTGCCTGGCCGATTTCATCGACCCCGACGGTGACTGGATCGGCGGCTTCGCGGTCGGCATCCACGGGATCGAGCCGCACCTCGAACGCTTCCGCGCCGCCCACGACGACTATTCGGACATCCTGCTCAAGGCCCTGGCCGACCGTTTTGCCGAGGCCTTTGCCGAACGCCTGCACCAGCATGTCCGCACCACGCTGTGGGGCTATGCGCCCGGCGAGCAGCTGACCAACGAGGCGCTGATCCGCGAGGAGTACCGCGGGATCCGCCCCGCCCCCGGTTACCCGGCCTGCCCGGACCATTCGCTCAAGCCGATCCTGTTCGACCTGCTAAATGCCGGCGAGAACGCTGGAATCGTGCTGACAGAAAGCAACGCCATGCTGCCGACTGCGGCAGTCTCCGGCTTCTACTTTGCCCACCCGCAGGCCGAATATTTCGGGGTCGCCCGGATCGGCCGCGACCAGCTTGAAGACTATGCGGCGCGCTGCGGGACGGATCTGGCAACGGCGGAGCGCTGGCTCAGGCCCAATCTGGACTAACGTTACGGAATGCTTGCATTCTCTGGCACGTGAGATAATGTCACCTTCGGTCCGGACCAACCGGACGGGAGAGCGATCATGGCCCTGTTCCCGCGCATCCAGAGCCCCTGCCCCTACAAGGACCGCCTCGGCGAGATCATGGAGGGCGATTTCTGCCGGATGTGCGAACGCCAGGTACACGACATCACCGCGATGAGCGACCAAGAGCGGATTGCGCTGGTTGCCGGGTGCCGGGATGAAATCTGCGTTTCCTATCGCCTTCCCGCCCGGACCGCGCTGGCTGCGGCGGCGATGAGCGCTGCTTTCGGCATGCCGGTGGCGGCGGCAGCCCAGGACGTGCCGGCGCAGGATGCCTCGGCCCAGGCCACCGGCGAGGACCCGATGGACTATGATCCGATCATTGTCGGGGGGCTCAAGATGCCCAAGCATGTCACATGGGTCGATACCAAGAAGCCGGCCAACCTGGCCGAGCTGCCGGTGGTCTATGAAGCCGGCCCGGCCGGCGCCGCTCCGGCCGAGGTTGCGGCCGAGCCCGAGGAAGACTTCATCGTGATTGTGGCCGGTGGCCTGAAGAATGCCAGCACGGCCCAGACCCGGCATCACCGCAAGCCCAAGGACCTCGCCGAACTCCCGGTGATCGAGGAAGATGCGGCGGTACCGGCCAAGCCGGTCAATTCCGCTTCCTGACCTCGCTCATTCCCTGCCAGTCGAGCAGCGCGGCCAGCCGCATCGCTTCGATATAGCCGCCGGGCTCGCCGTCCGACAGGCTTAGCGCGATGTGCGAGGCATCGAACCCTTCGAGTGAGATGTCATAACTCTGCCAGCGCCCGTCGACCCAGGCGATCACCCAGGCGTGGGGCAGGAAAGCATCGGCCGCGCCATGGTAGCGGGTCCGCGAATAGGTGATCCCGCTGGCCACCCGCGCCGGGATGCCCGCGGCCCGGGCCAGCGCGGCGAGCACTACCGCGTCCTCGGTGCAATCGCCGGCGCGGTGGCGCCAGGCGGCACGGGCCGGGTAATAGCCTTCGAAATCGGTCCGGGCGAGCCGCGCCCGCGCAAGTCGTGCCAGTTCACCCATGCGCGCACTTTCGCTCAGCCCCGGGCGTAATAGCGCGCGCACCGCAGCGACGATCTCGGGCGCATCGCTCTGGATCCAGGGGGTTGGCTGGCGCCAGCGCGCAAGCGATTGCGCATCGCTGGCAAAGCCTGGGCCGCAGCGCGCGCAGATATCGAGCTGCCATCCGCCCTCGACCGGTTTGACCGCCTGCTCCCCGGTCTGCGGCAGGCTGCCGGCAAAGCCGTGGCGGAAGCCGAAGCGATAGCGGATCTGCCCGCGTAGGGCCCCGGCCGAGACATAGAACGGCGACTTCCACATCTCGTGCGGGATGCGCTGGGGTTTGGCATAACGGCTTGCGGCAAGCGGCCCGGCGGCTTGGCGCAGGGTCATGCTGAAACCGAGTTGGGGCTGTTCGATCGCGTCCTTGCCGGCCACTTCCGCACTGTCCAGCCGGCCATCGACGTAGCCCAGCCGAAGCACTCGCCCATCGCCTTGCGCAACCAGCCGCAGCTCGCGCCGGTCGAGCCGCAATCCGCCTGGCGCGAGCTCGAACCGGGCGCCGCCCTGTTGCTCGAAAGCCAGCGGATCGGCCAGGTCCTGCCCCTCGGGCCAGACAAAACTGCGTGCGGTGCGCTTGCCGACCAGCATCCGCACCAATGAGAGGGTTCCCCCGGCCACGGTTCCATCAACCGCCAGCTGCTGATCCCCGGCCTGCTGCTCGAACCGGAAATGCTCGAGCCGGCCGGCGGCGCCATAATGCCGCACCAGGATCGAACGGGTCCGGCTCTCGCCATGGCCATCGACCTTGACCGCCAGGTAGCGCTCGCGCCGCAGGGTCCGGCCTTGTGGCGTCGCGCTTTCGCTCTCGCGCTGGAACCCCACTGGCTGCCCGTCGGGGCCGACAATCTCGAACCAGCGTTCGCTCGCCGGCGTGGGCGCCGCTCCACCTAGCCCGAAGGCGATCGCAAAGGCCGCGAAAGCGGTCAGGACTCTGCGCTGGGCCATTCGACGATCAGGATCTGGAGGTCGCCCCTGGGCTCGAAATTCTTGCGACGCACTTCGAACCGGGTCGGTGAGATCTTCCTCACCCCGCTCATGCAGAAGCTGACCAGGTTATCGGGCTTGCCCTTGTCCACCACCAGCCGGAAATCGCCGATCGGACCCTTCCAGTTGCGGCCCGAGGAGAGGACATAGCCAATCCAGGTCTCGCTGTAGGCCATCGGCGCATCGGGATTGTTGCGCCGCGCCGCGACCTTGCGGTCAAAGGCCGCGAGGAAGGCCTTGTCGACGCAGTAACCAGTCAGGTGTTCGGGGAATTCCTTGCGCACCTCGGGATAGAGGCTGCCCGCCACCGAGCCGCCGATCATCGGGGCATAGCGGTGTGTCACCGCGACCGTGCGGTGGGCCGGAAATAGCTGCTTGCGGGTGACGTGGGTGACGACATCCCAGGTCGGAAAATGCTCGCCATTGGTGGTCTTGCGCAGCAGGCCCTCGCCCACCCGCGCCGCCTTTTCAGCCGGGCTCAGCTTCTTCACGAAAGCAGGCTCCTCGCCGGTGCCGGTGATCCATTCGAGCGGCCAGCCCAACTGCGCCAGCCGCTGGGTCACATCGCGGCCCTTCACTTCGCCGCGCTTGACCACCTGGAATTTGACCGGCTTGCCATCGACCGTGGTTTCGAATTTGAACCCGCTGAAGTCGGGGATCATCCGGTCGCCATAGATCACCTCGTCCTCTGCCCGGACCGGCGGCAGTGGAAACGAGACGGTCAATTCCAGGTCCTTGTCGGAATGGTTGGTGTAACGATAGCTGACCCGCACCTCTTCCTTGGAAATGTAGAGGTCTTCCGAATCCATCGAGACCAGCTGGTTCTGCACAAGCTCGATCCCGCCCAGGCTGACGGCAGCCTCGCTGTCATTGGCGCGCAGCGGCGCCGACAAGGCCAGCAGCGCGGCAGCGGATGCGAGCAGGCGGACAGTGTTCATGGCAATCCCCTTCCTGGCTGGGATGATGTGGGCGCACGCTGGCGCTCCTGTCAATTCGCAATCCAGAGGTCTGAAAAGGCTGGCATTCGGTGCCGTGCAGGATAACCTTTGCGAACCACGGGATCGGGGAAGGCATGGAAACGTTCAGCATCGGCCGGGTCTTTTCCCGCACATTCCAGCTAATGCGGGATTCGCTGAGTACAGCGGGCCTTTATGTGCTGGCTATCTCCGTGCTGGAATTCGCCGTGATCACCGGAACAGCTCTGGCGCTGGGCGGCTCGCTCTCGACCGGGATCGAAGACCAGATCTGGGGGGAATGGCTGATCGGCCTGCTCGCCTATTCGCTGGCCTGGGCCGGGGGCATCCATGGAATGCTGCAGATCGCCTTCCATGGCGCAACCTCGTTGCAGGAATGCCTGCGGGTGGGGCTGGGCAAGGTGTTTCCCCTGACGGTGTTCCTGGTGCTGTGGGGACTGGCACTGATGTTCGGCTATGTGCTGTTCGTGATCCCGATGTTGATGATGCTGGCGGCCTGGGCAGTCGCGGTTCCGGCAATGGTCGGCGAAAACCTCTCGATCATGGACGCCTTCGGGCGCAGCCGTGATCTGACCCGCGGCTATCGCCTGCAGATCTTTGCCGTGCTGTTTGCGCTGCTGCTGGTTATGGCCCTTGTCTGGGGCATCGGTACCCCAGCGGTGAGAAACCTGAGCGGAGCCGACAACGCTACAGGGGAAAGCCCCGCAGCATTGTTCGCCGGCGCGCTGATGCTGCTGGTGGGCTGGCTGATCGGGATGCTCAACAAGGCCACGCTGGCCTCGCTCTACGTCGAGACTTTCCTGGTCAAGGAAGGCTCGCCGACCGGCCAGCTGAGCGAGGTGTTCGGATAGGTCATGTCCATGCTGCTGCTCGCCCTTGCCGCCGCCAACGCCGCCCCCCCGGCAACGGTCGCGGTGCAGTTCGATCGTCAGGCGATCCGGCCGGTGCTGGCCGAAGGCGAGGCCGACCGCGCCAGCCACCGCGCCGCTGGCGCCGACGATCCGGTGCGGATCGCCTCGATTTCCAAGCTGGTCACCACACTGGGGGTGATGCGGCTGGTCGACCAGGGCAAGCTCGACCTTGATCGCGATATCTCCGATTACTTAGGTTACCGGGTCCGCAATCCGGCTTTCCCCGACCGGCCGATCACCCTGCGGCTGCTGTTGTCGCACCAGTCGAGCCTGATCGATGGCGATGATCTATACATCGTCCCGCTGGGCGTCACACTGCGCGAGCGGCTGGCCGATCCGCGGGTGTGGGATGCGGGCCACGCGCCGGGATCGGGCTGGTTCCATTACACCAACCTGAATTTCCCGGTCGTGGCCAGCATCATGGAGAAAGTCAGCGGCGAACGCTTCGACGTGCTGATGAGCCGGCTAGTGCTGAAGCCGCTGGGCCTCGACGCCTGTTTCAACTGGGGGGCGGGCTGTTCGGCCGGAGCCTATCGCCGCGCGGTGGTGCTATACCGGTCAACCGGCGAAGTGGCGCGCGACGATCTGAGGGGCAGTCCGCCGGCCTGCCCGGTCTTCGTTGTCGCAGGGACCGCCTGCACCCTCCAGGGCTACCGCCCGGGCGAAAACGGCGCGCTGTTCAGCCCCCAGGGCGGCTTGCGCATTTCGATGCTCGATCTCGCCAAGATCGGCCAGTTGCTGGCCCGCGGCGGACGCGGCTTCCTGAGTCGCAAGGCCTTTGCCGAGATGACCCGCCCGGCCTGGCGGTTCGATGGCAGCAACGGCCTGGGCGAGGACGGGACGGCGAGCGGGTTCTTCTGCTCCTATGGGCTGGCGGTCCATACCATCGGCAGCAAGGGCGAGGGCTGCAACGACGACCTGTTCGGCGATGGCCGGGTGCGGATCGGCCATTCAGGCGATGCCTATGGGCTGAAAGCCGGACTGTGGGTGGACATGAACACCGGGCGGGGCCTTGCCTTCTTCACCAGCGCCGTGCCAGATACCGAACCCAAGGGCCGCAGTGCATTCCTGCTGCGCGAGGAACAGACGGTAAGCCGCGCCTCGCGCCGATCGAACTGATGGGGAGACCGCATCTTGCGTAAAGTGACCCTTGCCATCGCCGGGTTGGCGCTGGCGCTTGCCGCACCCGGGCTGAGCCAGTCGGCCGTTCCCAAGCTGACCTTTGCCACCAAGCCGGAAGAGGCGGCGGCGGTGAAGTGGCTTCGGGCCTCGGGCAAGGCCTTCGATCCCGCGGCCTATGGCGAGGCGGAGCTGGCGCCGCTGGCCGCCCTGCTGGGCCAGGCGCGGGTCATCGGCATTGGCGAGGCGACCCACGGCAGCCACCAGGACCAGCAGTTCAAGGCCGAGCTGATCAAGCAGCTGGTGCGGTCCGGCAAGATGCAGGTGCTGGTGCTCGAGGCCAACCGCGACGCCGGCTACCGGATCGACCGCTATGTCCGCTTTGGCGAAGGCGATCCTGCGCAGGTTCTGCGCACCGGATCGTTCTTCCAGATCTGGAAGGACGACGAATTCGCCGGGCTGATCCTGTGGCTGCGAGCCTGGAACCAGACCGCGCCCAGCAAAGTGCGGGTGATCGGGATCGACAACCAGGATGGCGGGCGCGACAGCCTGTTCGCACTCAATTTCATCAAGCAGTTCGATGCCCCGCAGGAACCGGTGCTGCGTGCCGGGCTGGGCACCTTGCTGCCCGCCGACGGTTCGGAACCGGGGCGTTTCCTCAACTGGTATGTCAAGGCCAGCGATGCGGAACTGGCCAAGGCGACGACCACCATCGCCGCGATGCAGGCCTGGTTCGATCGCGCGCCGCCCGCGGCCCGGCAGGATCCGGGCTTTGACGATGCCCGCTGGGCGGTGGAGACGGCGCGGCAGTCTTTCGTGATCTACGAGGTGATGCGGCCCGGCTTCGACATGAGCAAGGCCACACCCGAGCAGATTTCCGCGCGCGACCGGTTCATGGCC
>CAZNII010000037.1:4982-10596 GCA_964573075.1 uncultured Novosphingobium sp. | reverse complement strand
ATGTGGATCGACCTTTCGACCCGGCCGCAAACGCCGCTCCTGAACAGCTGGGCCAGACGTCCGTACTGGCGTGGCTGGGCCGGCTGGGGCGTGCTGATCAACGATTGGCAAAAGATCGTGCCCGACGGCGAACTGCCCCCCGAAGTGGGCAAGGGCCATGACGTGATTGTCTGGTTCCGCACCATCAGCCCATCCCGGCTGTGGCCGGTCAAGCCGCGGTAGCCACAATCGGCACCATTGTGGACAGATCAGGGCCCGGGCGGTTTTGCCAAGTCCCTGCAATCTGCCATAGCACCTGCCTGCCGGCCGGGCGGCGCCCTGTGCAAAGCCCTGGCGGTTCTTGCCTTTGGACTTTTTGAGTTTTGCCACCTTCCACACCCACCCTGCTCGACCAGCTGCACGCCACCTTCGGCTTTTCCGCCTTTCGCGGGGTGCAGCAGCGCGTGGTCGAGCGCGTGCTGGCCGGGCAATCGACCCTGGCGGTGATGCCGACCGGCGCGGGCAAGAGCCTGACCTACCAGCTTCCTGCGGTCGCCTTGCCCGGCACTTGCGTGGTAATCTCGCCGCTGATTGCCTTGATGCACGATCAGCTGCGCGCCGCCCAGGCCAACGGGATTCGCGCCGCCAGCCTGACCAGCGCCGATGGCGAGGAATCGCGCGAGGCGGCGATCGATGCGTTCAGGGCCGGCGAGCTGGACCTGCTCTATGTCGCGCCCGAACGGGCCAGCCAGGGCCATTTCCGCGAGCTCCTCTCCAAGGCCCCGATCAGCCTGTTCGCAATCGACGAGGCGCATTGCGTTTCCGAATGGGGCCACGATTTCCGCCCCGACTATCGCCTGCTGCGCCCGCTGATGGACAGCTTTGCCCAAGTGCCACGGCTGGCGCTGACCGCCACGGCCGATGCCGCGACCCGCGCCGACATCCTGACCCAGCTTGGAATTGCCGAGGACGGTCTGATCGTCGCCGGGTTCGACCGGCCCAACATCCGCTATGTCGTGCGCCATCGCGAAACGATAACCCGCCAGCTTGCCACGCTGATGGCCGAGCAGCCCGGGCCGGGGATCGTCTATGCGCCGACCCGCAAGCGGACCGAGGATCTGGCCGAGAAGCTGGCCGCGGCGACCGGGCGGCGGGTGCTACCCTATCACGCCGGATTGCCGCCGGCGGTCCGCGCCGCCAACCAGGCCGCCTTCGTTGCCAGCGAAGACATGGTGATGGTGGCGACGGTTGCCTTCGGAATGGGGATCGACAAGCCCGACGTGCGCTTTGTCGCCCATGCAGGGGTACCGAAGTCGATCGAAAGCTACTACCAGGAAACCGGTCGTGCCGGGCGCGACGGCGATGCCTCGGTAGCGCTGCTGCTGTGGGCGGCGGACGATTTTGCCCGCGCGCGTCATCGGCTGAACGAGGTGGAGGAAGGGCGCCGGGAAGGCGAGCGCAAGCGGATCGACGCGATGGCCGCGCTGGTCGAGACCGCCGGCTGCCGCCGCGCCCTGCTACTGCGCCATTTCGGCGAGGACCCGCCGCAGAGCTGCGGCAACTGCGACAACTGCCTTGAGGCGCCGGGGGTGGTCGATGCCACGACCCTGGCGCAAAAGCTGCTTTCTGCGGTCTATCGCACCGGGCAGACCTATGGCTTCGGCCATGTCGAGAAAGTCCTGCTGGGCCAGCCCGACGAGCGGTTGCTCCAGCGCGGGCATGACCGGCTGAGCGTGTTCGGAATCGTCACCAGCGACGAGGCCCCGCTGCTGCGCCCGCTGGTTCGCGCGCTCCAGGCCCGGGGCAGCCTGGTCCCGACCGAGCATGGCGGGCTGGCGCTGGGCGGCGATGCCAAGGCGGTGCTGAAGGGAGAGGCGCCGGTGATGATCGCGCTGGCGCCCCGGCGCGAACGGACCCGCAAGGCCCGGCGCGACCGGACCGGCGGGGTCAACCCGACCGGGGATCCGCTGTTCGAGGCACTGCGCGCGCTGCGCCGCGATCTCGCCGCCGAAGCGGGGGTGCCGCCCTATGTTATCTTTCACGATTCGACCCTGCGCGAAATGGCCGAGACCCGCCCCGCCAGCCTCGATGCGCTGGGCGAACTGGGCGGGGTGGGCGCGCGCAAGCTCGAGGCCTATGGCGAGGCTTTCCTGCGGGTGATTGCGCAGAACTGACGCGATCAGGGATCGAAGAAATCGACCCGGCCGGTCGCAAGATCGTAATAGGCCCCAACCACCCGCACTCGCCCGGCGCGGACCGGATCGCCGATGATCGGGTCCGAAGCCTCACGCAGCCCCTGCACCACCCGCCGGACATTGAGGTGGATCGCCAGGTCGACCGGATCCTCGCCCTCGCCCTGGCGGGCATGGGCATCGATCGCGGCGGGCAGGATCGGCTGGACCATCCGGGTCAGCGCCGGGGGCAGCTGGGCATTGTCGCTGACCACCGCACTGGCCGCGGCCACCGCGCCGCACTGTTCGTGGCCGAGCACAACCACCAGCGGCACTTCCAGCTGTGATACCGCAAAGGCAATCGAGCCGAACCCGGCGTCGTCGAGGTAATTGCCGGCCGTGCGGACAATGAACAGCTCGCCCAGCCCGGCGCCGAACAGGTGTTCCGGGCCGACCCGCGAATCCGCGCAACCGACCAGTGCGGCAAAGGGCCGTTGCCCCTTGGCCAGTTCCAGCCGGCGGCGGGTCGAAATGTCAGCCTGGGCAGGCTGGTCGGCCACAAAGCGGGCGTTGCCCTCGCGCAGCCGCTCAAGCGCTTCATCGGGGGTCATGGGCATGGTTCAGGGCCTTATCGCATCGTGCGGCAGGTGAGGAGCGGCATCTTCGCCGTGGCGGGTCTTCCACAGCGAGTAGAACACCCCCGCGGCGATCAGCCCGAGGGTGACCGCAAGGCTCAGCACCGGCGGGAACTTCTCGCCGCCGAGCAGGAAGTCGGAAACGAAGATCTTGCTGCCGATGAACACCAGCACCGCAGCCAGCGCATACTTCAGGTAGTAGAATCGGTGGATCATCGCCGAGAGCGCGAAGTAGAGCGCGCGCAGGCCGAGAATCGCCATGATGTTGCTGGTATAGACGATGAAGGTGTCAGTGGTGATCGCGAAGATCGCCGGCACGCTATCGACCGCGAAGACCAGGTCGGCCAGGTTGATCACCACCAGCGCCACGAACAGCGGGGTTACCGCGGTGACCAGCTTGCCGGTCTTCTCGTCGGCGACCTTCACGAAGAAGTGCTGGTCGTGCAGCTGCGGAGTGACCCGCATGTGGCTGGAGATCCAGCGCACCACCGGGTTCTTCGCTATATCCGGATCGTGATCGCCGGCGAAGAACATCTTCAGGCCGGTGAAGACCAGGAAGGCCGCGAAGATGTAGAGCACCCAGTAGGCCTGCTCGACCAGCGCCGCGCCGGCCGCGATCATCGCCCCGCGCAGCACGATCACCGCGAGGATGCCCCACAGCAGCGCGCGATACTGGTACTTCGGCGGGATCGCAAAGAAAGTGAAGATCAGGCTGATCACGAAGACGTTGTCGATCGACAGCGCCTTTTCGATGAAGAACCCGGTGTAGTACTTCATGCCCAGGTCGGCGCCTTTCTCGATCCACACCCAGGCCCCGAAGGCGAGCGCGATGGTGATGTAGAAGGCGGTCAGCTTGAGCGATTCGCCGATCCCCATCTCGCGGTCTTCCTTGTGCAGGATGCCAAGGTCGAAAGCGGTCAGGGCCAGCACGATCCCGGCAAACGAGAGCCAGAACCACAGCGGCGTGCCGAGCCAGTCGGCGGTGAGGAATTCCATTCGATCAGTACCCTGTCAGGCAGATGCAAAGGGCCGGCGCCCCCGCGAACGGGAACGCCGGCAGGTGGGCCCGCGGCCGGTCAGGCCCGCGAATGCCGGGATTTGGCGCTCAGCCGGGCAAGCCGGTCCTTGATTGCCAGCTTGAGCTTCTTGAGCCGCGCGATCTCGAACGGATCGGGCCAGCGCCGGGTCTGGAGCCGGCGCAGCGCATCGTCGAGTTTCTGGTGGCGTTCCATCAGGCGGAACAGACGGTCGGACATGGGTAAGCTCCCTATCGCACTGGTTGGTACGATCGGATGCCCGATGCTGGGTCTGATGGGTTGGAGGGGGAAACCCGGACCCTGGCATCGGTGCATCCGATGCGGTCCGACATCACGCAGCGCCCGGCCAGGGATGGGGGATTGGCCAGATGCGCCGCGCCAGAGGGGCCCGGTCCCGCAAGGCCGTTAATAGGACCGATTCGCTCTTATTTCAAGCCCGATTGACAACGCCTCGCAAAGCGATATTAAAGTGATATCACTTTTAAGGGGAATACCCATGACCGATTCGCATCCCGCCATGACCGCCAGCCGCGAAAGCCGCGCCTGGTCGACCAGCGGGTATCTGATGCTGCTGGCCTTCGTCGCCCTGCTGGTGCTGACCGTGTGGCGCATCGTCGCCTTCGCCGGCAGCGAACCCACTGACGACATGATCCTGCCATTTATCGTCTCGACTTTCCTGCTGGCCGGCGGGCTGATCCTGATCTCTTCGGGATTCTACATGATCCAGCCCAACCAGGCGGCCGCGATCACCCTGTTCGGGGCCTATCGCGGGACCGATCGCAATCACGGGCTGCGCTGGGTCTGGCCGTGGATGGGCAAGACCAAGATCTCGGTCCGGGCCAACAACGTGGTTTCGGAAAAGCTCAAGGTCAACGACCTGCGCGGCAATCCGATCGAGATCGCGACCAACGTGGTCTGGCGCGTCGCCGACACGGCCCAGGCGCTTTACGACGTCGACGATTACAAGGCCTTCGTCGAAGTCCAGATCGAGGCCGCAGTGCGATCGATCGGCTCGCGCTATCCCTATGACGATATCGAGCACATGGAAGTCACCCTGCGCGGCAGCCATGACGAGGTGAACGCCGAACTGATGACCGAGCTCAAGTCGCGCCTCGCCGTCGCGGGACTCACGGTTGATGATTGCGGGCTGACCCACCTCGCCTATGCGCCCGAGATCGCCGGGGCGATGCTGCGCCGCCAGCAGGCCGAAGCCGTGATCAGCGCCCGCAAGAAGCTGGTCGAGGGTGCGGTGACCATGGTCGAAATGGCGCTGCACCAGCTGAGCGAGAAGGACGTGGTACACCTCGACGATGAACGCCGCGCGGCGATGGTCTCGAACCTGATGGTGGTGCTGTGCGGCGAGCGCGACACCCAGCCTGTGGTCAACACCGGCACGCTTTATCAGTGAGCTGATCCTGTGGCGTCACCCGGCAAGAAGTCGTTCGCACTCCGTCTCGATCCGGCGCTCTACAAGGCGCTGGAACGAGCGGCGGCGAGCGACTTCCGCTCGGTCAACGCCCAGGTCGAAGTGCTGCTGCGCGAAGCCCTGGCCAAGCGCGGCGTCAAGGTCGAAGCCAGCGAGCCCGCCCGGCGCGGCCGGCCGGTAAAGGAGGATGGCGGTGAGTGACCAAACCATGCCTTTTGTCTGCATCAAGAACGGCTGGAGCCTCAACATCAGGCCCCGCACCGCGTTCGGCTGGATCGCCACCCTGGTGTGGATCGCGATCCACCTTGGCCCGACCGCGCTGTTCGTGTGGCTGATGAGCCGCGATCCCTCGGACGCCAAGATCGC
>CAZNII010000037.1:0-4882 GCA_964573075.1 uncultured Novosphingobium sp. | reverse complement strand
GCCGCTAAAGCAGGTGCCCGGTCCGGTCGCGCTTGGTGGCGAGATAGCGGGCGTTGTGCGGGTTGGGCGGCAACTGGTGCGGGACGCGCTCGGCCACGTCGACCCCGGCGGCGCGCAGCGCATCGACCTTGGCCGGGTTGTTGGTCATCAGCCGGATCGCCGACACGCCGAGGAGATCGAGCATCCGCGCCGCAACCGGGAAGTCGCGCGCTTCGGTCGGCAGGCCGAGGCGGTTGTTGGCATCGACCGTATCGAAGCCCTGGTCCTGCAATTCATAGGCGCGCAGCTTGTTGATCAGCCCGATCCCGCGGCCTTCCTGGCGCAGGTAGAGCAGCACGCCCCAGCCGCCCTGTTCGGCTTCCCCGGCCATTTCGCGCAGCGCCGCGTCGAGCTGCGGGCCGCAATCGCACTTGAGGCTGCCCAGGATGTCGCCGGTCAGGCATTCCGAATGGAGCCGGACCAGTGGCGCGCGGTCCCCGCTCTGCGCGCCGATCACCAGCGCGACATGCTCGCGCAGATCATCGGCTGAGCGAAAGGCGACGATCTCGGCCGTCTCAGCCGCCGCGACCGGCAGGCGGGCCCGTGCGGCGATGGCCAGGTGGGCGGTGTCCTTCCAGGCATCGAGATCGCCGGCCGCCAGCGCTACCGCCTCGCCGACTGGTTCCGGATCGACCAGGAAGGCGGGCAGGATTCCGGCCAGCCGCGCGAGCTCCATCGCCGCCCGGGCGGCTTCACCATGGTCCAGCGGCTCGGCCAGGAACGGCCCCTTCATCGGATAGACCAGATCGAGCGCTGGATCGGCCAGAGCCCTTGCCGCGGCCAGATCGAACGGTTCGGCGGCGCGGATCAGCACCGGCGCTTCGGGAACTGCGGCCTCGCGCTGGTTGGCAAGCTTCAGCGTCACCGCCCGCGCGGCCGAGATCAGCATGGTTCGCGCACGCGCTTCCCCCAGCCCGGTCTCGGCCGGTAGCAGAGTGAAAGCGCCTTCGAGCGTTATCGGCCAGCCGTGGCGCAGCGCATCGAGCGCCTGGGCAACCCGGCGGCCGGGCGAGCTCACAGCGCGAACTCCGTCACCAGCGGGACATGGTCGCTCGGCTGCTCCCACTTGCGGCATTCCTCGACGAAACGGTGCGAGACCGACTGCGCGGCGAGATCGGGCGAGGCCCACATGTGATCGAGCCGCCGGCCGCGATCCTTGTCCTGCCAGTAGGTGCGGTACGACCACCAGGTCCAGTTGCGTTCCGGCGCGGGAATGTGCTTGCGGCCCAGATCTACCCAGCCGTGCGCATCGCGCAGCCGCCACAGCGCCTCGATCTCTACCGGCGTGTGGCTGACCACCTTGACCAGCGCCTTGTGATCGTAAACGTCGCAATCGAGGGGAGCGATGTTGAAATCGCCGACCAGCAGCGTCGGCCGGTCGAGCCGGTCGGCCCAGGTTGCCATCCGTTCAAGGAAGTCGAGCTTCTGGCCGAACTTGGGATTGGCCGCGCGATCGGGGATGTCGCCGCCGGCCGGGATATAGACGTTTTCAAGCACCAGGCCCTGCCCGGGCCCGAGCAGCTCGACCCCGACGTGGCGTGCCTCGCCGTTGGCCTGCCAGTCGTTGCGGGTCAGTTCGCGCAAGGGGATTCGGCTGACCGTGGCGACGCCGTGATAGCCCTTCTGACCATGGACCGCGCGGTGGACATAGCCGAGCTGCTCGAACGCCTCGTGCGGGAACAGGCTTTCCTGGGTCTTGATCTCTTGCAGGCACAGCACGTCGGGCTGCTCCTGTTCAAGGAAGCGCGTGACCTGATCGATGCGCAGACGGACCGAATTGATGTTCCAGGTGGCGATAGAGACCATGCGCAGGGCTTTAGGTGGCTTGGCCGGGTCCAGCAAGGCTCCATCCCCGGCAAGAAAAAACCCCCGCTCCGGGGGCAGTGGAGCGGGGGTTCCTTTGTGCGTTCGTCACGCTCGACTCGGCGACCGTTCAGGAGGCTCGGGCAACAGGGGGGAAACCCGCCTCAGGCCGCGTCGTCGATGTCAGTTTTAGGCCAGTTTCCCTTGCTCGGCCATGAACAATCGCACTGGCATTGTCGCAAATTGTCGCAAGTCCGGCACGTCCCGCGACGGACCGTTTTTCCTCATCGACGATTGGCGGGACGCGGATCGTTGAAGCGGAAAGTGCTGTCCGGCACGGCGACTCCGTACTGGTGATTCCGCAGGTTCACCTGGGTGCGGGTGTTCTGCGAGTCGAGCGCGGCCCAGCTGGTCAGCTCCAGCCCGCCCGGGGCCGAGGCCTTGCGGATGAAGACCAGGGTGATCACCCCGTATTCGGGATGGGCCTTGTCGCGCACTTCGACGGCGACCAGGTTCTTGTTGGCGACCGGCTGAAGCTTGCCGTACTTCATCACATCGCGCTTGGGATCGAGCAGGGCGCCCAGCGGGCTGTTGCTGATCGGCCAGCGCTGAACCTGGCGGACCTGGTAATCGACGAAGGTCAGCGCCTTGCCGTCCGAAACGATCAGGAACGGCACGCCTTTTTCATACTGGAAGCGGATCCGGCCCGGGCGCTTGAGCGTCATTACCCCGCTGACCCGCTTGCCGGCGCGGTCGATCTGTTCGAAATCGGCGCGCATGGTCGAAATGCCGCGCAGCGCGGCAACGGCCTGGGCCAGATCGCCGTTTTCGGCCTGGGCTGCGACCGGCGCGGGCGCCAGCAGGACGGTGGGAGCGCAAACGACAAGCGCCGCCGAAACGGCGGCACCTGCAAACGGGCGGATGGTCTTGATCACGGTGTTCATGCCCTCGCCATTAAGGATGGAGGCTTGAACTCTGAATGAACCCGGCCAGGTCCGGGCCCACGATCACTTGATCTTGGCTTCCTTGAACTCGACGTGCTTGCGCACGACCGGATCGTACTTGCGGAAGCTCATCTTCTCGGTCGTGTTGCGCGGGTTCTTCTTGGTCACATAGAAGAAGCCGGTGTCGGCGGTCGACACGAGGCGGATCTTGACGGTTGCGGGCTTCGCCATGGCGCTATTTCCTTTTGCTCAGGTCGCCCTGAACTTTCGATTCGATGCCCGAAGGCGCTGAAAACTGCGGAGGCGGCACAGACGCGCCGCCCCGGAAGGCCGCGCCAATGCGTCAGAAGCGGGTGAAAGTCAACTCTTCCCGCGCTTTTCCTTGCCCTCATAGGGCGCAATCGGACCGAGCACGGCAAAGCTCTCTTCGGACGGCTCGCGGTCCAGCGGCTTCAGCTCAAGCGGCTCGGGCTCGACATGGGTATCGGGCAAGCGGTCGAGCAGGTCGCGGATCAGGGTCAGCCGCCCCCGGCGCTGATCGTTGAAGTCGACCAGGGTCCACGGCGCGGTTTTCGAATGGGTCGCCCGCAGCATCGCCTCGCGCGCGGCGGTATAGGCATCGTACTTCTCGCGCGCGGCAAGATCGACCGGGGAGAGCTTCCAGCGCTTGAGCGGATCTTCCAGCCGTTCGGCCAGCCGCTGTTCCTGATTGGCCTGGTCGGTGGTCAGCCAGTACTTGAACAGCAGGATCCCGTCCCGGACCAGCAGCTCCTCGAACAGCGGGACCTGGGCCAGAAAGGCTTCGGCCTGTTCCTCGCTGCAATAGCCCATCACCCGCTCCACCCCGGCGCGGTTGTACCAGCTGCGGTCGAACAGCACGATCTCGCCCGCTCCGGGCAGGTGCGGGACATAGCGCTGGAAATACCACTGCCCCTTTTCGTACTCGCTCGGCTTGGGCAGCGCGACCACGCGGCACTGGCGCGGGTTGAGCGGATCGGCCACGGCCTTGATCGCCCCGCCCTTGCCGGCGGTATCGCGCCCTTCGAACAGGACCAGCACCCGCGCGCCGGTCTTGGCCGCCCAGCGCGCCATCGCGACCAGTTCTTCCTCCAGCGGGGCATAGAGCCGGGCGAATTTCTTCTTCTTCAGTTTCTTCATGGGCTGCGATTCCCTTTCGCGGCGCAGGTTGCGCCGGGCCGGCGCCGCGATCAAGCGGTTCGCGCGCGCTTGCTGTCCCGGATTGGAATGGTTACATATGCAACCATGTCCGACACCGACTTTACCCGCCTGCCCAATCCCGATCCGGCCGTGTTCACCGCACCGCTCAAGCGCCCGGCCCATGTCGGCGAGGATTGGCTCGAGCCTGTCCAGCATGCCTATGGTGCCGATGAGAACGCGGTCTGGAACGAACTGTTCGCCCGCCAGATGCAGGTCCTGCCCAGGCGCGCGGCCAGCGCCTTCATGGCCGGGCTCGACAAGCTCGATCTCGGTCGCGGCGGGGTGCCCGAATTCGGCCGGCTCAGCGAGGAACTGGGCGCGCTGACCGGTTGGTCGGTGGTGCCGGTGCCGATGCTGATTCCCGACGACGTGTTCTTCTGGCACCTGGCCAACCGCCGCTTTCCGGCCGGCAACTTCATCCGCAGCCGCGAGTGCTTCGACTATATCCAGGAACCCGACGTGTTCCACGACGTGTTCGGCCACGTGCCGATGCTGGCCGACCCGACCTATGCCGATTACATGCAGGAATATGGCCGCGCCGGGTGGAAGGCGATGCGCTATAACCGGCTGAAGGCGCTCGGCTCGCTTTACTGGTACACGGTCGAATTCGGGCTGATCCTGGAGGCAGAGGGATTGCGGGCCTATGGCGCCGGGATCCTGTCCGGCCCGACCGAGGCGGTATTCTGCCTCGAGGCGGAAAGCCCCAACCGGATCATGCTCAACGTCGACCGGGTGATGCGCACCGACTATGTGATCGACGACCTGCAGCCGACCTATTTCGTGATCGAGAGCTTCGAGGAGCTCTATCACGATACCGTCGACCGCGATTTCGACCGGCTCTACAAGAGCCTTGCCCCCGGCTTCACCTATGCCAACAC
>CAZNII010000036.1:8100-22926 GCA_964573075.1 uncultured Novosphingobium sp. | reverse complement strand
GCGAAGACCAGGGCTGCGCTTGCGCTCAGCACCAGCGCCCGCACCGACAGGGCGGAGAAATCGTACTGCAGGTCATTGCCGGCGCTGGCGCCTTGCCGGGATAGCAGCGCCAGCACGCTGACCATCAGCACGCCATAAGTCAGCCCAAGCTGCTCGATCCTGCGCCAGAACGCCTCGCGGCCCGAAAACCGCCGCATCATCGCCCCAAGGCCGGCCGCGAGGACCGGCAGCGAAGTGACGAACGCGGACTCGATAGCCGTGGGTATGGACCAATCCCCGGTCAGCTCGTCGCGGCTGCCGGCGGCATAGCTCAAGGCCGCGGCCACCGCCCCGGCCATCACCGCCGCCGCGGTCAGCCAGCTTTGCCCACGCAGCAGCAGCAGCGGACCCAGCAGCATCAGCCAGGTCAGCAGCGGCTGCCACAGCGGCGAGGTGGTCTGATAGGCCTGGCCCAGGTGCGGCAGGAACGTGAGCCCCAGCGCCCCGATCACGAACAGCAGCGCTTCCTGCCCCCAAGGCTGGCGTTCGGCCAGCCGATCACCGAACCAGGCCAGCGCGCCAAGCAAGGCGGCCAGCAGGGCCAGGTGGATCCCCAGCCGGACCATCGCCGGAATGTCATCCCAGTTGGCGGCGACCACCAGCACGATCCCGAGGCCGATCGCCAGCGCGCCGATCCCGATCACCGCCCACAGCGCAAGCGGGCGCGAATGGCTGTCCTCCCAGACGCGGATTCGCGCGGCGGCTTCGGAATCGATGATCCCCGCCTCGACCCAGGCCTTCAGCTTGCGCTCGTTCATTGCGGGAGAGGCTAGACCAGCTTCGCGCGCTGTCAAAACCGTTTTTCGCACCGGACCGCGGCCCGGCTTCACCGGATGGTAACCATCCAAGGGCATTGAACCGCCTGCAACAAACGGGGTGGCGGATAGCGATGACGGATAATGGCGAGGGCAAACCGTTACCGGATCTGAGCGAAATCGTAAGCTTGCTGCAAGAAGCCGCCAACCGCCTGGAAGAACAGGATTTATGGCGGATTTCCGCGACTGTCAGGGCCGCGCTGGCCGCCCTGAAGGAAGACCGCTGAGCCGCGCTGTTCATCCGGCTTTGACCATATCGATTCACGCTTGATAGGAAGGATTGCCCTAGTCGCTGGTTGATCGAGGCCAAGGGATGAATGGCAATGGCGCCTTGCAATGACAATATCGACTCCCTGCGCCAGGTGCGCCGCGAGATCGCCTATGCGATCTCGACGCTGGAGCTGAAAATCGGCCAGGCCGCGCGCGGCAAGACCGGGACGCTGCAGATCGCGCTCCAACACCTCAACATGGCGCTGGCCGAAATCGACGCGCGGATCGAGGAGAGCAGCAAGCCGCGCGAGCAATAACGCGCGGCGATCCACCCGGCATTTTCCTACATCGCCGGGTTCTGGCATGATCCCGGCCATGTCTCACGATCCGCCCGGCCGCCCCTGCTGCGGCCGCCATGCCCCGCCCGATCCCCAAAGCCGCGCCGCCAGCGCGGCTTTGTCGTATCCGGGCCCGGCCCTTATGGCACTTGTAGATTGCCGTGCGGATGCACTTCATCAACTAAACCCGCAGCGGATAGCCCTGCCAGCGCTTGATCCGGCGAATCGCGAAGGCCGATCGCATCGACGAAACCCCGGGCAACGCGGCGAGGCAATCGCGGTGGATCCGGTCGTAATGCTCAAGATCGTGCGCGGCGATCCGCAGCAGGTAGTCGGCATGGCCGGCCATCAGGTGGCAATCGAGGATCTCGTCGAAATCGGCCACCGCGCGCTCGAACCGCTCCATCGCCTCGCGGCTCTGGCTGGTCAGGGTGATCTCGACAAAGGCCTGGAGCTTGAGCCCCAGCGCCTGGGGATCGATCTGCGCGGCATAGCCGGTGATCACGCCCGCCGCCTCGAGCGCCCTGATCCGGCGATGGCAGGCCGATGGCGAGACCCCGGCTGCCTCGGCCAGCTCGGCGATCGAGCGCGAACTGTCCTTCTGGAGCGCCTCGAGGATCAGGATATCGTTGCGGTCCATGGCAAATTTTCCCGGTATTTCCCCTTTTTTCGGAAAATATCACCGATCAGGAAGCGATGGAAGCCAAACTTTGGTGAAACATTCGCCGCAATCCGGCCTATCCTCGCCCCATTCGACACGGGGAGAATTGGCATGCGGGTCGGCACCGTCAAAGAAATCAAGAACCACGAATATCGCGTCGGGCTGACCCCCGAAAGCGTCCGCGAACTGGCTGCCCACGGCCACGAGGTGTGGGTCGAAACCGGTGCCGGGCTGGGGATCGGGGCAAGCGACGCCGATTACCGCGCCGCCGGCGCGACGATCAAGGATGGCCCCGCGCCGATCTTTGCCGAATGCGAAATGGTGGTGAAGGTCAAGGAACCGCAGGCGGTTGAGCGCGCCCAACTGCGCCGCGGCCAGGTGCTCTACACCTATCTCCACCTCGCCCCCGATCCGGAGCAGACCGCCGACCTGGTCAAGTCGGGCGTGACCGCGATTGCCTATGAAACGGTGACCGGCGCGGACAATTCGCTGCCGCTGCTCAAGCCGATGAGCCAGGTGGCCGGGCGGATGAGCATCCAGGCCGGCGCGACCGCGCTGGAAAAGGCCCACGGCGGGCGCGGCGTGCTGCTGGGCGGGGTGCCCGGGGTGCTGCCGGCCAAGGTGGTGGTGATCGGCGGCGGCGTGGTCGGGTTCAACGCCGCGCAGATGGCGGTCGGCCTTGGTGCCGACGTGACGATCCTCGATCGCGATCCGGCCGTGCTCGAACGGCTCGACAGCCATTTCGAAGGCCGCGCGCGGACGCTCTATTCGGGCCGGGCCGCGCTGGCCAGCGAAGTGGCCCGGGCCGATCTGGTGATCGGGGCCGTGCTGGTGCCGGGGGCTGCGGCGCCCAAGCTGGTCACCCGCGACATGCTCTCCACCATGATGCCCGGCGCGGTGCTGGTCGATGTCGCGATCGACCAGGGCGGCTGCTTCGAAACCAGCCGGGCGACGACCCATGCCGAGCCGACCTACGTGGTCGACGGGATCGTCCACTATTGCGTTGCCAACATGCCCGGCGCGGTGGCCCGGACCAGCACCTATGCGCTCAACAACGTGACCCTGCCCCACGCGCTGCGGATCGCGGACCTGGGCTGGCAGGCGGCGCTCAAGGCCAACCCGCACCTCGCCAATGGCCTCAACGTCCACGACGGCAAGATCACCTACGAAGCCGTGGCCCGCGACCTGGGGTACGATTACGTTCCGGCGAGCGCCGTACTGGGCTGATCTTGCCGGAGAAAAAACAAGTGTTGCCGCGCGGTTAACCATGGCGGGACACCAGTTGTGATGGCTCGCGGGCTAGACCTGCGGGGATGGACTCCGGCCTTGCCCTTCCCCGTGCCCTGATCCGCACCGCGCTGCGGCTGCTGGCGGGCGCACTGCTGGCCCTGGCCGCGCCGGCGCTGGCGCACGAAGATGCCGGCAAGCCGATCGAACCGGCCTGCCACGCCTATGCCGACAATGCCCTGACCGCCCGGCTCCAGCGCGAGGCAAAGGTCGGCTGGATCTGCGCCGATCGCGACTGGCATGCCGAAGCCCGCCATGCCCTGCTGCGATACGAATTGGGCGAGGATGGCCGGGTGCCGGTTCAGGTCACCACCCGGCTTGCAAGGTTCGAGGCGCTGCGGATCAGGATCGAACACCCGGACGGAAGCATCAGCCGGCATGCGCTGTCGATGCATGACTTTTCCCCGCTCGGCCATATGCGTCAGGCCGCCCCGCTGCCCGAAGCAGGCCAGCCGGCACGGCGGATCACGCTGGAATTCGTCGCCCCGGCAGCGACCAGCGTGGTCAGCGAGGCGCGGCTGTTCGAACAGGCCCAGCCGGTCCTCAGCGAAGAGCAGGTATGGATCGCGGTGCTGTGCGGCGTGCTGTTGGTGCCGTTGTTCTTCAACCTCGCGCTGTTCCGGGCGCTGCGCGACAGGTTCCTGCTGTGGCATGTCGGGGTGGTCGCCTTCATGCTCGCCCATACGGTGGTGACATCGGGCCTGACCCCGCTGTTCGTGCCGATGCCGACCAGTACCCTGGCGATGATGATCGCGCTGACCTTCTGCGGCGGTGCGGCTTCGGCCATCATGATGGCAAGCGACTTCATCGAGGCCGACAAGCTCGATCCCCGCCACCGCCGCGCCCTGCGCTTCGCGGCATTCTGGGTGATGATAAACGGCGCGTTTTTCGTCTCGACGATCGACTGGCTGCAGGGCCTGGGTCTGAGCATCTACTTCGCCAACTGGTCGGTGGTGATCGCGGTGCTGGCCTGGACTCTCGGCACGGCGCTGTGGCGCGGCAGCCGGGCGGTGAAATTCCTGATCGTCTCATGGCTGCCATTGGTCGCGGCGGGAATCTGGCAGATTGTCGAGGGCGTGCTCGGAACCCAGCAGGAACCGACGGCCCTGTTCGTCGCCCAGCGCCTGGCGATCGGGCTGGAAGTGCTGATCGGTTCTGTCGGGGTTGCGGACCGTTTCATCCAGCTGCGCCGCGATCGCGACGACCATCGCCTGCGCGCCAGCGAAATGGCCCGGCTGGCCGAACGCGACCCGCTGACCGGGCTGCTCAACCGCCGCGCGATCGAAGGCCGCTTTGCCGCGCTGCGCGAGGACGGCTTCGCCACGCTCGCCCTGCTCGACCTCGACAAGTTCAAGGCGATCAACGACCGCTTCGGCCATGCGGTGGGCGATCAGGTGCTACAAGCGGTCGCCGCTTCGCTGCCAGAGGACAACGACCTGTTGCCGCTGAGAATGGGCGGGGAGGAATTCATGTTGCTGCTGCGCGGGGCCGGTGCGGCGCAGCGCGCCGAACGGCTGCGCCAGGGCCTGACCGCGCGGGTGGCGCGCGACGTCGCCGGTCTGGACCGTCCGGTCACTGCCTCGATGGGGCTGGTCGAAATCCCGGCCGAAGTGATGCCCAACGCCAGCTTCGCCGCGATCTACGCCCGCGCCGACGGGCTGCTCTATCAGGCCAAGAGCGCCGGGCGGAACCGGGTGGTGAGCGAACGGATGACCGTCTTTGCCGGGCACCTGCGTCCGCGCGGGCGCAAGGCTGCGGCCTAGCCTTCGTCGCCAAACGGCCGGAACGGCGCGGTCACGTCTTCACGGACCCGGGCAAGCCGCCCACTGGCCCGGTCAATCATCGCCCAGGTGGTATTGGCGCTGACGATCACCTTGCCCGCCGCATCGCGGAAATCGACCCGCCGGTCAAACCGCGCACCGCTCGGGCCGGTCGGGATCCAGGTTTCTGCGGTTACGACATCACCCGGGCCGACATTGCCGCGATAGTCGATCTCGTGCCGGGTAACGACCCAGATGTACTGGGCCTGATGCTCGGGCGCGGCGACCGCGGACCAGTGTGCTGTGGCGATCTGCTGGATCCAGTCGACCCAGACCGCATTGTTGACGTGCCCCAGCTCGTCGATGTGATCGGGGAGGGCGGTAAAAGTCAGGGTGTGGCGGTTGCTCATCCTTCCACCCCCAGCTGCCACAGGATGAAGGCGAATTCCTCCGCCGTCTCCTTCAGGCTCTCGAACCGCCCGCTCTTGCCGCCGTGGCCTGCGCCCATGTTGGTCTTGAGCAGCAGCTCGTTGCCATCGGTCTTGAGCTCGCGCAACCTGGCGACCCATTTGGCCGGCTCCCAATAAGTCACCCTGGGATCGTTGAGCCCGGCGGTGACCAGCAGCGGCGGATAGGCCTGGGCCTTTACCTGGTCGTAAGGCGAATAGGACCGGATCAGCTCGAACGCCGCCTTGTCCTCGATCGGGTTGCCCCATTCGGGCCATTCGCCCGGGGTCAACGGCAGGGTGGGATCGAGCATGGTCGCCAGCACATCGACAAACGGCACATGCGCCACCACCGCGCCCCACAGGGCGGGATCGGAATTGATCACCGCGCCCATCAGCTCGCCCCCGGCCGAGCCACCGGAAATGCTGATCCGCCCGGCCTGGCTATAGCCGCGCTCGATCAGTCCCTTCGCGACATCGACGAAGTCGATGAAGGTGTTGGTCCGCCGCTCCAGCTTGCCGGCCTTGTACCAGGCCCGCCCCAGATCGTCGCCGCCGCGGATGTGGGCGATGGCATAGGCAAAGCCACGGTCGACCAGGCTCAAGCGGGTGGTCGAGAAGCCGGGCTCGATCGCGATGCCATAGGCGCCGTAGCCATAGAGGTGCAACGGGCCGCCGGGCTTGCGATCCCTGCGATAGACGATCGAGACCGGGATCGGCGTTCCATCGCGCGCCGCGATCTCCAGCCGCTCGGTGGCATAGAGCGTGGCATCGTAGCCCGAGGGGATTTCCTGGACCTTGAGTGTGGCCATGGTCCGGCTGGCGACATCATATTCAAGCACCGAGGCCGGGCTGACCATCGATTCGTAGGACAGCCGCAGCTTGTCGACCGCCCACTCCGGGTTGTCGCCCAAACCGGCGGAAAAGCTGGCTTCCGGAAATTCGATTGGCTCGACCCGGTCCGGCTCGCCGTAATAGCGCACTTCGATCCGGTCGAGCCCGCGGACCCGGCTCTCGACCACCCAGAAGTCCTCGAACAGATCGAAACCGGTCAGGTAGACTTCATCGCTGCCCTCGACCAGCGGCGCGGTTGTCGCCGGTTCGGCCAGCGGGGCGAACACGATACTGAAGTTCTCGTGCGTAAGGTTGGAATGGATGAAGACGATGTCCTCGATCATGTCGACATCGTATTCGACCCCGGTCCGGCGCGGCCAGATCAGCCGGGGCACGGCCAGCGGATCGGCGGCGGGGACCACCCGGACCTCGCTGGTTTCGTGGTCGGAGGTCGAGATGATCAGCCATTCCTCGTTGGCCGATAGCGATGCGCCGACCCGGAAACCGTCATCGTCTTCGTGGTACAGTTCGACATCGCTCTCAAGCGGCTGGCCGAGCCAGTGCAGCCGGGCATTGTCGGTCCGCCATTGCTCGTTGGCGAGCGAATAGACGATCCCCTGGTCGCCCGCGACCCAGACCAGGCCGGACAGCGTCCCGGGGATTTCGTCGGGCAGGACCTCCCCGGTCTCAAGGTTCTTGAACCGCGCGGTGAAGCGTTCCGAGCCGTTGTCGTCGACCGACCAGGCCAGCAATTTGCCGTCCATCGAAACCGAAATCGCGCCGAGCCGGAAATAGTCGTGCCCTTCGGCCAGGGCCACCTCGTCCAGGATCAGCTCGTCCGGTCCGCCTGCCACCGGCCGGCGCCACCACTTCTTGTATTCCGCGCCTTCCTCGAACTCGATCCAATAAAGATGATCGCCGTCCTTTTGCGGAACCGACTTGTCGGCCTCCTTGATCCGTGCGCGCATTTCGGTGAACAGCGCGTCGATCCGCCCCTGCTGCCCGGCCATGCGGGTTTCGAACCAGGCGTTTTCGGCCTGCAAGTGGGCCAGGATTTCCGGATCCTTGACCTCGGGATAGCCCGGATCGCGCAGCCAGGCGTAATCGTCGGTCACGGTGATGCCGTGGTGGGTTTCGACGTGGGGCTTTTTTGGAGCGACCGGGGGAGTGGTAAGTGCCATGTCGCCGCTCTATGGTGGGGGCAGAAGGACTGCAAGACATGCTGATGAATACCCATGAGGCGCGGCTCGACGCGCTGCGCAAGGAACTGAAGGCCCGCGACCTCGACGGCTTCGTCGTACCGATTTCCGACGAGCACATGAGCGAATATGTCGGTGCCTATGCCCAGCGGCTGGCCTGGCTGACCGGGTTTGGCGGATCGGCCGGGACCGCCGCCGTGCTGGCTGACAAGGCTGCGATCTTTGTCGACGGGCGCTATACCTTGCAGGTGCGCGAGCAGGTCGATGGGCGGCTCTACGAATACCAGTCGGTCCCCGCCACCTCGGTCGCCGCCTGGCTGGCCGAGAACGCCCCGGCTGGAGCAAAGATCGGGTTCGATCCCTGGCTGCACGGCAAGCCGTGGGTCGATGCAACCAACAAGGCGCTGCGCGAAAAGGGCGCTGCGCTGGAACCGGTCGATGGCAACCCGATCGACGCGATCTGGGCCGACCGTCCGGCACCAAGCCTGGCCCCGGCGCTGGTCCACGCCAATGCCTATACCGGCAAGTCGAGCGAGGCCAAACGCAGCGAGGTGGCCGAATGGCTGGCCGCCAAGGGGCTCGACGCGGCCGTCATCTCGGCGCTCGACGGGGTCGCCTGGCTGCTCAATATCCGAGGAGTCGATGTCGATCGCACGCCAGTGGCGCTGTCGTTCGTGCTGGCCCATGCCGATGGCACGGCCGAGCTGTTCATCGCCGAGGAAAAGGTCACGCCCGAACTGCGCGCCCACCTGGGCAACGCGGTGACGGTGCGCCCGCGCGAGGCCTTCGTGCCGCAACTCAAGGCGCTGGCCGGCAAGAAGGTAGCGGTCGATCCCGAGCGTTCGGTCGAGGCGATCTTCGGAGCCCTGCAGGGCGCCGGGGCGAGCGTAATCGAACTGACCGACCCGACCGTTCTTGCCAAGGCGGTCAAGAACCCCGTCGAGCAGGCCGGGCAGCGCGCCGCCCAGGCCCGGGATGGCGCGGCGATCGCGAAGTTCCTGCACTGGCTCAGCGTCGCCGGCCCCAAGGGCGGCGAGGACGAACTTTCCGCCGCGGCGCAGCTGCGCGCCTTCCGCGACGAGGATCCGCTGCTGCGCGATCTTTCGTTCGATACGATCTCCGCCGCCGGGCCGCATGCGGCCAGCCCGCACTACCGGGTCGATGAGCAATCGAACCTGCCGATTGCCCCAGGTTCGATTTACCTGGTCGATTCGGGCGGGCAATACCTCGACGGCACCACCGACATCACCCGCACTGTCTGGGTTGGCCCGGGCGAGCCGAGCGCCGAACACAAGGACCGCTTCACCCGCGTGCTGAAAGGCCATATCGCGCTGGCCCAGGCGGTCTTCCCGCGCGGCACGATCGGCAGCCAGCTCGATACCCTGGCCCGCGCCGCGCTGTGGCAGGCGGGGGTCGACTATGCCCACGGCACCGGCCACGGGGTTGGCAGCTTCCTCTCGGTCCATGAAGGGCCGCAGCGGATCGCCAAGGCTTCGGGCGGGCAGGCCGGCACCGGGCAGGAACTGCTGCCGGGAATGATCCTCTCGAACGAGCCGGGCTATTACAAGGCCGGCGAATACGGGATCCGGACCGAGAACCTGGTGCTGGTCGAACCGCGCACGATTGCCGGGCAGGAAGGCGAATACTTCGGGTTCGAGAACCTGACCTGGGCTCCGATCGACAAGAGCTTGGTCGATACCGCGCTGCTGACCCGCGACGAGCTCAAGTGGTGGGACGAATACCACGCCCGGGTCGAGACGATTCTGGCCCCGCAGCTGCAAGGCGAAGCGCTGGACTGGCTTAAGCTTGCCTGCGCCCCGCTGGCGCGGGGTTAGGATAGACGCTCGCGAAACCAGGTCGAGACGTTGTCTTCCTCGAGTTCGCCTGCGGCGAGCGCCAGCATCATGCGGATCGCATCTTCGGGTGCAAATTCCAGCTTCTGTCCGTTGACGGCAAGGAACAGGCGCGCAAGCACCCAGGCTGTCCGCTTGTTGCCATCCACGAACGGGTGGTTGCGGGCCACGCCATAGGCATAGGAGGCAGCCAGCGCAGCAAGATCGCTTTCACCATAGTTCCAGCGGTTTACCGACCGGACAAGCGCGGATTCGAGCAATCCCGGATCGCGCAGGCCGGTCCCGCCGCCATGTTCGGCAAGTTGCCGGTCGTGAACTGCGGTGGCATCGCGAACATCGAGCCAGATCGGCTCGGTCCGCTTCGTTTGCGTCATTTCGCCAGAACGCGCAGGATATCGCGGTCTTCGCGCATGATTGCCTCAGCCGCAGCCATTTTGGCTTCGAATTGCGGATCGCATGCTGAAATATGAAACCCGGTGGGCGTTTCAGTCAGATAGACAGGATCGCCTTGCTCAACCCGCAGTTTGGCAAGGACTTCCTTACTGACAGGAATCGCTTGGGAATTGCCGTGCTTGGCGATTTTCGAGATTATGTTCATACAAATGTTCTACCTGAACTTCCTCTACAAGTCAACCATCACTTGACTTACCCCAAATGTTCCCTTCATGTTCCAATCCGAAGCCAGAGGAGTCGAGTCGATGATCGGATATGTCACCGTGGGTACCAACGATCTGGCCCGCGCCGCGAAGTTTTATGACGCGATTGCCGCCGAAATGGGCACCGGTCGGATGATGGAATTCGAAACCTTCATCGCCTGGGGCACCCCCGGCGGCGGGGCCGGGATTGCCGCGACCAAGCCTTATGATGGCCAGGCCGCGACGGTCGGCAACGGCGTGATGGTGGCGATCGAAGCGCGCGACAAGGACCAGGTCGACCGGCTCTATGCCATCGCGATGGAAAACGGCGGCAGCGACGAAGGCGCACCGGGACCGCGCGGCGACGGGTTCTATGCCGGCTATTTCCGCGATCCCGACGGGAACAAGCTCAACGCCTTTGTGATGGGATAGCGGCGATGACCTCGCATCGGCTTGAAACCCATCCGATCCACCTCGGGCTGGGGGCAAAGGCCGTGCCGCAGCCCGAATTCGCCGGCGGGATGGATTGGTATGACGCCTATTCCCGCCGGACCGAGGCGGATGGCGCGGAAGGCCGGCTGGTTGCGGTGCATCGCTTTGCAGAAAGCTGGACCAGCTGGGAAATGCATCCATCCGGCGACGAGGTGGTATTGTGTCTGTCGGGCACGATGACACTGCATCAGGAACATCCCGACGGCCGGCACGAAACCGTCACGCTCGACCCTGGCCAATATGCCGTCAATCCGCCCGCAGTGTGGCATACCGCCGATCTTGATGCTCCGGTCGAGGCTCTGTTCATCACCGCCGGCCTCGGCACGATCCATCGCCCGCGCTAGCCCGCTTTCGCAGGGATGAACCGGTTCGCGATTCCGTGACAAATTGTTACAAAGTGCTTGCCAGACGGCACAAACGCGCGACAGCTAGGGCCTAGAAGCAGGCTCAGGAAGCCACGGGGCCGGGCCGTCCCCCTCCCCCGCCCGCCCTGTGGTTTCTTCCCTATCGCGCGACAAGGAGTTCGCACCATGAACAAGACGATCCTGGGCATTGCCCTTTTGACCACCGGCCTGGCCGGTGTTGCGGTTGCCCAGCCCCAGGGCCCCGGCCCGATGGCCGATCCGTTTGGCGACAAGACCGTGACCAAGGCCGAAATGCAGGCCCACGCCGGCGAGATGTTCGCCAAGATGGACAGCAACAAGGACGGCAAGCTCGACCAGGCCGACCGGGCCGCCCACAAGGCCCAGATGCATGCCCGCATGTTCGACATGATCGACGCCAACAAGGACGGCAACATCTCCCGCGCCGAATTCGACGCGGCCCACCAGAAGATGGGCGGCGGCGATGGCATGAAGGGCATGCGCGGCCAGCACGACGGCATGGGCATGGGCCAAGGTATGGGCAAGGGCGCGAAAATGATGATGCGCATGGCCGATACCAACAAGGACGGCGCGGTCAGCCGCGATGAATTCCTCGCCGGTCACGCCATGATGTTCGATCATGCCGATACCAACAAGGACGGCAAGCTGACCCCCGAAGAGCGCAAGGCCCACCACGCGGCGATGCGCCAGCACATGGGCAAGCGCGGCGAGCGCGGACCCGGCGCGGCCGGCGATCATTCCGGCCACGGCCAGCATGGCGCCATGGCGCCGGCCACCAAGCCGGCCAGCTAGGCCCGATCCCGCAGCCCGGTCACCCATGGAACAGAGCACCGCGACCCGCCTGCTCCTCGTCGATGACGAAGCTGCACTGCGCGAACCCCTGGCCGAGTATCTCGCTCGCCAGGGGTTCGTCGTCGATCAGGCCGCCAGCGCTGCCGAAGCCCGCAGCCGGCTGCGTGACAGTGCCCCGGATCTGGTCCTGCTCGACATCATGATGCCTGGCGAAGACGGGCTGTCGCTGTGCCGCCACCTGGCCGAAAGCCAGGCGATCCCCACGATCCTGCTGACTGCCCGCGGCGAAGCGACCGACCGGATCGTGGGGCTCGAGATCGGCGCCGACGACTATGTCACCAAGCCGTTCGAACCGCGCGAGCTGGTCGCCCGGATCCGCTCGGTCCTGCGCCGGGCCAGCAAGGGCGGCGCCAGCGCGCCCGAGGATGACGAACTGCTGGTATTCGATGGCTGGCGGCTCGATCCATTGAAGCGCAAGCTGGTCGATCCCGAAGGCGCGGTCGTCGCGATCTCCTCGGTCGAATTCCGCCTGCTGATGGCCTTTCTCGAACATCCCCGCCAGGTGCTCGACCGTGACCGGCTGCTCGACATGGTCCAGGGCCGCGAAGCCCACCTGTTCGACCGCGCGGTCGACAACCAGGTCAGCCGGCTGCGCCGCAAGGTCGAGGCCGACAGCCGCAACCCGACCCTGATCCAGACCGTCTGGGGCGGCGGCTACATGCTGGCCGCCGACGTGCGCCGCGAACGCACGCAGAGGGAATGATGCAACGCCTCAGGGGGCTGATCTGGCCGCGCAGTCTGCAGGGGCAGCTGCTGCTGGCCGTGGCGCTGGCGCTGCTGCTGGCGCAGGGGATAAGCGCGACCCTGCTTTACCGCGCCCAGTCCGAGCGTCGCGAGGCGGCGCTGGTCCATACCGCCGCAATGCGGCTGTTCGCGGCAGTGCGCGAAGACGGGCTAATCGGCCCGCCCGGCCTGCCGGCGGGGGACCGCGGCGAGCGTCAGCTGAAAGTGGATCGCGACGACCTTTCCCCGCTGGCCCCGGGCGAACAGCGGATTGCCGCGGCCGAGGAGGAACTGCGCGAGATCATGCAGGGCCAGGGCCTGCGGGTCGGCGAGGTGGTGGTGATCCACCGCCCGCTGGCCGAAGATCCGCGGCTGCTGAAGCGGCTGCAGCGCCGCGCCCAGATACTTGGCCGCGCCGACCACGCCCCACCGCACCACCTGCTGGTGGCCGCGATCGAACTGCCCGAGGCGAAGCGCTGGCTGACCGTGCGGATCCCCGTTCCCAAGGGCGAGCCGGCGCTGTTGTTTTCGCTGATCGGGCAGACCCTGCTGCTCTATGGCCTGCTGGTCGGCGCGATTGCGCTGATTCTGGGGCGCATCACCAAGCCGCTGGCAGCGCTGACCGGGCGGCTCGAACGCTTTGCCGTCGATCGCGATACCCAGGGCCAGCTTGCCCCCGAAGGACCCGAAGACGTCCGCCGGCTGATCCTGGCCCACAACGCAATGGAAGATCGGATCGCCGCGCTGCTGGACGAGAAGGACGTGATGCTGGGAGCGATCGGCCACGATCTCAAGACCCCGCTGACCGCGCTGAGGGTCAGGATCGAAAGCGTCGAGGACGAGGCCGAACGCGCCAAGATGGCGACGACAATCGAGGACATCACCCGCACGCTGGATGACATTCTCAGCCTCGCCCGGGTCGGCCGGCCCAGCGACCCGCTCGAGCCGACCGAACTCAATGCGCTGGTCGGCCAGGTGGCCGAAGAATTCGAAGACATGGGCGAACCGGTCGAATTCACTCCGGCCGCACGGGTGGTGGTGCCGCTACGCGCCACCTGGCTGCGCCGCGCGGTGCGCAACCTGGCGGTCAACGCGCTGCGGTATGGCAAGGCGGCGCGGATTGCCGTGCTGCGCGAGGACGATCAGGTGCTGGTCCGCATCGAGGATGACGGTCCGGGAATTGCCGAAGACCGGATCGAGGCCATGATGCAGCCCTTCACCCGGGGCGAACCATCGCGCAACAGCACCACCGGCGGCGCCGGGCTGGGGCTGACCCTGGCCCGGGCGATTGCCGAGCAGCACGGCGGCACGCTGACCCTTGCCAACCGCCGCGACGGCGCGGACCGGGTGGAGGGTCTCACCGCCACCCTGGCCCTGCCGCTTACTTGATCCTGGCCAGCACGGCCGAAAGCTCGGCCCCGCGCGCGTCCTTGAGCACACCGCACGAGCGGACCCGTTCGATCGTGCGCTCCAGCTCCAGCGCGCCGGTCTTGCCCTGCAGCTTGGGGCGAAGGAAGGCCGCGATTTCGTCGGACTTGGCGACCGAGCAATAGCCGCCGACCATTCCCGGCAGGCGCGAGGCGAAGAAAATTCCGCCGCCGCCGCTCAACTGCTCGTAATGGCTCTGCAGCCAGGCAAAGCCCCAGTCGCGGGTCTTCCGGCTGCCAACCACGCCGCGCACCATGCCGAGCCGCTCGCTGCGGCGCAGGCGCGGGTCGTTGAATTCGTCGAGCAGCCAGCGGGCAATGTCCTCCTTGCCCGAAGCGCTGACCACGCCCAGGGCGGTGGGCCTGAACAGCGGATCCTGCGAGGCCAGCGCAGCTTCGGTCAGCTGCTTGGCCGCGGCCAGCCCGCCTTCCTCGACCACGATGCCGAAAGCGGTGCCAAACCAGGCCGGATCGAGCGCGGCCTTGTCGCCGCCAAGATAGGCCCGCGCCGCATCGCCCAGCTGCTTGCGCAGCACCGGATCGCGCGCGGTTTCGGCCAGCAGGTTGACCGCATGGACCCGCTTCTGCGACTTTTCCGGATCTTCCGCCGCATAGGCCCCGGCCCGCGGGGTGAAGCCCATTGCCTTCACCCGCGGGGCATAGATCTGCCGGACCAGGCGGCGGTAGCCCTCCTCGCCGGCGGCATCGAGCATGCCGGTGTTGAAGAAATATTCGAGACTGCCGATCCCGGCTTCGCTGGCGTAGCTGTCGGGATTGGCGGCAAGGTTGATTGCCCCGGCAACCAGCTGGTCCGGACTGGCCCGGCCGGCCAGGAAGCTGGCATAGAGCGAATCGTCGAGCGCCAGCGCCTC
>CAZNII010000036.1:0-8000 GCA_964573075.1 uncultured Novosphingobium sp. | reverse complement strand
GGGGCGAAAGTGACCAGCGGCACGCCCTGCTGGTCGGTGAAGCTCTGCATCGCCGGAAGAATCCGCGGATCGCCCGAAACCTCGGCCATGGCGCGGAAGAAATCGCCGCTGGTGGCATTGCCGTACTTGTGCGCCGCCATATAGCGTCGCACCCCGTCGCGGAACTTGGTATCGCCCATGTAGCCGGCGATCATCGCCACCACGTGGCCGCCCTTGCCATAGGTGATCGAATCGAACGCCTCGTCGATCTGGGCATTGGTTTCGATCGGCTGATGGATCGCACGCCCGGCCACCAGCGCATCGGTGTTCATCGCGCCGAACCCTTCGGCCAGCGCGCCGGCCCGGATGTTGAGATCGGGCCGCCATTCGTGGCCGATCCGGAAGCCCATCCAGTTGGCGAAGCTTTCGTTCAGCCAGATGTCGTCCCACCAGGCCGGGGTGACGAGATCGCCGAACCACTGGTGTGCCAGCTCGTGCGACACAACCATGCCGAAGGTGCGCTTCTGCCCGGTGGTGGCCTTTTCGTCCATGATCAGGATCGAATCGTTATAGAGATCGGCCCCGGCATTCTCCATCGCCCCCGGCAGGATCGGCGTGGTGATCTGGTCGAGCTTGGGATAGGGAAAGGCCTGGCCGAAATAGGCCTCGAGGTGGCGGACGATGCCCTTGGTGCCCTGCAGTGCGAAATTCATCTGCCCGGCATTCTGACGGGTGGTGACGATCCGCACCGGCAGCGGCGTCTTGCGCTGCGGGGTGGCCGGAACGGTCCCCGCAACCGACGAGAACGGACCAACCATCATCGCCACCAGATAGGTCGGCAGGGGCAGGGTCGGGGCGAAACGGTGCACGTCCATCCCGTTCTCGCGCGTGGTGGACACTTCGGGACCGTTACTGACCGCCATGTGCCCCGGAAGGGTGCGCAGAGTGACAGTGAAGGGCACCTTGAAGCCCGGTTCATCGAACCCCGGGAAGGCGGCGCGGGCATCGATCGACTGGAACTGGGTCCAGCTGTACCAGTCATCCCCGACCTTGACCCGGAACATCCCGGCCGGGCCATTCTGGAACGGCGCATCGTAATCGAACAGCAGGGTGACCGGCCCGGCCGGCAGGGTCCGCTCGAAGGTCAGCCGGGCAACGCCGCTGGGGTCGAGTTCGAACCAGCGCGCCGGATAGCGCTGGCCGTTCACCACCGCTACCGCGCTGGCCATGTTGAGATCGCGCCCGTGCAGGTCGATGAAGCTGGTGTTGCGCTTCAACATGGCGTCGATTTCGACCTTGCCGGAAAAGCGCTCCTTGTTGGGATCGACGCTCAGGTCGATGCGGTAGGCCAGCGGTCGGGCCGCATCGGTCAGCCGGCCCGGGGGAACGGGCGCCAGTGCGCGCGCCGCCGCGGCATCGGCATCGGAAGCCGGCGAAGTTGCCGGGGCTGCGGTGGTCACGGCAAGGGTGAAAACGGAAGCAGCAAGTAGAAGCGCGCGCATGGAATCTCCGCGAAGCGACCTTAAAGCCGCTTCAGACCCCAACTATCCTTGCTTTGCAACCGCCTGGCTCGACCAAGGGCCGAGCCGGTCCGACCAGCGTCAGCGCAGCAGGCTGCCCAGCAGGCCCCGGGCAAAGCGGCCGAGGGTTGCCCCGCCCAGCGCCGTGCCGATCGCCCCTGCCGCGGCACTGGCGGCCGAGGCCATCGGCGATCCGCTCGATTTGCGCCCGGTTATCTTGCGCGCCATCATTGTCCCCGCCGAAGCCGCCGCCGCGCCGAACGCGGCCTTGCCGGCTTTTTCCCACATGCTGGGGGTAGCGCGCGGCTGAGCGCGCTGCACTTCCTCGCCCTGTTCCTCGACCACTTGCGCCGCTGCGGCCGCATCCTGCGCCTTCTGGGCCAGCACCTCGGCCGCGCTTTCGCGATTGACCGCGGTATCGTACTTGCCGTCGAACGGGCTGATCGACTGGATGATCGCCCGCTCCTTGGGCGTGATCGGCCCGAGCCGTGAGCGCGGCGGTGCGACCAGGGTGCGCTGGACGATGGTCGGCGCGCCTTCCTCGTCGAGCGTCGAGACCAGTGCCTCACCCACCTTCAACTCGGTGATCGCGGTTTCGACATCGAGATCGGGATTGATCCGGAAAGTCTCGGCCGCCGCCTTGATCGCCTTCTGGTCGCGCGGGGTGAAGGCGCGCAACGCATGCTGGACCCGGTTGCCGAGCTGGCCGGCGATCTTCTCGGGAATGTCGATCGGGTTCTGGCTGATGAAATAGACGCCCACCCCCTTGGACCGGATCAGGCGGACCACCTGCTCGACCTTGTCGAACAGCGCTTCGGGTGCATCCTCGAACAGCAGGTGGGCTTCGTCGAAGAAGAACACCAGCACCGGCTTGTCCGGATCGCCGACTTCGGGCAGCGCTTCGAACAGTTCGCTCAGCAGCCACAGTAGGAAGGTGGCGTAGAGCTTGGGGCTCTGCATCAGCTTTTCGGCGGCAAGCACGTTGACCACGCCCTTGCCGGTTTCGTCACAGCGGATGAAGTCATTGATTTCAAACGCCGGTTCACCGAAGAAGCGGTCCGCGCCCTGGCTTTCGAAAGCAAGCAACTGGCGCTGGATCGTACCGACGCTGGCCTTGGAAATGTTGCCATAGGTGGTGGCCAGCTCGCTGGCATTCTCGGCGCAGGCGATCAGTGTCTGCTGGAGATCGTCCATGTCGAGCAGCAACAGGCCGTTGTCGTCGGCCCATTTGAAGGCGATGGTCAGCACCCCTTCCTGGGTTTCGTTGAGGCCCATCAGCCGGCTGAGCAGCAAGGGCCCCATTTCCGAGATGGTTGTGCGGATCGGATGGCCGCTTTCGCCATAGAGGTCCCAGAACACCGCCGGATTGTCGCGGTATTCGAACGGGTCGATCCCCAGTTCCTTGGCCCGCCCCTCGATCTTGTCGGCATGCTTGAAATCGTGGCTGCCGGCCATCGAAATTCCGGCCAGGTCGCCCTTAACGTCGGCCATGAACACGGGCACGCCCTGGGCCGAGAACTGTTCGGCCAGGGTCTGGAGCGTCACCGTCTTGCCGGTACCGGTCGCCCCGGCGATCAGGCCGTGGCGGTTGGCACGGCCCAGCCGCAGGGTCTGGCGTTCGCCGTTGGCGCCAAGGCCGATGAAGATGTCTTCCATGTGGGGCAAGCTCCGCGATAGGATTCCGATTTGCCGCACAGATAGAATGCCCCAGCCCCTTGTGCGAGTGGCTTTTTGCATGACCGGCAAAGCCCGGCTAGAAGCGCCCCGATCATGACCGAACCGTTCATCCTGCTTGACGATGCCCGCCCCGCGGGCGCCAGTGCCGCCCGGCTCTATCGCGATGCCGCCGAAGTGGTGGTGGCGCGCCGCGCCGCCGATGTTGCCCCCGCACTTGCCCGGCTTGACGAGTTACGCGCGCAGGGTTTCGAACTGGCCGGCTACATGGCCTATGAGGCCGGGCTGGCGCTCGAGCCGCGCCTGCTGCCGCTGGCCGATGCCCGCTCCGGGGCGATGGGGCCGCTGCTGTGGTTCGGGGCTTTCCGGGGCTTCCAGACAATCGCCGCCAACGAGATGCCGGCATGGCTCGCCGCCCAGGCCCAGCCCGGGATCGCCCAGATCGGCCCGGTCGAGCCGCAGCTTTCGCCGGGCGGCTACGGCGCTGCCTTCGCGGCGCTGCAGGAAGCGATCGCGGCCGGAGACATCTATCAGGCCAACCTGACCTTCCACCTGGCCGGCTCGTTCCGGGGCGATCCGCTCGCGCTCTATGCCGCGCTGCGCCCGGCCGCCGGGGCCGGATATGGCGGGGTGGTGTTCGATGGATCGCACTGGCTGCTGTCGTGCTCGCCCGAACTGTTCTTTGCCGAACGCGAAGGCGCGGCCATGGCCAAGCCGATGAAGGGCACCCGCCCGCGCGGCCGCGACGCCGCCGAGGATGCCGCGCTGGCTGCCGAACTGGCCGGATCGGTCAAGGACCGGGCGGAAAACCTGATGATCGTCGATCTGATCCGCAACGACCTCAGCCGGGTTGCCGATGCCGGCAGCGTCAAGGTCGAACGGCCTTTCGCAGTCGAAAGCTATCCCACGGTCCACACCATGACCACCACGGTCCGCGCCCGGCTCCAGCCCGGCAAGGGCCCCGTCGACATGATCCGCGCGCTGTTCCCCTGCGGCTCGATCACCGGCGCGCCCAAGATCCGGGCGATGGAACTTATCAACGAAGTCGAACGCGACGCCCGCGGTCCCTATTGCGGGGCGATCGGACGGATCGACGCGCCGCGCGCCGATGGCAGTTCGGATGCCGCCTTCAACGTCGCGATCCGCACCCTGCGGCTGACTCCCGGAGAAAACGGGCGCGGCCGCGCGGTGCTGGGCGTCGGCGGGGCGATCGTCGCGGATTCGGAATTCCTGCCCGAATGGCGCGAGGCGCTGATCAAGGGCGGTTTCGTGCGCCTTCATGCCAATGGCGCCGATCTGATCGAGACGATGCGCTTCACGCCGGAGGAAGGCGTGCCGCTGATCGAGCTGCACCTTGAACGGATCAAGGCCAGCGCGGCCGAACTGGGCTTCGTGTTCGATCGCCACGCTGTGCGCAACGCGATCCAGGCGCTGTGCTTCGATGCCGATGCCCCAGCCCGGCTGCGGCTGGTCGCCTCGCGCAGTGGGGCCTACACGCTCGAGCTTGGTCCGCTGCCGGCGCCGCTCAATCAACCCGCGCGCTGCGCGGTGCTGCCGCTGCCGGTCGATCCGGGCGACTGGCGGCTGCGCCACAAGAGCAGCGACCGCGGGTTCTATGACCTGGGTCTGGCTGCAGCCAAGGCCGCCGGCGCGGACGAGGCATTGCTGCTGCGCGACGATGGCCTGCTGAGCGAAGGCTGCTTCACCAACCTGTTCGTCGAGCGCGATGGCAAGCTGCTGACGCCGCCGGCACGGCTCGGCCTGCTGCCGGGGGTGCTGCGCCGCTCGCTGATCGAGGCGGGCCGCGCGATCGAGGCCGAACTGACGCTCGACGATCTCAAGGACGGTTTCCTGATCGGCAATGCCCTGCGCGGCCTGATTCCGGCGGTGCTGCTGTGAAGCTGGCCCAGGCCCTTTCGCGGATCGCCCCGTCGCAGACCACCGCGATCACCGACCGTGCGAGCGAGCTGCGCGCGGCCGGCAAGGACGTGATCTCGCTCTCGGTCGGCGAGCCCGATTTCGACACCCCGCCCCACGTGATCGCAGCGGCCAAGGCGGCGCTCGACGGCGGCGATACGCGCTACACGCCGGTAGCGGGAACCATGCGACTGCGCGAGGCAGCGGCCCTGCACTTCCAGCGCGATCTGGGCATCACGGTGCCGCCCTCGCAAGTGATCGTCAGCGCCGGGGGCAAGCAGGCGATCTTCCATGCCCTGCTCGCCACGCTCGATCCGGGCGATGAAGTACTGATCCCCAGTCCGTGGTGGGTGAGCTATCCCGAGATTGTCCGCTTTGCCGGGGCCGAAGTGGTCGACCTGCCGACTACGGCCACGGGCGGTTTTCGGATTACCGCCGAACAGCTCGAGGCCGCGATCACCCCGCGCACCCGCTGGCTGCTGCTCAACAGTCCGGGCAACCCGACCGGCGCGACCTATCCGGCCGAAGAGCTGCGCGCTTTGGGTGCGGTGCTCGCGCGGCACCCGCAAGTGCTGGTGATGAGCGACGATATCTATGCCCCGCTGCGCTATGGCGAGGGCAGCCACGCCACGCTGGCAGCGGAATGTCCCGAACTGGCCGAGCGGGTCCTGACCGTTTCGGGCGTGTCGAAGAGCCATGCGATGACCGGCTTCCGGATCGGCGTTTCGGCCGGCCCCGAATGGCTGATCAAGGCGATGGCGCGGCTGCAATCGCACTCCTCCGGCAATCCCGCCTCGATCAGCCAGGCTGCCGCCGTGGCCGCCTTTGAAGGCCCGCAGGACTTCCTGCTCGACTGGCGCGAGCGGTTCCGGGCGCGGCGCGACATGGTGGTCGGCGCGATCAATGCGATCCCCGGACTGTCCACTCCGGTGCCGGACGGGGCGTTCTACTGCATGGTCGATGCCGCGCCGCTGATGGCGCGGTTCGGCGATGATGAGGCGCTGTGTCTGCACCTTTTGGAGCACGGCGTGGCGGTGGTTCCGGCCACGGCCTTCGGCGGCCGCCACGGCTTCCGGATCAGCTTTGCCGCCGACGAGGCCAGACTTTCAGAAGCGGTGCGCCGCATTGCGGAGGCCGTTCAATGAAACCCCTGTCGATCCTGTTTGAAGATGGAGAGGCCCTGGTGATTGACAAGCCCGCCGGCCTGCCGATCGAGCGCCCTCGCGCCGGCGGCCCCAGCCTGGAAGACCGCGCCAGCGAGCTGCGGCTGGGCTTCGCGCGTTCGCCGGTGCCGGTCCACCGGCTCGATACCGACACCTCGGGCTGCCTGCTGTTCGCCCGCAATCCGGGGGCGCTGAAGCGTTTCAACGCCGCCTTCGAAGCCCGGCAGGTGGAGAAGGTCTACCTTGGCGTGGTGTCCGGCCCGATCGAGGGCGAGGAAGGCACCATCGCCCTGTCGCTCAGCAAGATCTCCAGCGCCGAAGAGGGCTGGCGGATGATTGCCGCGAAGAAGGGCAAGCCGGCCGTGACCCATTGGCGCAAGCTGGCGACACGCGGCGGGCTGACCCTGGTCGAGTTCCGGCCCGAAACCGGCCGCACCCACCAGATCCGCGTCCACGCCGAGCACGGCCTCGGCAATGCGCTGCTGGGCGATCCGGTCTATGGCGACGGCAAAGGCGCGCCGCGGACCATGCTCCACGCCCGCGCCCTCGCCATCCCGCGCGAGGGCAAGCCCCCGGTTGCGGCACTGGCCCCGCTGCCGGACGACTTCCGCGCCCTGGGCTTTGGCGATGACGACCTCGGCGCATGACACGGTGGCCCGCGCGCTTTCGCTGGTGAGCGAAAGCTTCATCGCTGCCTCCGGCCCCGGCGGGCAGAACGTCAACAAGGTGGCGACCGCGGTGCAGCTGCGGCTGAACGTCTACGCCCTGCGGCTTTCGCCCGAAGTCTTCGCGCGGTTCAAGCAGCTCGCCGGAAGCCGGATGACCGCCAAGGGCGAACTGCTGCTCACCGCCCAGCGCTTCCGCACCCAGGAGGCCAACCGCCAGGACGCGCGCGACCGGCTCACCGAACTGATCGAGGAGGCCTTCAAGCTGCCCGAGAAGCGCGCCAAGAGCCGCCTCAACCGGGTGGGCAAGACCGAGCGGCTGGCGGGCAAGAAAATCCGCGGCGCGGTGAAGGCCGGGCGCGGCAAGGTGCGGCTGGACTGATCAGGCGGCGGCTTCGAGTTCCGGCAAACCAACCCAATACCCACCCTTCGTCATCCCCGCAAAAGCGGGGACCCAGAGTTGGCTCGCACTGGGTCCCCGCTTTCGCGGGGATGACGAAATGATGAGCGAGCGCGCTGTATTCGTCCGCGCGCGCGGGCTAGACCGTGGCGCTGGCGCTCATCACTTGGCGGCCATCGGCGGCGTAGGCACCCAGTTCAAATGCTGCACCATTGCTGCGCAGCACTAGGTGCAGCATTTCGCCGCAAATCGCCGGAGACACGCCGCGAAAGGCGAACGATTTCAGCGCATTGTCGCCCAGCTCGCGCCGCGCCAGATCGAGCAGCAGGGTTGCGGTCAACGGGCCGTGCACCACCAGTCCGCGGTAGTTCTCTTCGTCTGCAGCATAGGGCAGGTCGTAATGGATTCGATGGCTGTTGAAGGTCAGCGCGGAGTAGCGGAACAGCAACGGCTCGCTGGGCAGGACGGCGCGGTGCGCCTGCCATTCGGCGGGATCGAACTGCCCCTCGCCCAGCGGCGGCGGCGCGGGCGGCGTGCCGGGTTCGGCGGGCGCGCGATAGACCACCGTCTGCACCTCGCGCACGGCAAGCCCGACTTCGCCGCTGGTCTCGTGCGCCACGTCGACGAAGACCAGCGAACCGGTGCCGCCGGTCTTCTCGGCGATCGACAGCACCCGCGAGGT
>CAZNII010000035.1:19095-23390 GCA_964573075.1 uncultured Novosphingobium sp. | reverse complement strand
CGGCGATTGCGGCGCGGTCGCTGCCGGCCAGTTCCTTGGTCCAGACCAGCACGGTCAGGTGGACGCAGTAGAGCGGCAGCGAGAAATTGCCGAGCCATTCGAGCGGCACCTTCATGGTCTGCGGCGGCTGGGCCATCGCGACCAGCCACATCATCACCGGGAGGAAGCCGATCACGAAGACCAGGTCGCCCGCAGCATGGCCGAGCGGCAGGTAGGGCACCACCGCAATCCCCGCCACCGGCAGGACCAGCGCCAGCCACCACGGCAGGCTGGGAGTGCGGAAGCCCTCGACATATTTGCGCCCGATCCAGACCCCCAGGACATAGGAGAAGCCAACCCGGGGCAGGGCCATCCACCAGGTCTTCCAGGTCGGCGCGTTGACCCCCATGGTATCGGCGCCGTGGAGCTGGACGGTATGGATCAGCCAGCCGCCCATCAGCGCCGCCAGCACCAGCATCGCCCTGGTCGGGACGTGCTTGAGCGCCAGGGCATGGACGAAATTGGCCAGCAGTTCGTAGAACAGCGTCCACTGCGGCCCGTTGTAGCGATAGAACGGGCCGGCGCCCCAGGCCGGAATCATCAGCAGGTCGAGCGCCAGCCACCACAGCAGGGTCAGCGGATCGGCCATCCCGATCCAGAAGGCGCGGACCACCGCGACCCCGGCACCGACCGCGACCAGCGGCCACAGCCGCTTGAACCGGGCCCAGGTGAATTCGATCGGGCCGATCCCGGTGCGCAGCTTCTTCTCGGTCGAAACCGCAAGGACGAAGCCCGAAAGCAGGAAGAACAGATCGACATAGAGGTAACCGCGCTGGAACGGTCCGCCGATCCGGTAAACGATGTCGAGGTGGTAGAACACGATCATGAAGGCCGCGATGCCGCGCAGCCCGTCAAGCTGGAACATCCGGGGGCTGTGCCCCTTCGCCGTATCGCTCATACCCCCGACCCTCCCTGTTGCCGCCCTATACAACAGGCCGCGCGGCAAAGATCAACCACGCTGCCGGGGCTGTGACTGGACGGGGGCGGGGACAACGCCTATATGCCGCGCAGCATGAACCGGATCGTCCTTGCCATCCTCGCCCTGTTCGCAGGGATCGCCGCGCAGGTTTCCCCTGCCGAGGCACGGGTGCGCGGGGAGACCGAGATCGGTGCAACACTGGTCCAGCGCGCGGTGCTGAGGACTGCCGCTGCGGTCCCCGCAGCAGCCTTTCGGGCCGAGCCGCGCGCCGAAACCCAGGCGGTCGAACCGGCCCGCCACCAGCGCCCGCTGGGCCGCGTCTTTGCCCCTTCGGTCCTGCTTCGGGCCGACCGCGCGCACGAATAGCACAGGCTGATTTCCCCGCTTGACCGCGGCCGCGACGGCATCCTTGGGTGCCGCGCAAACCTGTATCCATATCCATCAAATTATTCAGGAATTGCCCATGTTCGGCGCCATTGCCAAGACCATCTTCGGTTCGTCCAACGACCGCTACGTCAAGTCGCTCGACAAGATCGTCAAGCAGATCGCGGCTTTCGAGCCGGCCATCGAAGCGCTCAGCGACGAAGAGCTTCAGGCGCAAACCGCCAAGTTCCGCCGCATGCTGGAAGAGGGCAAGACGCTCGACGACCTGCTGCCCGAAGCCTTTGCCACGGTCCGCGAAGCCTCGAAGCGTGTGCTGGGCATGCGCCACTTCGACGTCCAGATGATCGGCGGGATCGTGCTCCACCGCGGCGAGATCGCGGAAATGCGCACCGGCGAGGGCAAGACCCTGGTTGCCACCCTGGCGGTCTATCTCAACGCGCTGGAAGGGAAGGGCGTCCATGTCGTCACGGTCAATGACTACCTCGCCCGCCGCGACGCCGAATGGATGGGGCAGATCTACAAGTTCCTCGGCCTGACGGTCGGCGTGATCGTGCCCAACCTTTCCGAACCGGAACGGCGCGAGGCCTATAACTCCGACATCACCTATGCCACCAACAACGAGCTCGGCTTCGACTATCTGCGCGACAACATGAAGCACGAGCGCGGGCAGATGGTGCACCGCCCGTTCAACTACGCGATCGTTGACGAAGTGGACTCGATCCTGATCGACGAAGCGCGCACCCCGCTGATCATTTCCGGCCCGACCGACGACAAGAGCGAGCTCTACATCGCGGTTGACGCGATCGTGAAGCAGCTCGTCGCCGAGGACTACGAGGCCGACGAGAAGACCAAGAACATCACCCTGACCGAAGACGGGGTGGAAAAGGCCGAGCGTCTGCTCGAAGGTGCCGGTCTGCTCGAGGGTTCGAACCTCTACGATATCGAGAACACCCAGGTCGTCCACCACCTCGATCAGAGCCTCAAGGCGAACGTGATGTTCAAGCGGGACATCGACTACATCGTCAAGGACGGCAAGGTCATCATCATCGACGAGTTCACCGGCCGCATGATGGACGGGCGGCGCTGGTCGAACGGGCTGCACCAGGCGGTCGAAGCCAAGGAAGGCGTGCAGATCGAGCCCGAGAACCAGACCATGGCCTCGATCACCTTCCAGAACTATTTCCGGATGTACCCCAAGATTTCGGGCATGACCGGCACAGCCGCGACCGAGGCCGCCGAATTCTTCGACATCTACAAGATGAACGTCGTCACGATTCCCACCAACGTGCCGGTCAAGCGGATCGACGACGAGGACGAGTTCTACAAGAACACCAACGACAAGTTCCAGGCGATCGCCAAGCTGATCGCGGAAAAGAGCAAGATCGGCCAGCCGGTGCTGGTCGGCACGGTCTCGATCGAGAAGTCGGAACTGCTGTCGGAATTCCTGACCAAGGAAGGGGTCAAGCACGCCGTGCTGAATGCCCGCTTCCACGAGATGGAAGCCCATATCGTCGCCCAGGCCGGGCGAATGGGAGCGGTGACCATCGCCACCAACATGGCCGGCCGCGGCACCGACATCAAGCTGGGCGGCAATGCCGAATTCCGGATCGAGGACGAGCTCAAGGACATGCCCGAAGGGCGTGAACGCGACGCCGCGATCGAAAAGATCGTGGCCGAGATCGAGGCCGAGAAGCAGCGCGTGTTGGAGGCCGGCGGACTCTGCGTGATCGGCACCGAACGCCACGAAAGCCGCCGCATCGACAACCAGCTGCGCGGCCGCTCGGGCCGTCAGGGCGACCCGGGCATGTCGAAGTTCTACCTCTGCCTCGAGGACGATCTGCTGCGGATCTTCGGGCCCGACACGCTGTTCGCCAAGATGATGAATTCGAACCTTGCCGATGGCGAGGCGATTGGTTCGCGCTGGCTGTCGAAGGCGATCGAGACCGCGCAGAAGAAGGTCGAGGCGCGCAACTACGACATCCGCAAGCAGGTGGTCGAATACGACGACGTGATGAACGACCAGCGCAAGGTGATCTACGAACAGCGTGCCGACATCATGGATGCCGAAACGGTCGACGAAGTGGTCGAGGACATGCGCCACGATACTGTCAACGCGCTGGTCGGCGATGCCTGTCCGCCGGGATCCTATCCCGAACAGTGGGACATCGACGGCCTGCGGCAGCGGATTGGCGAAGTCCTGGGCATGGAAGTGCCGATGGACCAATGGCTGGCCGAGGACGGGGTCGAGCCCGAGGACATCGAGCGCCATCTGGCCGAAGCGGCCGATGCCAAGATGGCGGCCAAGATCGGCGATGATGCCCCGATCTGGCGCCAGGTCGAAAAGCAGATCCTGCTCGATCGGCTCGACCACTACTGGAAGGAACACCTCGCCACGCTCGACGCGCTGCGCCAGGTGGTGTTCCTGCGCGCCTATGCCCAGAAGACCCCGATCAACGAATACAAGCAGGAAGCTTTCGGCCTGTTCGAACGCATGCTCGGGGCGATCCGCGAGGACGTGACCCGGATCCTGATGAACAGCGAACTCAGGATGCCCGAACCGGTCGAACTGCCCGAACTGCCGGACTTCCTGACCAGCCACATCGATCCCTTCACCGGAGAGAACGATGCGATTGCCCGCACCCCAGGGGCAGAGGCGATGATGGGCGCGCTCGGCGCGGCCATCCCGGTCGCTGCGGCCGGCACGGTCGATCCCTATGCCGAGATGGGCCTGTCGCGCAACGCGATGTGCCCGTGCGGGTCGGGGCAGAAGTACAAGCACTGCCACGGCGCGGTGGGGTGATCGCGCCGTGCCGGACTGGCTGACCCCGGCTTTCTTCGGCACGGCTCTGCTTTATGCCTCGGTCGGGTTCGGCGGAGGATCGACCTATAACGCGCTGCTGAGCTTTGCCGGGTTCAACTACCTGCTGCTGCCGATCGTCAGCCTGTGCTGCAA
>CAZNII010000035.1:16571-18995 GCA_964573075.1 uncultured Novosphingobium sp. | reverse complement strand
GTGATCGGCGGGCAGCTCGGCAGCATGCTGGCGCTGCGCTGGCTGCCCGAACGGGTGATCCGTTGGCTGACCGCTGCCTTGACGACCTGGGCCGGATTGCGGCTCTTGCTGGGCTGAAAAAGCAAAAGCCCCGCCGGGTGGGGCGGGGCTTTGCAATGCCCGGGCGGGGTGGCTCCCCGAGTAGGATTCGAACCTACGGCCAAGTGATTAACAGTCACCTACTCTACCGCTGAGCTATCGGGGAATGCTCCCCCGCCTGCGGGCAGGGGTGCGCCTATAGCAGCGCCGGCACATTTGGCAAGCCGGTCTGCGCCAAAAATTCAGACCTGGAACTGCTCGGCGAAAATCCGTTCCTCCAGCGTCTTGCCCGGATCGAACAACAGGGTCAGCTGCCGCTCGCGCGCCACCTTGACCTGGACTTCGACGATGTCGCGCAGTTCCTTCTGGTCGGCCACGGCGGCAACCGGGCGCTTGTCCGGATCGAGCACGCGGAAGGTGATCTCGTAGTGATCGGGCAGGATTGCCCCGCGCCAGCGACGCGGGCGGAACGGGCTGATCGGGGTCAGCGCGACCAGGCTGGAGGTCAGCGGCAGGATCGGGCCATTGGCCGACAGGTTGTAGGCGGTCGATCCCGCCGGGGTCGCCACCAGCACACCGTCGCAATAGAGCTCGGCCATCCGCACCTTGCCGTTGACCGACACTTCCAGCCGGGCGGTCTGGCGGGTTTCGCGCAGCAGCGAGACTTCGTTGATCGCCAACCGGGTCTGCTGCTCCCCGCTGCCCAGCGTCGCGGTCATCGCCAGCGGGGTGATGGTCAGCTGCTTGGCCCGGGCGATCCGTTCGGCCAGCGAACGGCTCGACTTGGGCTTGTTCATCAGGAACCCGACCGTGCCCAGGTTGATCCCGTAAGCTGGCACCAGGTGCCCGGTATCGAGCATTTCGTGCAAGGCATGGAGCATCTGCCCGTCGCCGCCCAGCACCACCGCGACATCGGCCTCGTCCAGCGGCACGAAGACGTTGTCCTCGCGCAGGAGTTCCGCCGCTTCCTGGGCGCGGGGCGTATCGGACACCAGCAGGGCGATTGCGGGGCGCTTGCTCATCGTGGGGCGGTGCATATTGGCAATTGGAACACTTTGGTAGGGGCCTTGTGCTATGAGGGCGAGGATGGACGCCGTGCATCCCGACGCCCTTGCCGCGCGCAGCGACGCGCTGACCGGCCTTCCCGGCCGCGATGCCGCGCGTGCCCGGCTGGCCGAATGGCTCGACCGGGGTGAGCCGGTTCACGCCCTGCTGGTCGGGCTGCGGCGGCTTGATGCGGTCAACCTGGCCTATGGATCGGCCGCCGGCGATGCCGCGTTGGGCGAAGTCGCGGCGCGGATCCGGCACTTTGCCCACGGCGAGCTCGACGGTGCCTGGATCGCCGCGCGCGGCGGGGGCGGACAGTTCCTGCTGCTTTCGACCGAGCCATGCAGCCGCGAACGCTGGCAACTGGTTTCGACCCAGCTGCTCGATGCCTTGGCTGGGCCGATCGCGGTGGGCGGCAATACCCTGCGGCTTTCGCCACGCGGGGCATTGTTACGCTCGCTGGGCGGGGAGGACGCGGATTCGCTGCTCGACCGGCTCGGCCAGACTCTGGCCAGCGTGATGGCCGCACCGGCCCGCCGGCTCGGCTGGGCCGACGGTGAAGCAATCCGCGCCGGGCGCAGCGCCGCCCAGCTCGAGGCCGATCTGTTGCGCGCGATCGACCTGGGCGAGATCGAAGTGGTCTACCAGCCGCAATGGTCCTGCGCGGATGACAGCCTTAGCGGGGCTGAGGCGCTCGCCCGCTGGAACCACCCCCGGCTCGGCCGGATCGGCGCCGGTGCACTGTTCGCGATTGCCGAGCGGGCCGATCATGTCGCCCAGCTGTCGCGCCACATCGCCCAGGCCGCGCTGGCCGGGGCGCAAGGCTGGCCCGATCACTTGCGGTTGTCGCTGAACGTCACACCGAACGATCTGGCCCATGGCGGTTTCGCCCGCGAATTCGCCGATCTGGTTGCGGCCAGCGGCTTTCCGGCCGAACGGCTGACGCTGGAAGTGACCGAACAGGTGTTGCTGGCCGATGTGGCCCAGGCTGCGCTGGCGCTGGAAAGCCTGACCGCGCGGGGAATGCGGATCGCGCTCGACGATTTCGGCGCAGGCTTCTGCAACTTCCGCTACCTCAAGCTGCTCCCGCTGCATTACCTCAAGCTTGACCGCTCGATGATCGAGGGGGCGGGCGACCCGCGCGATCTGGCCGTGCTGCGGGCGATTGTCGCCATGGCCGGCGCGCTCGATTTGGCGGTGATCGCCGAAGGGGTTGAAACCGAAGCCCAACGCCGGCTGGCCGCCGGTGAGGGCTGCGCCTTTTATCAGGGCTTCCTGCGCGCCCAGCCGCTGGGTGCG
>CAZNII010000035.1:0-16471 GCA_964573075.1 uncultured Novosphingobium sp. | reverse complement strand
CGGTGAGGGCTGCGCCTTTTATCAGGGCTTCCTGCGCGCCCAGCCGCTGGGTGCGGCGGAGTTCAGGCGACTGGCTCGCGGTTAGCGCGTTACGCCAGAAGCCTGAATCGCTTCAATCCGTTCGTCCCGAGCGAAGTCGAGGGACCGCGGCGAAGGCTGTCCCTCGACTTCGCTCGGGATGAACGGTGATGGGTCAGGTCAGGCGCGATGCCTTCCGCGCGATCGCGCTGAGCCCCTTGGTCAGCTGGAACAGCCCGTTGAGGCGGGCTTCAGGGCTGCCCCAGGTGCGGACCACCACGATCTTGCTGTCGGGCCGCAACCTGATCGTCCCTTCGAGCCGCTCGGCATAGGACAGCAACCCAGCCGGATCGGGGAACTCGTCATTGTGGAACGAAACCAGCGTACCCTTCGGCCCGACGTCGATCTTGGCAATATTGGCCTCGATCGCCTGGCGCTTGATCTGGATGAGTTTCACCAGGTTGGCGGTCGGCTGGGGCAGGGGGCCGAAGCGGTCGATCATCTCGGCCGAGAGGCTCTCGATCTCCTGGCCGTCCTCGGCATCGTTGAGGCGGCGATAGAGCGCCATCCGCACCGCCAGATCGGGCACGTAGTCTTCCGGGATCATGATCGGCGCATCGACCGTGATCTGCGGGCTGAGCGCATGGCGTTCCCTGACCACGCCAAGATCGCCGGCCTTGGCCGCCAGGATCGCGTCTTCCAGCATCGACTGGTAGAGCTCGAAGCCGACTTCGCGGATGTGGCCGCTCTGCTCGTCGCCGAGCAGATTGCCCGCGCCGCGAATATCGAGATCGTGGCTGGCGAGCTGGAACCCGGCGCCGAGCGAATCGAGATCGCCAAGCACTTTCAGCCGCTTTTCCGCCACCTCCGAAAGCTGCGTGTCGGCCGGGGTGGTGAGGTAGGCATAGGCGCGCAGCTTCGAGCGGCCGACCCGTCCGCGCAGCTGGTAAAGCTGGGCGAGGCCGAACCGATCGGCGCGGTGGATGATGATCGTGTTGGCGCTGGGGATGTCGAGGCCGCTTTCGACGATCGTGGTCGAAAGCAGCACTTCGTACTTCTTCTCGTAGAACGCGCTCATCCGTTCCTCGACTTCGCCCGCGGCCATCTGGCCATGAGCGGAGATATAGCGGACCTCGGGCACGGTCTTGTGCAGCCAGTCCTCGACTTCGGGCATGTCGGCGATCCGGGGCACGACGATGAAGCTCTGCCCGCCGCGATGGTGTTCGCGCAGCAGCGCCTCGCGCATCACCATGTCATCCCACTCCATCACATAGGTGCGCACCGCCAGCCGATCGACCGGGGCGGTCTGGATGGTGGAAAGCTCGCGCAGGCCGCTCATCGCCATCTGCAACGTCCGCGGGATCGGCGTGGCGGTCAGCGTGAGGACGTGGACATTGCTGCGCAGCTGCTTGAGCGCCTCCTTGTGATTGACCCCGAAGCGCTGTTCTTCATCAACGATTACAAGCCCGAGCCGCTTGAACTGCAAGCTCTTTGCGAGGAGCGCATGGGTCCCGATCACGACATCGACCGTGCCATCGGCCAGGCCGGCGCGGGTGGCCTTGGCTTCCTTTTCGCCGACCAGCCGCGATAGCCGCCCGACCTTCAGCGGGAAGCCGGTAAAGCGCTCGGTGAAACCGGTAAAGTGCTGGCGGGCGAGCAGGGTGGTCGGCGCGATCACTGCGACCTGCTGCCCGGCCATGGCCGCAACGAAGGCCGCGCGCAGCGCCACCTCGGTCTTGCCGAAGCCGACGTCGCCGCAGACCAGCCGGTCCATCGGCTTGCCTTCGCCAAGATCGCCCAGCACGTCCTCGATCGCGGCTTCCTGGTCCTCGGTCTCAGCCCACGGAAAGCGCTCGACGAACTGGTCAAAGGCGCCCTGATCGGGCAGCAGCACAGGGGCCTGGCGCAGCGCGCGCAAGGCCGCGGTCTTGAGCAGCTCGTGCGCGATCTCGCGGATCCGCTCCTTGAGCCGGGCTTTGCGCTTCTGCCAGCCTTCGCCGCCCAGCCGGTCGAGCGCGACGAATTCGGCGTCGCTGCCATAGCGCGAAAGGACATCGATGTTCTCGACCGGAACATAGAGCTTGTCGCCGCCGTGGTATTCCAGCGCGACGCAATCGTGCGGGCTCTGCCCGACCGGGATCGATTGCAGCCCGATGTAGCGGCCGATCCCGTGATCCATGTGGACCACCAGATCGCCCGGGGTCAGCGCGGCCAGCTCGGCCAGGAAGGCATCGGCGCCCTTGCGCCGCTTCTTGCGGCGGACCAGCCGGTCGCCCAGGATGTCCTGCTCGGTGACCAGCTCCAGCTCGGCATTGGCAAAGCCGGTTTCGAGCGGCAGGACCAGCGCCACCGGCGCGCCCTTCGCCGCAAGGCCCAATGCGTCCTGCCAGCTGTCGGCCATGACCGGGGCCGGGCGGGCGGCTTCGCCGAGGATCGCGGCAATGCGGGCGCGGCTGCCTTCGGAATAGGCCGCGATCAGGGCTTTCTTGCCGCGCTTGGCCTGGCCGGTCAGGTATTGCGCAGCGGCTTCGTAGACGTTGTCGCCGCGGGCCCGTTCGGGGGCGAAGTCGCGGCTGCCGGAAAAGCCGAAATCGACAATCCCGGCGCTGTCCGGCTGGGCAAAGATTTCTGCCTTGTGGACCGGGTGCCCCTTCAGCCGCTCGTCGAGCTCGGCCCTGGTCAGGTAGAGGGCGTCCGGCGCCAGCGGACGGTAGGATCCGGGGGCCTTGCCGCCGGCTTCGCTGCGGGCGGCGAAATAGTCGGCGATGTCGCCCAGCCGCTCGTCCGCTGCGCCCAGGGCGGCGCTATCGATCACGATCGTATCGTCGCTGCCCAGGTGATCGAACAGGGTGGTCAGCCGCTCCTCGAACAGCGGCAGCCAGTGCTCCATCCCGGCCAGCCGGCGCCCGTCGCTGACCGCCTGGTAGAGCGGATCGCCGGTGGCATTGGCGCCGAACATCTCGCGGTAGCGGCTGCGGAAGCGCTTGACGCTGTCCTCGTCGAGCATCGCCTCGCTGGCCGGCAGCAGCAGGTGGCTCTCCGACACTCCGCTGGAGCGCTGGGTGTTGGGATCGAACAGCCGCAGGGTTTCCAGCTCGTCCCCGAAGAAGTCGAGCCGCAGGCCCTGTTCGAGTCCCGAGGGGTAGATATCGAAGATCGAGCCGCGCACCGCATATTCGCCGGCATCGGCCACCGTATCGGTGCGGCTGTAGCCCTGCCGCTGGAGCAGCGCGATCAGGCTTTCGCGGCCGATTTCCATCCCGGGTTTGAGCAGCCGCACGTTCTCGCGGATCCGGAACGGGGTGGCGACGCGTTGAATGACGGCGTTGATGGTGGTGACGAGCAGCTGCGGGCCTGCGGCCTTGCCCTGCAACCGGTGCAGCGCGGCCAGCCGCCGGGCGCTGACCGACAGCGCGGGGCTGGCGCGGTCATAGGGCAGGCAATCCCACGCCGGAAAGGCGATCACGTCCAGTTCTGGCGCGAAGAAGGCCGCGCTGTCGGCAATCGCCTGCATCGCCGCCTCGTCCGGGGCGATGAACACCGCCCTCGTCTTCGCCGCCCGCGCGAGGTCCGCCAGCACCAGCGGCTGCGCCCCGCGCGCCAGCGAGGACAGGGTCAGTGGGGCCTTGGCGGCAAGGATTTTCGACAGATCAGGCACGGCTCGGACAACGGCAATTGCCCCGCAGGCCATTTTTGCGGCCAACGGGGTGGGAAACGGGTGTGCGCCTTAGCGCGGGATTTCGACGTAGTCGAGCTTGCGGAAGGCGTCCATCAGCGGCCCGGCGTATTCGTCCGGCACCGAGAGCGTGCCCAGCGCCCAGCCCATGATGTCGACGTCCTCTTCCTCGAGCAGGCGCTCGAACCAGGCGATTTCCGCCTCGCCCCATTCGGCGCCATAGCGGTCGAAGAAGCAGCCGATCATATAGTCGGCCTCGCGCGTGCCGCGATGCCAGGCGCGGAACTTCAGGCGGCGCAAACGGGTCTCGGCGGAAGGAGCATCGTGTTCCATGCCCCCGCCGCTAGGCCGCGGCGAGGGCAAAGGCAACGCTCAATGCTTCTCGCGCAGCGCGGCGACGATATCGCCCGGCTGCTTGCCGATCAGGTCCTTGTGCAGTTCCTTGATCAGCGCCCGCTCGGTCAGCTTGTGATAGTGTTTGCGCAGTTCGCCCAGGGTGCGGGGTGGGGCGATCACCACCAGTTCCTTGATCTTGTGGCTCAGCACCTGGCCGTTGAGCCAAGCCGCGGCAGCGGCGGCGTGGGCGTCTTCGTTGACCAAGCTGTCGGCATGGTTGCCCGCGCTCGAGCGGTGGCTGCCGCCTGAATGGTTGTGCGAATCGAGCTTGGGAGCGGGCAGGGCGGCAAGTTCCGGTTCGGCCTCGTCGCCAGCATTGCGATAGAGCTCGAATCTGTGCCCGTCGACCAGGGCAATCACGGTTCCGTGGGGTACCAGCATGGGGGCCTCCTTTGTCTTGTGCTTGGTACCAGCAAAGCCCTGGCCGCAATTGCTGTCCATGCGCTGGGTCAAAGCCTGGCCCTTTCGCCGCGCGCCTGCTTGGGGCATTAAGCCGCCATGCGCCCCGATCGGCTCAATCCCCTGTTCGTCGCGGCCGACAGCCTGAAGGGCGTCGGCACCGGGCTGGCGCGGCCGCTGGAGCGTCTGGGGCTGACCCGGGTGCGCGATTTCGCCTATCACCTGCCCGATCGCTTCGTCACCCGCCGCGCGGTGGCAGATCTGGACGAGGCGAGCGTGGGCGAGAACGTGGTAGTGGCGCTGACGCCGCTCGAATACCGCAGCTCGGCCGGGCGAGGGCCGTTCCGGGTACTGGCGGCAGACCAGCCGGGCAACATCTGCGCGATCACCTATTTCGGGCGGAACACCGGCTGGGCGAAGAAGGCGCTGCCGCTGGGTGAAAAGCGCTGGGTGGCCGGGCGGCTCGACCAGTATGGGCAGATGCTGCAGATCGTTCACCCGGACCACGTGGCCGAGGAAAGCGCGGCCGCGCTGGGCCAGCTGGTCGAGCCGGTCTATCCGCTGTCCGAGGGGTTGACCCAGGGTCGACTGGCGGCGCTGATCCACCAGGCGCTTGAGCGGGTGCCGGAACTGCCCGAGTGGATCGAACCGGGGCTGGCCGACAAGATGGCCTGGCCGCGCTGGCGCGATGCACTGGAACTGGCGCACAAGGGCGAACACGCCGCCGCGCGCGATCGGCTGGCTTATGACGAGCTGCTGGCCAACAGCCTGGCGCTGATGCTGGTCAAGAACGCCAACCGGGCACGGGTCGGCACCCCGCTGAGCGGTGACGGCTCGCTGCGCGGCAAGCTCAACCTGCCGTTCGGGCTGACCGGCGCGCAAAGCCGCGCGGTGCGCGAGATCGAGGATGACCTGGCCCAGGCCAGCCCGATGCTGCGGCTGCTCCAGGGCGATGTCGGTTCGGGCAAGACCGTGGTAGCCCTCGAAGCCATGCTGCTGGCGGTCGAGGCCGGGGCCCAGGCCGCGCTGCTCGCCCCGACCGAGATCCTGGCCCGGCAGCACCATGAAACGCTGTCCCGGATGGCCGCCGGCACCGGCGTGACGATCGCGCTATTGACCGGGCGCGACAAGGGCAAGGCGCGCGAATCGATCCTGATGGGGCTGCTCGACGGCTCGATCCAGATGGTGGTCGGCACCCATGCGATCTTCCAGGATGCGGTGGCCTACAGGAACCTCGCGCTGGTGGTGATTGACGAGCAGCACCGCTTTGGGGTGGGCCAGCGGCTGATGCTGACGCAAAAGGGCAAACGCACCCCGCATTGCCTGGCGATGACTGCCACCCCGATCCCGCGCACGCTGACCCTGGCGCAATATGGCGAGATGGACGTCAGCCGGCTCGACGAGATGCCGCCGGGGCGCCAGCCGATCGACACCCGGGTGGTCGCGATCGAGCGGCTGGGCGACGTGGTTGCAGCGATCGGGCGGCACCTTGAAAGCGGCAGCCAGGCCTATTGGGTCTGCCCGATGGTCCGCGAGCACGAGAGCGAGGACCTGGCCGCTGCCGAGGCGCGCTTTGCCGAACTCAAGGCCCGCTTTGGTGACGCTGTGGTGCTGGTTCACGGACAATTGAAGCCCGAGGTGAAAGACGCGGCGATGGAACGCTTCGCCAGCGGCGCGGCGAAATTGCTGGTCGCGACCACGGTGATCGAGGTCGGGGTCGACGTCCCCAATGCGACGCTGATGGTGATCGAACAGGCCGAACGCTTTGGCCTGGCCCAGCTGCACCAGCTGCGCGGCCGGGTCGGGCGGGGCGAGGGCAAGAGCACCTGCCTGCTGCTGCGCGGCGAATCGCTGTCGGAAACCGCGCGCGACCGGTTGGCACTGATGCGCGAGACCCAGGACGGCTTTCGCCTGGCCGAAGAAGACCTGCGCTTGCGCGGTGGCGGCGAACTGCTCGGCACGCGGCAATCGGGAGATACCCCGTTCCGGGTCGCCAGTCTTGAACAGATCCAGAAACTGCTGCCGCTCGCCCACGACGATGCGCGGCTGCTGATCGAGCGCGACGGGGGTCTGACCGGCGAACGCGGCGAAGCAGCGCGGCTGCTGCTCTACCTGTTCGAACGCGACTGGGGCGTGCAACTGCTGCGCGGGGGCTAGGTCAGCCCTTCCAGGCGAACAGCATCCGGCCTTCGCCGAGCAGTCCCAGCAGGTCGCTAACCTCGCCGCGCGATACGGCGAAGCAGCCCTGGCTGCGCCCGATCCGCCCCTGGGCCAGCGCAATGTCCGCGTCGACATAGTCCGCGCCGTGGATCACGATCGCGCGGCGCTCGGCCGCTTCGTTCTGGGGTTCCAGCCCGATCAGCTTGCGCGAACGGCCATGCTTGCCCACATAGGTCGAGCCGGTGAGGTACACGCCTTTCGACGACGCGTTGGAGCCGGGGCGGTTTGAAAACCGCTCGGTCCAGCCGGTCGCGGCCGGGTCGGACCCGCTGCCGTGGGCAACCAGCATGGTCTTGAGCACGCGCCCGCCGGCCAGGTCGATCAGCTGGAAGCGCGGCAAGCGCGAATGCGCGGCAAAGTTGACGATCCCGATCACGTCGCGGTGGACGATCCGGTTGGAATGCATTTCCAGGGCGGCCAAGGCATGCGGCAGTAGGGCTGGCATTTCGCCGCACAAGGTGGCGGCGAGACTTCTAGAAGGCACCAGCCCGGCACTGCCGGCAACCATGGCGCCGAGGAAGTGGCGCCGGTTGAATTTCATGGGTATGCGAGTCCCGAAGTTCGTTTGAGCGCGATCTGGGTGTCGCTGCGCCGGATTGCAAGACTGAAGGGGCAAGTCGCGGATGAAGCGTTCCCTGTTTGCGCTGGCCTTCATGGTGATGGGGGCCAGCGATGGTCCAACCCATGTTGCGCAATGGAACGGCGAATCGATCGCCAGCCTGCGCGCCTGGATCTCCGCCGCGCAGGACGATGCGCTGCCCCGGCCGGACAGCACCGCGCTCGACCAGGCGATTGCCGGACGCGATCCGGCGGCGATAGACGCCGCTGCCGATGCGCTCGCGCTCAAGCTGGCGCGGATGCATCTGCTGGGAATCGCGCCGGGGAGCGAACGGATCGGCTGGCGGATCGTCGATTCCGACCGCAGCATCGATCTCGAAGCACAGCTCAAGGTCGCGCTGGCAGGCGGACGGCTGGACGATTTCCTTGCTGGTCAGCGCCCGCAGCACCCCGAATATGCGGTGCTGCGCAATGCCTGGAAGGCGGAAACCGACCCGGCCCGGCGGCGCACCATTGCAAAAAACATGGAACGCTGGCGCTGGATGCCGGTCTCGCTCGGGCAGGATTACCTGCTGGTCAATGCCGCGGCGTTCGAGCTGACCCGCTGGCAAGGCGGGAAGCGGGCGGGCAACTGGCGGGTGATCGTCGGCAAGACCTCCACCCCGACCCCGGTGTTTTCGGCTACGGTCACGGGGATCAATTTCAACCCGTGGTGGACCGTGCCGGCCAATATCGTGCGCGAAAGCGTGGGCGGGCTCATTCGCCGCAGCCCGGCGACCGCGCGGGCCCGGGGCTATGTCTGGAGCGGCGGCTCGATCCGGCAGAAGCCGGGACCGGGCAATGCCCTGGGGCAGATGAAGCTGGTGATGCCCAACCCTTACAGCGTCTATCTGCACGATACGCCCAACCGCGACCTGTTCGGGCGCGATGTCAGGGCCTTCAGCCACGGCTGCGTGCGGGTTGGCGATGCGCTGGGGCTGACCGAGAACCTGCTGGCCGGCAGCAGGACCCGCGCGCAGATCGATGCGCTGGTGGCTTCGGGCAATTCGCTGGTGGTGCCGCTGGATCGGCCGATCCCGGTCTATGTCGCCTATTTCACCGCCGGTACCCGCGGCGACGGCAGCTTTGCCCTGTTCGCCGACATCTATGGTCGCGACCGGCGCATGCTGGCCCTGGCGGCAAATGCGCCAAGCGAGTGTTCCGGCTGACGATCTGGAGCGATGTTGGTCGGGGAAAGAGGATTCGAACCTCCGGCCCCTGCCTCCCGAAGACAGTGCTCTACCAGGCTGAGCTATTCCCCGACCGATCGCGAGCCCCCATTGGGAGCCCGAGGCAGGAGCGCGCCTATAGGGGGCGATTCACCGGGTGGCAAGCGGGCATTTCGCACATTTCTCCCCGCCCGCTTGCGGGAGGGGGCGGGGGTGGGGCCACCTGCTGGACCGGGCCGGGCATGGTGCTAAGGTCATTTCATGGCAAGCGCAGCGATTCCTCTCGATTCCCGGGCCGGACGGCACTGGGAATGGCAGTACCTCGATCTGATGCGGCAGATCTGGGAGCATGGGGACGAGCGGGTCGACCGGACCGGAGTGGGGACCCGTTCGGTGTTCGGGGCCCAGATCCGCTTCGATCTGTCCGGCGGGGAAATGCCGCTGGTCACTACCAAACGGGTCTACTGGAAAACTTCCGCCCGCGAGTTCCTGTGGTTCCTGACCGGGGATACCAACATCCGTCCGCTGGTGCTGCAAGGGGTGAAGATCTGGAACGAATGGCCCCACGCCAATTACGTCAAGGCGACCGGCGAGGCGATCTCGGTCGAGGACTTTGCCGCCCGAATCGCCGATGACGCCGATTTCGCCGAGCGCTGGGGCGATCTTGGCCCGGTCTATGGCAAGCAGTGGGTCGACTGGCCGACTTATCGTCCGGCAGGCGAAGAGCTGTTCGAGCGCGGGCCGGGCATCAACCAGGTCGCGCTACTGGTCGAAAGCCTGAGGAACAACCCCGGCAGCCGCCGCCACATCGTCGAAGGCTGGAACGTTGCCGAGCTTGACGCGATGGCTCTGCCGCCGTGCCACAAGACCTACCAGTTCCACGTCGGCTCGGGCCGGCTCAACTGCCTGCTTTACCAGCGCAGCTGCGATGTGGCGCTGGGCTTGCCGTTCAACCTGTTCGGGGCGGCGCTGTTCACCCGGATGCTGGCCCAGCAATGCGATCTCGAACCGGGTGAGCTGGTCTGGATGGGCGGGGATACCCATCTGTACCTCAACCACGCCGAACTGGTCGAAGCCCAGCTGGCGCGCGAGCCTTCGGGCGGGGGCAAGCTGGAGATCCTGCACCGGCCGGACAGCATCTTTGGCTACCGGATCGAGGATTTCGAAGTGACCGGCTATACCCCCCAGGCGCATATCGCCGCGCCGGTCGCGGTCTGACCCTTGCGCTAGTGCTTGTTGCGCCGGGCGCTTGGCCCTAAGCTGCTGCGACAATAGGGTCGCCAGGGCAGGGGAGAAGGCGGCGCAATCATGCCGGACAGCGGTTCAACCGAACAGGCCAGCCAGGGCCATTCCATTTTCCTGAGCTATGCCCGGGCCGATCGCAAGCGCGCCCTGCCGGTGATCGCGGCGTTCGAGCAGGTCGGCTTCCGGGTGTGGTGGGACGGCCTGCTGGAAGGTGGCGAGACCTTTCTGCCGACCACCGAGGCCGCGCTCGAATCCGCTGATGCTGTGGTGGTGCTGTGGTCGCAGACCGCGGTCGATTCGCACTGGGTTCGCGATGAGGCGACCCGCGGGCGCGAGCGGCAATGCCTGGTGCCGCTTTCGCTTGACGGCAGCCAGCCGCCGCTGGGCTTCCGCCAGTTTCAGGTGATCGACATTTCGCGGTGGCGCGGCAAGCCGGACGGGGCCGAGATCCAGGCGGCAATCCGCGCGGTCACGGCGCTGGTCGGGCGGCCCGCAGCGCCCGTCACCCTACCTTCCACCGGGCCTTCGCGGCGCAGCCTGCTGGTTGGCGGCGGGACTGCCGCACTGGCGCTGGGCGGCGGATTCCTCGGCTGGAAGCTGCTCGGTCCGGGGGCGGCGAAGGCGTCCGAAAACACCATCGCGGTGATCCCCTTCGCCAATCTGGGCGATCCGGACGATGCCTATTTCTCAGCCGGGCTATCGGAGGAACTGCGCGCCACGCTGGCCCGCAATCCGATGCTGCGGATTGCCGCGCCGACTTCCTCGGCCGAATTCCGTGATGCCGCGGCCGATGTCCAGACCATTGCCCGGAAGCTCAAGGTCGCCCATGTCCTGCGCGGCAGCGTGCGGCACGGGTCGGACCGGATCCGGGTGACGGTGGAACTGCTCAACGGGCGCGATGCCGGATTGGACTGGACCCAGTCGCTCGATCGCAAGCCCGACGATGTGCTGGCGATGCAGACCGAGATTGCCGCGATCGTCTCGCGCGCGCTGGCCGCCGAGATCAACGCGCGGGCGATCGAGGCGGGTCGGTCGGGCGATCTGGCGCAGATCGGCGGAACCGCGAATGTCCGCGCCTTCGATGCCTATCTGCGCGGCAAGGCACTGGTCGAGACCAGCGAGACCGAAGCTACCGACCGCGCGGCGCTGGCCCGGTTCGACGAGGCGGTCGGGCTCGATCCGGGCTATGCCTCGGCATTGGCGGCGCGCTCGAAGATCCTGGCCGCGATTGCCAACGAAACCGGGCGGAGCCAGGATATCCGCCCGTTCTATGATCGTGCGGTCGAATCCGCCCAGGCCGCGATCAAGCGCGCGCCGCAGCTGGCCGAGGCCCATTCGGCGCTGGGCTATGCGCTGTACAACGGCCGGCTCGATCCGCGCTCGGCCCGCGCGCCCTATGACCGCTCGCGCGAACTTGGGGCGGGCGATGCCGATGTGCTGCGCGCCTTTGCCCTGTTCACCGCCTATATCGACCGCGCCCAGGATGCCGACGAGGCGATCGCCAGCGCGCTGGCGCTCGATCCGCTCAATCCGGGCGCCTTCCGTGCGGCCGGCTACGTCGCCATGGCGCGGCGCGATTATCCCGCTACCATCGGGCGGATGCGCTCTGCGCTGGAGCTCAATCCCAAGCTCAGCGCAACCAATTCGGCAATCGGCGCGGCGCTGTACCTGACCGGCAAGCTCGAGGATGCCAGGGCGGCCTTCGCGGCCGAGCCGATCCCGGTGTTCCGTCTGCAAGGCGTAGCGATCATCGAGGCGAAGCTGGGCAACCGGCCGGCCGCGCAGGCCGCGCTGGATCAGTTGCAGGCCGATTACGGCGCCAACGCCAGCTATCAGCAGGCCCAGGTCCTGGCGCAATGGGGCGAACGCGACGCGGCGATGGCGCGGTTGCAGCAGGCGGCCGATGCGCGCGATGCGGGGCTGCTGCTGGCACGGACCGATCCCATGCTCGATCCGCTGCGCGACCTGCCCGGATTTAGCCGATTGCTTTCCGACATGGGGCTGTCATAGTCCCGCATACCGCAACAGGAGGAAAACCCATGCGCAAGCTGACCACCGGACTGCTGATTGCCGCTTCGGCCCTGGCGCTCGCCGGCTGTGAGAAGAAGGCTGAAACCACCGCTGCCGAACCGACCACCGAAGCCAGCGCCGATACCGGCGCGACTGCCGCCGCCGCCAGCGAAGGCACCGATGCCGAAGCCGCCGCGACCGGTGAAGGCGATCCCAACAGCAATCCGATCAAGCCCTGATCGAAGCTGAATTCGAATTGAGCCCCGGCGACCCAGGCGGTCTTGCCGGGGCTTTCGCTTCAGCCGCGCGGCAAGGGGCCGGCGATCCGTTCGATCCACCCGACGAAGGCTGAAATCCGGGTGAAGACCCCGGCATCGCGGTGTCGGCCGCAGCTGGCCTTGCCGACGTTGTGGCTGACCACGCCGATCAGCATCGGCCGCTTGCCATCCCTGAACCAGACCAGCGGCCCGCCGCTGTCGCCATGGCATTGGCTCGATTGCCGGCCGGGGATGCCGATGCTGGCGATCTGCCGACCGCAAAGCGCGATCGCCGGATTGCGGCACTGGCTGTCGGGCGCGATCAATGCCTTGCCATAGAGCAGGGGCGCTTCGATCCGGCCGCGCTCGGTCAGGCCATAGCCATAGAAGCGGACAATGGCGGTGCCGAACACCTGCTGGCTGGCCGGCCGGCGATCGACCGGCAGGACAACCGCCTGGACCCCGCGCGCAGCGTCGGTCTGTTCGTCCGCAACGTACTGGACCAGCGCCACGTCGCTGAAATAGCCGCTACGGGACGGATCATAGCCCGACGGCCGTTCGATCCGCACGATCCGGAAGCTCGAACCCGAAGGGTCGAGCGAAATATCCTTGCGGCCGAGCCGGACCCGATAGTTGAGCTGGCGGATGTCGGCAACATTGCCGGCCAGATCAAGCGTGTCGTCCAGGCAGTGCGCGGCGGTGATGATCCAGCCCGGCTTGATCAGCGCGCCGCTGCAATGGTGCCGCTCGTCCCAACCAAGGTTGCGTGCGGTCAGCCGCAGCAACCGGGGCGGCCGCTGGATCTGCGCCATCCACGGAGCGGTCCGGTCGGGCACGGCAAAGCCGCCGCCGATGACATGCTGCTGGCCCTGGGCCGGATCGACCACAATCGGCTCCGGCCCTTTGGCGAAGTAATCGGGCGGCGGGAACTGGGCCGCTGTATCGACCGGGGCGCTTTCGATGGTCAGCGGATCGAGGCACGGGCCGAAGGGATCGCAGCCTTCCAGGTCCCTCGCGCGATCCGCCGTTTCATCGGCCTGGGCCAGCAGCGGCGCCCGGGTGACGGGTAGTGTTGCAGCAAGCAAGGCCGCGGCCAGGGCGGCTGTGCGCGCCGCCGACATGCCTAGCTGCTCCGTGCCGAGCGGCGCAGCGGACCGGTGTGGCTCTCGATCCAGCCGCGATAGGCCCCCGCACGGGTAAACACACCTGGCTTGCGCTGCTTGCCGCAAGCCTTGAATTCGGCATTGTGGCTGACCACCCCGACCAGCAGCGGTGCGCCCTGGCCGAACCAGACCAGCGGCCCGCCGCTGTCACCGTGGCACTGGGTCGGCTGGGCCTTGCCCGCGCCCAGTGCGCAGAGCGCGATCACCGACCGATCGCACTGCGCATCGGGCTCGATCGTGACCTCGCCGAACATCATGACGGCCGAAGGAAGGCCGCGTTCGGTTAGTCCCCAGCCATAGAAGAAGGCATTCTTTCCCGCCAGGCGCATGGTGCTTGAGCCGACCGGGTCGACTTCGATCGACTGCACCCAGATTCGCCGATTGCGCTCGGTCTGGTCGTCGACCTCGAAGCGGACCAGCGCGATATCGTTGTAGTACCCTTTCGGATCGTATTGCGGATGGGCAACTATCCGTGTGATGCGGTAGGAAACACCCGAATTGTCGAACCTGATGTCGTTCATCCCCAGCCGGACCCGGTAGCGGGAAGAGCGGATGTTGCGGCCGTTTTCGTACAGGCAATGCGCTGCCGTCAGGATCCAGCCTGGAGCAACCAGCGAGCCTCCGCAATAGAGCCGCTCCTCCCAGGTCAGCATGCGCTTGGTGACCCAGGGCATCCTTTCCGGCCGCTGGATCAGCGCCATCCACGGCGCCCCGCCGTTCGCAACAATCCGGCCCCGCCCCATTTGTCGCTTGCCAGGCGGCGGAGGCCGGTTCTTGGGGATCACGTAGGAGTAGCCTTCGGGCGGCTTGACGTCTTCGGCGCTGACCGTCGGCAAGTGGTCAAGCGTCAGCGAATCCGGGCATCGCCATTCGTCCTTGCAGGGATCGGCCAGGATTGGCTCGAGCGGGACAAATTCCGGACCTTCGGGCCCCTGTTCGGCCGGATCGCTGGTCGCGCCGTCCTGAGCGGTCGGTTCCGTCGGCTGCCTGTCGGGTTCAGTCTGAGCAAGCCCGGTGCCGGTGGCGAGCAGCAGGACGATCGCCAGCGCCAGGGGCCGTTTCATTGCGCTGCCCTGCGGTTGTCGGGCGCGATCGGCAAGCGTCCGGTGTGGCTCTCGATCCAGCCACGGAAGCTGGCGGCGCGGGTAAAGACGCCGGGCTTGGTCTGCTGACCGCAGGCGGCACGCTCGACATTGTGGCTGACCACCCCGATCAGGATCGGTGTGCCCTCGTTGTAGAGGATCAGCGGCCCGCCGCTGTCGCCGTGGCACTGGGTCGATCCGCTCGCGCCAAACCCCTTGGCGCACAGCGCGATGTTGGCGCGGTTACACCCGGCGTCGGGCTGAACCTGGACCTTGCCGTAAAGCAGCGGCGCGGAGGGGCGTTGCTGTTCGGTCTGGCCCCAACCGTAAAAGAACGCGGTCTTGCCGGAATGGACCCCGGTCTGCGGCCCGCTGGCATCGATCGCGACGGCCTGAACCCAGATCCGGCGGCTGCGCTCGGTCTGTTCGTCAGGGGCGAAGCGGATCAGGGCAATATCGTTGTAGTAGTTGCCGTTCCCGACATATTGGGGGTGCGGTATCACTTTCGTGATCCGGTAGGTGGCACCGGCCTGGCCGCCGCTGATGTCTGACGCACCCATCCGGACGCGATAACCCTGTGCCTGGATGTTTCCGCCCAGGTCCTGTAGGCAATGCGCCGCGGTGACGATCCAGCCCGGGGCAATCAGCGCCCCGCCGCATTCCTGGCGATCCTCCCAATCGAGCATCCGGCTGGTGACCTGCGGCATCAGCGCCGGGCGCTGAATCTGCGCCATCCACGGCGCACTGCCGGGCGGTGCGCGAAAGCCGCGACCGATCCGAACCTTGCTCCTTACAACTCCGCCGGGAGCCGCCTGTTCGACCGCGGGTTCGGTCGCTTCGGGTTCGGGCGGCTCGAACCAGCCGCCGGTGCTGATCTCCTGGCTGTCCAGCTTCATCGGATCGGGGCAGCGCCAATCCTCATTGCAGGCCTCGGGTGCGGGCAGCAGCCGGTGGGCGCGCTCCGGATCCTGCTCCATCGCCTCCCATTGCTCCTGGGTCAGCGGCTCGACCAGTCCGTCCGGATCGAGCGGCAGGCCGGCATCGTCCGAAAGGTCTGGCTCGACGGCCAGAACTGTGCTGGCGCAAGCCAGCAACGCGGCTCCGAAGAGCAGGTTCCTGATGTTCATCGCGCTCTCCCCAGTGTGCGCGAGGCTACACCCCTTGGCGACAAAGCCAAAGCGCTATTGCGCAGATGCCTGATCGCCATGCTTGCCTATCGCCCGGACAAGGCGGATAAGCAGTTCCGCAGCCGCCTTTGGTTTGGTTGACGCTGTAACCAGTTTGAAATATTATGTCGCGAACCTAACATTTGCTTCCAAGCCGGGTGCGGCGTTCGGGAAGCGGGAGAGCGCACCATGGCCAAGCGGCCCGACAGTGCCGGAAGCGCCGGCGGCAACCTGCCGCCGCTGAGCCTGCACGTCCCCGAACCGCCATTTCGACCCGGCGATCCGGTCGATTATTCATTCCTCGAAATCCCGCCCGCCGGGGCCTTTCCGCGGCCCGACGAAGCCTGCGTGACCGAGGAAACCCACGCCCTGTGTCATGGCCTGATCCGGGTGCTCGATGAAGATCATCGCGCGGTCGGGGCCTGGGATCCCAAGCTCGACCCGGAAACGCTGCGGCGGATGCTGCGGACCATGGCGCTGACCCGCGCGTTCGATGACCGGATGTATCGCGGCCAGCGCCAGGGCAAGACCAGCTTCTACATGAAATGCACCGGGGAAGAGGCGACCAGCGTCGCATCGGCATTCGCGCTGTCGGACGATGACATGGTGTTTCCGTCCTATCGCCAGCAGGGCATCCTGATCGCGCGCGGCTATCCGATCGTGGAGATGATCAACCAGATCTACTCCAACCGGGCCGACAAGCTGAAGGGCCGGCAGCTGCCGATCATGTATTCCAGCCGCGATCACAACTTCTTCACGATCAGCGGCAACCTCGCGACGCAGATGCCGCAGGCCGCCGGCTGGGCGATGGCCAGCGCGATCAAGGGCGATACCCGGATCGCCAGCACCTGGATCGGCGAAGGTTCCAGCGCAGAGGGCGATGCCCATTCGGCCTTCATCTTCGCCACCGTGTTCAACGCCCCGGTGGTCTTCAACATCGTCAATAACCAGTGGGCGATTTCCAGCTTTTCGGGCTTTGCCGGGGGCGAACGGGCGACTTTCGCCGCGCGCGCAATCGGCTATGGCATTGCCGGCCTCAGGGTCGATGGCAACGATGCCCTGGCGGTCTATGC
>CAZNII010000034.1:4034-23623 GCA_964573075.1 uncultured Novosphingobium sp. | reverse complement strand
GCCGCCTCTACAACCGCGACGACCGGGCGGGGACGGGCGGGACGGGGCCGCGGTTTGTGCTGGATTAGGTGGCGATGGACTTGAAAGCACGGCTCAAGCGCGGGGAGACGATTGGGGACCGGATCATAAAGGTCGACCATGCGGGCGAGCATGGCGCGATTTGCATCTATCGGGCCCAGCGCTGGGTTGCGCGGTGGCGCTCACCGGCGCTGGTTGCCGAGATTGACCGTTTTCTCACTCACGAAACCCACCACCGTGCGCTGTTCGGCGCGGAACTTGCTCGGCGCGGACGAGGGCGGTGCCGCAGCTACCACCTCTGCGGGTTTGGTGGGCTGGTGCTGGGCCTGCTCACAGGCCTTGCCGGAGCGCAAGCCGTTGCGGCGACCACTGTGGCCATCGAGAAGGTTGTCCTTCTGCATCTGGCCGAGCAGGAACTGGCGCTGGCAGCGATTGATCCGGCGGCGGCGGATGTTGTCCGGGCTATCATCGAAGACGAACGCGATCATCACGAAAGCGCCGAGCGCGGGCTGAACCGCAAAAATGGCTGGGCCAGGATCGTTGAACCGGTTGTCGCAGCCTCCACCGAAGCCGTGATCTGGCTCGGCATGAAACTCTAGGCGCCTACTCCGCCGCCAGCAGCTCTTCCGCCCCCTCAAGGTCCACGCTGACCAGGCGGCTGACCCCGCGTTCGACCATGGTCACGCCGAACAGGCGGTGCATGCGGCTCATCGTCACGGCGTTGTGGGTGACGATCAGGTAGCGGGTCTGGGTTTCACCGACCATCGCGTCGAGCAGATCGCAGAACCGCTCGATATTGGCGTCGTCGAGCGGCGCGTCGACTTCGTCGAGGACGCAGATCGGGGCCGGGTTGGTGAGGAACAGCGCGAAGATCAGCGCGACCGCGGTCAATGCCTGCTCGCCGCCCGAAAGCAGGGTCAGCGATTGCAGTCGCTTGCCCGGCGGCTGGGCATAGATCTCAAGCCCGGCTTCGAGCGGATCGTCGCTGTCGACCAGCGCGAGGTGGGCCTGTCCGCCTTCGAACAGCTTGGTGAACAGCCGCTGGAAATGGGTGTTGACCGCCTCGAACGCGGCGCGTAGCCGCTCGCGACCCTCGCGGTTGAGGTTGCCGATCGAACCGCGCAGGCGGTGCACTGCCTCGACCAGCTCGGCCTGTTCGGCCAGCGAAGTGCCATGCCGCGCCTCAGCCTCGGCCAGCTCGTCGGCCGCGACCAGGTTGACCGGGCCGAGCCGCTCGCGGTCGGCGACCAGCTTGTCGTGCTCGGCGCTTTCCTGGCCCGAGGGACCAACCTCGGCGGCAACGAATTCGAACCGCTCGGGCAGCAGCGGCGGCGGGCACTGGAACCGTTCGCCGGAAATCCCGGCCATCTCGGCGCGGCGGGCTTCCTCGTTCTCGGCCCGGGCAGCGGCTCCGGCGCGGGCCTCGCGGGCCGAGGCGAGCGCTTCGTTGGCCTGGTTGAACTGCGCGTCGATGCGCCGCGCGGCCTCGCCCAGCTCGCCGACCTTGGCTTCGGCGGCGGCCAGTTCGGCGGTCAGGCGGGTGCGCACTTCGTCCCCGGCCTCGATCTCGCGCATCAGGCTAGGCGGCTTGGCGGCAACGATCGCGCGCTCTTCCTCAATTTCCTCGAAGCGGCGGGCCATCGCGGCGAGCCGGCTGGCGGCATCGCCGGCTCGGGCCTGCCACGATTTGATGTCGGCGCGCTGGGTATTGCAGCGCTCGCGCGCGACCGCGAGTGCCTGATCGTGCGCGGCAAGCCCGGCGGTGGCGGCCTGCAGGCCCTGGCGCGCAGCATCGTGACGAGCCTGGGCAGCGGCGAGCTGGGCGCGGCCGGTTGCGGGATCGGGCAGTTCGGCGCGGCGCGCCTCGGCAGCCTTGCGCTCGGCCTCGGCAAGGCTGCGCTGTTCGGCCAGATCGCTGGCGCTGGCGGCCAGTTCGGCGCGGCGGGCCTCGATCCGGGCCTTCGCCGCCTCGGCCTGATCGACCGCGCGCAGCGCGCCGCGCTCGGCATCGGCGGCGGCGGCGACCGCGCGTTCGGAGGCGATCACGCCCAGTTGCAGTTCCGCCAGTTCGGCAGCCACGGCCTGGGCCTTGCCCTCTGCCGCTTCGGCCGCGCCGCGCAGGGCCGGCAATTCGGCCTCGAGCGCGGCGAGGCGGTTCTCGGCCTCGAGCCGGGCTGCTTCGGCGGCGCCTTCGCCCTTGGCGACGAAGCCGTCCCAGCGGCGGATCCGCCCAGCCTTGGTTACCAGCCATTCGCCCGGGGCCAGCGCGCGGCCATCGTCGGCATCGGCGATATGGACCAGCGCGAGCCGGGCCTTGAGCTCGTCCGGGCACTGGGTGACATGGGCGGCGAGGCTGCCCGCAACTTGCTCGGGGGCCTTGGCGCCGGTCCAGAACCGGCCATCGGCGTCGGCCGGCGCCGCGCCGAGCGGGGCCTTGGCATCGCGCCCCAGCACCGCGGCGAGCGCGCGCTCATAGCCCGGCGCGGCGCGGACTGCATCGAGCGCGACGGTTCCGGTCTTGTTGGCGGCCTGCCTGGCGCGGGCATCGCGATCGCGGACCAGCGCCTGCCATTCGCGCTCCACCCCGGCCAGTTCGGCCTTGGCCGAGGCCAGCGCCGACGAGGTTTCGTCGCGTGCGGCTTGCAACTCGGCCTTGCGGGCCTGCTGAGCCTCGAGCGCGGCGCGGGCCGCGGCCAGCGCCCTGGCGGCCTCATCCCGGGCCTGCTCGGCCTGGGCCAGCGCGGCCAGCGGATCGCCTTCTCGGGCGAGGCTGTCGGCCAGGTCCTGCTGACGCCGGGCCTCGCCATCGAGCCGCGAAAGGCGTTGCTGGGCCGCAGCCAGTTCGGCATCGGCGACCCGCCATTCGGCTTCGACCCCGGCCTGGTCGGCGGTCGCCTTGGCCAGCGCGAGTTCGGCCTGGCGCAGGTTGCGATCGGCATCGTCGAGCGCGGCGGCAACGATCGGGCGGCGCTTTTCGTCGGCGGCGAGCTGTTCCTCGCCGTCGGCCAGTTCGCGTTCGAGCTTTGCCAGCGCGGCGGCGGCGTCCTTGGTCAGGCGGTCGGCATCGCCGCGGTCTTCCTCCAGCCGCTGGTGCTGGCGGTCGAGGTCCTTGAGCCGTTCTTCGGCGGCTTCCAGCTGGCTGGTCAGCTGGGCCATGCGGTGGCCATGGGCGCTGGCATCGTCGCGCCGGTCGGCCAGTTCGTCGCGGGCCTCGGCCAGGGCATTGGCAGAGCTGTGCTGCGCGTCCTGCGCCGCTTTCATCGCGGCCTGGGCTTCGGCCACGCGGGCTTCGGCGGCCTGGGCTTCGGCCCGGGCGGCTTCGGCGGCGGCGGCGGCATCGCGCCAGCGGGCGAAGACCAGCCGGGCCTCGGCCACGCGGATCCGGTCGGACAGCGCCTTGTAGCGCTCGGCGGCGCGGGCCTGGCGGCGCAGCGATCCGATCTGCTGATCAAGCTGACCCATCAGGTCCTCAAGCCGGGCGAGGTTGGCCTCGGTCGCGCGCAGCTTCTGCTCGGCATCCTTGCGGCGCACGTGGAGACCCGCGATCCCGGCTGCCTCTTCGAGCATCATCCGCCGTTCGGCCGGCTTGGCGGCGATCACCGCGGCGATCTTGCCCTGGCTGACCAGCGCGGGGGAGTGCGCCCCGGTTGCCGCATCGGCAAAGACCAGCGCGACGTCCTTGGCCCGCACGTCGCGCCCGTTGACGCGATAGGCGCTGCCCGCGCCGCGTTCGATCCGGCGGACGACCTCAAGGTCGCTGTCATTGTCGCCGGTATCGCAGTGCAGCACGACTTCGGCGAAATCGCGCGGCGGGCGCTGCGCGGTGCCGGCGAAGATCACGTCTTCCATCCCGCCGCCGCGCATCGATTTGGGCGAGCTTTCGCCCATTACCCAGCGGATTGCTTCGAGCAGGTTGGATTTGCCGCAGCCGTTGGGGCCGACCACCCCGGTCAGCCCGGGTTCGATGCGCAGTTCTGCCGGCTCGACAAAGCTCTTGAAGCCAGAGAGCTTGAGCCGCTTGATCCGCATCGTGCCGGTCCGATCCCTCCGTCAGGCCCGCGTCAGCGCGCGCCCGCGGCCTTGAGCGCGGCTTCCACTCCGGGCCATTCGGCGGCATCGATCTTGCTGCCGTTGATGAACAGGCTGGGCGTACTGCTGATCCCCAGATCGCCATACTTCTTGGCCTGATCGGCGACCAGCGAGGCCTTGTTCAGATCGGCCAGGCAGGCGTGGGCCTGGTCCTTGGCGATCCCGCGGGCCGAGAAGAAGTCGGTATAGCCGACCGCATCGGAGAATGCCGCCCAGCGCTGCGCCGGGGGCAGCTGCATCGCCGCTTCGGCCTGGGACAGCTTGGCCTGGTCCTGGTAGACCGCGTTCATTGCATCGAAATTGCCATAGATCTGCTCGACCAGCGGGAAGAATGCTTCTTTCGGCGCGCAGCGGACCAGCACGGTCAGCGGCACGTCCTGCGGGTGGATCGCAAAGCTGCGGAATTCGAAGCTGACCTTGCCGCTGGCGACATAGTCCTTCATCAGCGGGCCCATCGCCTGCTTGGCAAGGTTGGCGCAGTGCGGGCAGGTCAGCGAGCCGTATTCAAGCAGCTTGATCGGGGCATTGGGGTTACCCATCAGCATGCCGCCATCGGGCGTCGCGGCAATCACATCGGTCCAGGCCTGGCCGGCTGGCGGCGGCACTGCGGCAACCGCCTCGCCGGTCGGCGCGGAAGTGGCGCTGGTGTTCGCGGCTTCCTTGCAGGCGGCAAGTGCCAGCGGGGCGAGGGCCAGGGTGATCAGCAGGCGGGGGTGGGTGATGGTCATTTCAATCTCGCTTTGACAGGCGTTCGAGTCGGTGAGGCTAGCCCTTCAAGGGCCGATGCAGAAGGACGGACTGGCGCGGTCCCGGGCTTCTCCACAGCTGAATCAGCGCGCGGCGGCCTCCAGCAGCGGGCGCAGCGGCGCCCAGGCGTAGACCTCCTGCAGCTGGCCGTTGATCAGGAAGCTGGGGGTGCCCTGGATGCCCAGGGTGTTGCCGGCATCGACGGTTTGCTTGGCCAGCTTGTCGCCCAGATCCTTGTTGGCCAGGCACTTGTCGAGCTGAGCCGGGGTATAACCGCGCCCCAGCATCAGCTTGTAGAGGCCCATGTCCTGGGCCACGTACTTCATCTTGAGGCCAAAATCGGGGTTGGACCAGCGTTCCTTGAGGTTCGGACCTTTGGGTTCCTTGAGCCAGACGGACTGGCCGGCAAGGATGGCGTGGTGGTTGCCCGAAAATTTGCTGTCCGGTCCGCACTGGGCCAGCAGCGTCGCGGCAACATCGATCCCGTTGCGGAAGAACGGCCGGATCTCGACCGAAACCTTGCCCTGGCGGACCAGCCCCGGCAGCAGCGCCACTTTCGATTCCTCGGCATAATGGGCGCAGTGCCCGCAGGTATAGCTGATGAATTCGACCAGCTGGACCTTTGCCGCCGGATTGCCGATCAGGTGGTTGCCGCTGGCGGAACGGCTCAGCTGGGCATCCCAGCCCGGCTTGGCCGGTACGGCCTTGGCGGCTGGCTTGGCGAACAGCGGGACGGCAACCAGTGCGGTGCCCACGAGAACGGCGGCGGCGATCTTGTTCATGCTATTTCAGGCTTTCATCCAGTTGCGGGCGCAGTCCGGCCCAGTCGTGCGTATTGTCTAGCAGTTTGCCGTTGATCGAAAAAGTGGGAGTTCCGACAACTCCGGCCTGTTCGGCGGAGCGGGACTGGGCGGTGATCCGGTCGGCCATGGCCTTGTCGGTCAGGCAGCGTTCCAGTTCCTGGCGTTCATAACCGCGCGTGGCCATCACGTCGTAAAGGTGCAGGTCGCTCGCAATTGCCCGATTGCGGGTGCCGAGATCGGTTTGCTCCCACCGCTGGCGCTGGATCGCGGTGGCATGGTCCATGTGGGCCAGCCATTTCGGCTGGCTGCGCAACAGGGCGGTGTGGTTGAGAAAGAACCTGTCCTTGGGTCCACAACTGGCCAGCATCGCCACGGCAAGATCAACCCGGTTGTGCAGGTGATTGCGCACTTCGATCGAAAGTCGGCCCGAAGGGATATAGGCCAGTCGCAAGACCCCTTCGGATTGCAGGTTGTATGTCGCGCAGTGCGGGCAGGTATAGCTGACGAATTCGACCAGTTTCACCCGGGCCTCGGGATTGCCGAGGATGTGGCTGCCATCGGCGCCAAGCGTTACGGTGTTGCTCCAGGCCACGGTCTTGGGCGCGGCGGCGACAGCCAGAGCCATCACCCCGGTCAGTGCGGCAAGCTTGACGAGCTTCATCACTCCGCCTTGTCCCCACCTGTCTCGCCCAGGCTGCGGGCAAGCGATTCCAGCACCGTGCGCAGCTCTGCATCGCCGATATCGCGCAGGCTCTCGCCCAGTTCGAGCGGGATCGGGCGCAGCGAAGGCGGGGCCGCGGCCGGCACTGAAGCAGGCGGCGCCTTAACCTCACCTTGCCGGAGCTTGATCCGCGCTACCGCGTTATAGCCGAAGAAGCGGTTGACCCGGGCGATAATCTCGGGCTCGACATGGGCAATGAACGGCGCGTGGGCCGGGACCACCACCAGCTGCAGAATCCCCTCGCTCTTCTCGCCGGGCGGAAAGCGGATCGCTTCGGGCATGCAGACCCGGGCGTGGCGCTCGCCAACGATCTCGGCCCAGCGGGTCACCACGCTCGACTGGATGAAGCCGAACTTGCGGAACGCGGTGCGGCCGATTTCGGGCATCAGCTCGCCGATCGGGCGCGTCGCCGCGCCGCGCGGCCGCTCATAGCGGCGGGCGTTCTTTGCCGGCTTTTTCGGGTCCCGTTCCATTGCCGCTCCGGCAATGCCATAGGCGGGGCATGGAAGCCACCGCGAAACGCCTGCTGGACTGGTACGATGCCAAAGCGCGCACGCTGCCGTGGCGCAGTCCGCCGGGCGAACCGCCGCCCGATCCCTATCGCGTCTGGCTGTCCGAAGTGATGCTGCAGCAGACCACGGTCGCAGCGGTCGGGCCCTATTTCGAGAAGTTCATCCGGCGCTGGCCGACCGTCGAGGCCCTGGCCGCCGCCGACGATGCCGAGGTGATGGCTGCCTGGGCCGGGCTCGGATACTACGCCCGGGCCCGCAACCTGCTGGCCTGCGCTCGCGCGGTGGCAGCTGGGGGAGGAACCTTCCCCGACAGCGAGGCGGACTTGCGCGAGCTGCCGGGTCTGGGCGCCTATACCGCGGCGGCTGTGGCGGCGATCGCCTTTGGCCGGCGCGCGGCGGTGGTCGATGCCAATGTCGAGCGGGTGATCGCCCGGCTGTTCGCGATTGCCGAACCCTTGCCCGGGGCCAAGGCCGCGATCCGCGCGCGGGTGCTGGAACTGACGCCCGCTGAGCGCCCTGGCGATTTTGCCCAGGCGATGATGGACCTGGGCGCTACGCTCTGCACCCCACGCGCGCCGCGTTGCGGGAAATGCCCCATCGCGCAAGCCTGCGAAGGGCGCGAGGTGGCGGAGCGCTTTCCAGTCAAGGCCCCGAAAAAGCTGCGACCCGGGCGGCAAGGGCGAGCCTACTGGATCGAACGCGAGGGCGCGGTCTGGCTGGTCCGGCGACCGGAAAAGGGCATGCTGGGGGGCATGCGCGCCTTGCCCGACGATGGCTGGGCGGCGCGCGGCGATGGCCATGGGCGCCCGCCGCTGGAGGGACCATGGCAGGTCGGCGCCACGGTGCGCCACACCTTCACGCACTTCGATCTCGAATTGCAATTGATGCTTTATTCGGGAAGCGATTGGGCTAGGCTGGAGCCACAAGGCGGCGAGTGGTGGCCGATCGACCTGCTCGACCAGGCGGGTCTGCCCACCCTGTTTGCCAAGGCAGCACGGGCCCGGCCCGGCGCTTGAATGAAGTTCTGGGAGAAACCGATGTCCGAATTCGATCTGTCGCGCCGCTCGCTGCTGCGCGCCTCGGCTCTGGTCGGGGCGGGTGCCATGCTCGGCGGGATGCCGTTGGGCCGTGCCCTGGCAAAGCAGGCGGCACCGCCGCCGCCGTGGCCGACCGTAACCGGCTTTGTCGATGCGCAGGTTGCCTCGCGCAAGGTTTCGGGAATGATCGCGGCGCTCGGCTGGCGGGCCGATGCTCCCTATTACGTTGCGCGCGGCACGGAAGGTTTCAAGGATGCCGACCCGGTCAGCGCGGCCAGCCTGTTCAGGGCCTATTCGCAGACCAAGCCGGTCACCGGGATGGCGGCGATGATCCTGGTCGAGGAAGGCAAGTTGCGGCTCGATCAGCCGATCGCCGATTTCGCGCCCGAATTCGCCCGCATGAAAGTGGCGATCGACCCCGACAAGGGGCTCGAATCCCGCCCGGCCGAAACGCTGATTACGGTCCGCCACCTGCTGACCCACACCGCCGGCCTCGGCTATGCCGGGATCGGCAAGAACAAGCCGATCGCCAAGGAGCTGGAGCGGCTCGGGCTCATCCCCGCGATCGTTTCCAACCTGCCGCTTCCGGGGCTGGCCGGCGGGCCCAAGGTGCCCGATCCGGACGAGTTCCTGCGCCGCACCGCATCGGTCCCGCTGTGCTTTGAACCGGGCAAGGCCTGGCGCTATTCGATGAGCCTCGACGTGCTGGGCCTGATCATCCAGCGCGCGGCGGGTGCGAAGAGCTTTGCCGCTTTCCTGCAGGATCGGCTGTTCGGTCCGCTGGGGATGGACAGTTCGACCTTCCAGGTCGCCAGCTCGGCGACCCAGCACCTCACGACCAATTACCTGCTGGTCAAGGGCACGCCGATGGCGATCGACATGCCGCGCAACTCGATCTACCTCAAACCGACGCCGTTTGCCTATGGCGGGGCCGGGCTGGTCACCACTCCGGCCGATTATGACCGGTTCCTGGCGATGATCGTCAATGGCGGCACGCATGGCGGCAAGCGGATCATGCGCGAGGAGACGGTTGCCCTGGCTACGTCTGACCTGCTTCCGCCGGGCGCCGACTTGACCGGGACATGGGTGGCCGGCAACGGCTTTGGCGCCGGCGGCATATCCGGCAAGGGTAAGGAAGAAGGGCTGTACGGCTGGTCCGGCGCGGCGGGGACGATCGGTTTCGCAAATACCCGCTACAAGCTGCGCACCGGGCTTTACACCCAGTACATGCCGCAAGAGATCCTGCCGGTGCTGCGCGATTTCCCCAAGGCGGTCGGGGCCGATCTCCAGGCGATGCGGGGGCAGAAGGCATGACCATCGGAACGATCGCTTTCGCCGGGGCCGGGCTCGACCGGGCTGACCACATCCGGGCCGATCCGGATCGGCTGGCCGGCCTGATGGACTGGCGCGCACGGCTGCTCAGGCTCGACGGACTCGATCCGGTGATCTCGCCCGATGGCGAGCTCGAATGGGGCACGCTGGCCGATGCCGATCCCAAGGCCGAGCTGGTGTTCCTGGGGCTGGCGAGCGGCAAGGCCTGCTTTGCCGAAGTATCGCCCGCCCTGCTGGGCAGCGTCGCGCCGGCCAACCCGCGGCTGTGGGCGGCGATGAGCAGCCTTGGCCACGATGAACTGGCGACCTACGGAACGGCGCGCAGCCTGGTCGATTGGCATGCCCGGCACCGCTATTGCGCGCGCTGCGGCAATCCCACCGTGCTGGCCAAGGGTGGCTGGCAGCGCAATTGCACCAACGACGTCTGCAAGGCCGAGCATTTCCCGCGGGTCGATCCGGTCACGATCATGCTGGTCGAGCACGAAGGGCGGCTGCTGCTGGGCCGCCAGCCGCGCTTTCCGCCGCGGCGGTTTTCGGCGCTGGCCGGGTTCGTCGAACCGGGCGAGAGCATCGAGGAAGCCGTGGCCCGCGAAGTGCTGGAAGAGGCCGGGGTGGCGGTCGGCCAGGTATCCTATGTCGGCAGCCAGCCCTGGCCGTTCCCGTCCAGCCTGATGATCGGCTGCCATGCCGAGGCGCTGGGCGACGAGCTGACCATCGACCGGACCGAGCTGGACGAGGCCGGCTGGTTCATCCGCGCCGAGGTCGAAGCGGCGATGCGCGGCGACGAGGACGCCCCGTTCATCGCCCCGCCGCCCCAGGCGATCGCCCATCACCTCCTCAAATGGTGGCTAAGCCGATGACCGACCCTGCAAAGCTGACGATCGACATCTATTCCGACGTGATGTGCCCGTGGTGCATCATCGGCTATTCGCAGCTGCAGAAGGGCCTGGCCCTGCTGGAGGGCGAGATCGAGGCCGAGGTGCGCTGGCTGCCGTTCGAACTCAATCCCGACATGCCGCCCGAAGGCGAAGGCCAGGCCGAGCACATTGCCCGCAAGTATGGTCGCACACCCGAGCAGGCCGAGTCCAACCGCGGCCAGTTGCTGGCGATCGGCGAACGTGCCGGCTATTCCTTTGCCTACACCGGCGCAGGTGAGCCGCCCAAGGCGATGATCTGGAACACCTTTGCCGCGCACAAGCTGCTGAAGTGGGCGCTAATCGAAGCCGGGCCGGACAAGCAGACCGAATTGAAGCGCGCGTTGTTCGACGCCCATTTCCAGCAGCGCCGCAACATGGCCGATCCCGATGTGCTGGTCGATGTCGCGGTATCGGTCGGGCTCGATCCGGCTGGGGCGCGGGCCGCGCTCGATGACGAGACGCTGGGCGCGATCGTCCGGCGCGAGGAAGCCCAGGCCTGGGACATGAACATCTCGGGTGTCCCGGCGATGATCGTCCAGGGTAAATTCCTGATCCCCGGCGCGCAGGAACCCGAAGTCTATGCCAATGCCCTGCGCCGGGTCGCCGCCAAGCAGGCGCAGGCCGGATGAGCGCGAACTTCATGATCGGCGGCGCGGTGATCACCGGAGGCGCCAGCGGAATCGGGCTGGCCGTGGCCCGCGAACTGGGCCGGCGCGGTGCCCGGCTGGTGCTGGGCGATCTGCCGGGCGAACGGCTCGACGCGGCGGTGGCCGCGCTGACAGCCGAAGGGATCGAGGCTTCGGCGGCGCCCTGCAATGTGGCCGATCCCGATCAGCTCGAAGCCCTGGCGGAAACGGCCTTCACCGCGCTCGGGCGGGTCGATCTGGTGCTCAACAACGCCGGGGTCGGCGGGCCGCGCGGCAAGCTGTGGGAAGTCGATCCAGCGGTGGCCCGGGCCCATTTCGACGTCAATTTCTGGGGCGTGTGGAACGGCTGCCGGGCCTTTGCCCCGCGGCTGGCGGCGCAGCCCAGCCCCAGCGCGCTCTACAACACGGGTTCGGAAAACTCGCTGTTCTGCGCGATGCCGCATTCCGCGGCCTACATCGCCGCGAAGCACGCCGTGCTGGGTCTGACCGAAAACCTGCGCGAAGACCTGCCGGATCACGTCCATGTCGGCACGATCATCCCCGGCTGGGTCCACACCGCGATCGGGCCCGACGCGGTGATGCGCCACGGCATGGCGGTTGATCGCTTCGCTGCGATAGTGGTGCCCCAGCTTGCCGCGCGGGAGCGCTTCGTGGTCGCACATGCCTATAACGTCGAACGGATCCACGAACGGATCGCCGCGCTCGATGCGGCCTATGCCGCCCATGCGCCGCGCTACCCCGGCGACGATGAATTCGATGTGCGCACCGTCGTCGCGCGAGCAACGCCAACCGCGCGGTCCGGGGGTTAAGAAATGCTTGCCCCGGGCCAATCCGGCAGGACCAAAGGTTGACGGACCGGCGGTTCTGCCCCGGCCACCAAGCAGCGGTGATTGTTGCAAAAAATAGTGCAATCGCAACAGTCGGTTAACCCTGCTTCTTAGCGATTGCGAATAGCGAATTGGGCTATGGAAGCCGCGAAATCGAGCAATTTCGGGGATTCCGGGATCATGCAGAAGAATCAAACGTTTCTCCGCCTGCTGCGCGATGAGCGCGGGCTTTCGGCGATCGAGTACGGGATCCTTGCCAGCCTGGTCGCCCTGGCGGCGGTTCAGGCGCTGGGCGGGCTTGGCAGCGAAGTCAGCAGCAAGATGGACGGCACTTCGAACACGCTCGCCACGCAGAACGCCAACATGGCTGGGCTCAATCGCAACAACAACAGCAGCAACAGTACACCTTCCAATCCTTATGAACCGGCCTATTCCGAAGTGGCCCCGGCACAGCAGGAACTGCCCCCGATCGATGGTGGCGCGCATGAGCCGGCCCCGGCAATGGCCGCGCCGCCCGAGTTCTAGGGACAACCTTGCCGGGAACCCAGGCACTGCGCGGCTGGTTCGAGCCGATCCGCGAATGGTGGCGCCCGATGGTCACCGCGGCGGTGCTATGCCTGGCTATCCTGGTTCTCGGGCCGTCGAGCGCGGCGGATCGTAAGCTCTCGGACCGGATCCTGGTGGCCCAGCAGACCGCGGCGGACGCGGACATCCTGCGGATCACTTCGACCCCGGCCGACGTGCGCCGGTTCGGTGGCCCGACACTCAGCCGTGAAGGCCTTGCCACCCTGCTCGAACGCCTGGCCGGCGCCGGGGTCAAGCGGGTACTGATCGACAATTTCCTGGCCGAACCGATGTCCGGACCGGCCGACCGACGGATCGAGGCGGCGATGGCCCGGCTCGGCAAGGACCGGCTGGCGATCGTCACCGCCACCTCTCTTCAGGACCTGCCGTGGGAGGTCTTCGCCCGCCATGCCACGCTGGTCGACTCGCGCCTGACACCCGATGCCGACGGCTGGCACCGAGTGATCGGGCGCGACGATACGCCGCGTGGGGCCAACCCCGCGATTTGGCTGGCGACCGGGCATAGCGACAAGGCCAATGTGCCACTTGACCTGCGGATCGCGCGCGACAATTACGAAACCCGAACGGTCGGCGAAGTGGTCGATGGAAAGGTCCGCCTTGACGGGCGGACGGTGATCTTCAGCCCCGGACCATTGGTCGCGCCGACGCGGGCGATGCTGCCGTTCATGAGCAGTGGCGACCGCTCGATCGTGTTTGCGGTCGCCACGCAGTCCGTCAGGCAAGGCTATCCGGCCAAGCGCGAAACGGGCCTGTTGGCCGGCAAGATCCTGCTGCTGGCCGGTATCGCGCTGGGCTTTCTTTGCGCGATCGCGGCGCGTTCGGGTAATGCCTTCGTGATGATGGCGCTGGCGGCGGTGGTAATCCTGCTGTCAGCCTGCATCGCGATCGGCCGCAGCTATGCCGTGGAAATCTACCCGGCCCAACTGGTCGCGATCTTCGCGGTGATGGCCAATGTCACGCTGGTCCAGCGGCTCAAGGTCATCCCGATGATGAGTTCGTTCCTGCGCGGCGACATGTCGCCGGAAGAGCTGTGGGCCTGGCGAAGCTGGGAAGGGGCGCAGATCCCCGCTGTGCTGCTGAGCGCCGACGGACGGATCAAGCGCAGCAACGGGGCCGCCGCCGCGATCGTGGCCCGGCATGGCAAGGCGATCCCGCGGGCCTGCGTGCCGGCACTGGGCGAGCGCGCCGAATTTGCGAGCTTCGACCTGGGCGATGGTGAGCAGGTCCATTACCAGCTCGACTGGCCGATCAGCCACGTCCTGCTGGTGGTGCTGCGCGACAATACTGAAGCCGAGCAGGCCCAGCGCACGCTCGAGGCCCAGCTCTACACCGACGAGCTGACCGGGCGGACCAACCGCCGCGGGTTCGACCGCGCGCTCAACCAGGCGGCGGGGGGGCAGCAGCCCTACGCCCTGTTCTTCATCGACATGAACGGATTCAAGGCGGTCAACGATACCCATGGCCACGATGCCGGCGACGAACTGCTGGTGATCACCGCGGCGCGGATCGCCGCACAGTTGCGCCCGGGCGATACCGTGGCGCGGCTGGGCGGCGACGAGTTCGCGCTGCTGTTGCCGGGCATCGACGACGAGAACCGCGCGTCCGATCTGGGGCGCAGGCTGGTGGAAGCCATTTCCGAACCGATCGACCTGGCCGAAGGACGGGTCAAGGTCGGCGCGGCGATCGGCATGGCGGTGGCCAAGGGGGCGGGTGAGGATTCGTCCGAACTGCTGCGGATCGCCGACAAGGCAATGTACCGCGACAAGCTGCGCAGCAAGCTGGCGCTGGCGGCCTAGACCAAACCGAGCCGGGCCAGATCCGCTGCCAGGTGTCCGGGCAGGGCCTCGCCCGCTTCTTCGCCTTCGCCAAGATCGGCCGGGGCGTCCGCTTCATCCAGATAGCGCCAGCCCTGGTGGGCCCGCTTGGGGCGGGGGTGAACGTCGAACAGCCGGGTCGAGATGACGATCGCGGTCCTGCAGCCTTCGGCTTCCTCGAACCGCAGGATCGGGCTGCGCATCACCAGCTGGTGCTTGTAGATCCAGAACAGCGAACCGCCCGGCACGATTTCCTCATGCCGTTTGGGCAGATAGCGCGTGGTCAGCCGCGCTTCCTCGCCGCGCCCGGCGAACCAGGCCCGCATGTCCTCCAGCGAGGTCGCGCCATAGGCCACCTTGGTCAGGTGCAGCGGCATCGCGTCACACCAAGCCGCTGGCCACCGCCAGCCCGAGGAACGCGAAAAAGCCCATCGAATCGGTGATCATCGTCACGAACACCGAGCTGGCCACCGCCGGGTCCTGGTCGAAACGGTCGAACAGCACCGGCACGATCACCCCGGCGAGCCCTGCGGTGATGATGTTGACCACCACCGCCGTGCCGATCACCGCGCCAAGCAGCGGATTGGCAAAGAAGAAGGCCGTGGCCAGGCCGATCAGCGTGGCGACCGTCACCCCGTTGAGCAGGGCGACGCGCAGTTCGCGCAGCAGGATCCGCCCGGTGTTGGCCCGGGTCAGCTGATTGGTGGCAAGCGCGCGCACCGCCACCGCCATGGTCTGCGTCCCGGCATTGCCGCCGATCGAGGCGACCATCGGCGATAGCGCGGCCAGTGCCACCAGCTTCTCGATCGCGCCGCCGAAGTGCGAAATGATCGTGGCGCCGAGCAGCGCGGTCAGCAGGTTGGCGATCAGCCAGCGCACCCGGCTGATATAGGAATCGCGGATCGGCTCGTTGATGTCACCGTCGCCGGCCCCGGACAGCAGCAGCACGTCCTCGCCGGCTTCTTCCTGGATGATGTGGACCACGTCGTCGACCGTGATCTGGCCGACCAGCCGGCCGTCGTCGTCGACCACCGCGGCGCTGATCAGGGCATATTTCTGGAACCGCAGCGCGACTTCTTCCTGGTCCATCCCGACCGGGATCAGGGTCTGGTCGCGCTTCATCACATCGGTCAGGGCGATCGCGCGCGGGCAGCGCAGGATCCAGCTGAGCGAGCAGGTCCCGACCGGGTGGAACCGGGCATCGACGATGAACACTTCCCAGAACTCGTTGGCGAGATCGCGGCCTTCGCGCAGGAAGTCGATCAGGTCGCCGACCGTCATGTGCTCGGGCACCGCGACGAAATCGCGGCTCATCAGGCGCCCGGCGGACTCCTCGGGATAGGACAGCGCGGCTTCGATCACCGCGCGGTCTGCCGGCTCCATTTCCGCCAGGACCGCCTGCTGGTCGTCCTCGTCGAGGTCTTCGAGCATCGCCACCGCGTCGTCGGTGTCGAGCTGTTCGGCAATGTCGGCCACTTCCCCGGCGGGCAGCGCCTCGACCAGCAGTTCGCGGACGTGATCGTTGAGCTCGGCGAAGACTTCCGAACCCATCAGGTCGCTGATCGCCTTGGCCAGCGCCGGGCGGTCATCGGCTTCGAGCAGTTCGAACAGGTCGGCGATGTCGGCCGGGTGGAGCGGTTCGACCAGATCATAGACCCGGTCGGTCTCGCCTGCGTCCAGCGCCTCGCGTACCAGCCGCACGAAATCGCGGGTCAGGGTGTTCTCGTCGTCGAGGCTCTCGATCTCGCGCAGGTCCTCGGCCGCCGCGGGTGCGGCTTCCAGCAGGTCGTGCGGGCGATCCTCGGCGCTCATGGGCGGTGGTCTAGGCCGACGGCGGGCAAATGCAACCGCCCGGATGTTCGGGGCGTGACTTTGTCCGCAGGCCCCCTATATCCACCGGCAAATTGCAGGAGACTATCCCATGGCCGAGTACCTTACCCTTTCGCTTTCCAGTGGCGGCGACGTGAAGATCAAGCTGCGTCCGGACCTGGCCCCCGGCCACGTCGCGCGGATCGTCGAGCTGGCGAACGAGGGCTTCTACGACGGGGTGAAGTTCCACCGCGTGATCCCCGGCTTCATGGCCCAGGGCGGCTGCCCGCACGGCACCGGGATGGGCGGATCGGACAAGCCCGACCTGCAGGCCGAATTCAACAACGAGCCGCACGTCCGCGGGGTCTGCTCGATGGCGCGGACCAACTATCCGCATTCGGCCAACAGCCAGTTCTTCATCTGCTTCGACGATGCCACCTTCCTTGATCGCCAGTACACCGTGTGGGGCGTGGTCGAGGAAGGGATGGAACACGTCGATGCCCTGCCCAAGGGCGAACCCCCGCGCGAGCCGGGCACGATCATCAAGGCCACCGTCAGCTGATGGCGGCTTAAGGTCCTGAATTTAGTTGCAGGTTTTGCGTTGGTTAATCTGGCGTTTAGGTAAACCTCCATAGCGCCCCTCCTGTTGACGCAAACAGGAGGGGCATTTTCATGAAGTTCAAGCTGCCGATGCTGGCCGCATTTGCCGGGCTGAGCCTGGCCGGCTGTGCAACGCTGGACGGGACCGGCCAGGCGCAGCATGCGCTGCTGGTCCGCAACGAGGCGAGCGGAGCCGAAGCCGCGCCGCTGGCCGCCGCGATCAAGCGTTCGGCGCTGGCAACCCACGCGTTCCGGTCAGTCGGCGATGCCGGGCCGGGCACGATTGTCGTGTCGCTCGATTCGATCCGCCCCGCGACGCTGCGCGATGGCAGCGCCGGCTTTACCTATCTGGTCACCTGGCAGCGCGACGGTGTGCAGATCGGGCGCCAGGAAGACGATTGCGCGGCGGACGAGATCCGTGCCTGCGGCCGCGACATCGCCGAAACGATGTATGCGCAGGTCTACTACTTCGACCGGCGGGTCCGCAGCTAGGGGCATATCCCCCCGGGGCCGGCGGCATGGTCGCATGGATTGCCAACGGTCCCAGTTAGCGGCTGGCGGGATTGCCCCCTGCCGCCGCGCCCCCGGGCCGGGACGCGCATGTCCCGGTCCGGGGGTTATGATTTGAACAGCTTCGATACCATGTCGACCCCGTCGACGATGTCGCCAAGCCCAAGCGGGCCGCCGTCCCTGCCGCCCAGAGTAGTGGCTTCGTTGCGCAGTCCGGCCTCCTTCACCACCGTGCGGCTGAGCCGGCGGAACGGCAGCGACTGGATCCAGACCTTGCCAGGACCGGTCAGGCGGGCAAACAGCCAGCCTTCGCCGCCGGTCAGGGTGTTCTTGATGTCGCTGACAAACCCGGTGCCGACATCGTCGGTGTCGAATTGGACGCCGGGCTCGAAGGCGGCGATGCAGCCGGCATCGACGTGCAGTTGCTCGCCCACGCCCAGCTCGCGCTCGATCAGGGTGCCTCCAACATGGATGAAGGCCCAGCCGGTGCCCGACAGTTCCTGCAGGATGAAGCCTTCGCCCCCCTCCAGCCCGGCCCACAGGTCTTCGACCAACCGCACCGAGACCGAAATGCCCTTGGCCGCGGCGAGGAAGGCGCCGCGCTGGCAGACCAGCTTGCCGCCCATCGCCTCGAGCCGGATCGGCAGGATGTGTCCGGGCGAACGGCCGCCCAGCGCGACGCGGGCCTTGCCGCTGGCGCCGGCGTGGCGGAATTCGCCCAGGAACAGGTTTTCGCCGCCGAGCAGGTTGGTCCCGGCCGAAATCACCTTGTTGATGATCCCGCTCTTGGCGCCATCGCCCAGCACCGTATCGAACCGGACCACCCGGTCCTTCCAGATCATCGCCCCGTTCTCGGCGATCACCGCCTCGCCCGGATCGAGTTCGATCTCGAGGTACTGGGCATCGGACCCGCCGATCGCATAGTCGATATCGTTGACCATCGGCACTGCGGGCGCGGGTGCCTGGGCGGCCATCGCCTCGGCGGCGGCCAGCTCGGCCTGGCGGCGGATCCGTTCCTGCTGGATGAAATCCTGCGCAGCGGTGCTCAGCGTGAAGCTGTCCGGCGCGGGCTGCGGAGTGCTGGGCATCCCGCGGCGGCCAAACCCGAAGCCGCTGCGCTGCGGCGGCACACCCACATAATCGTTCATTTCTCGCCTGTCCCCATCCTGCCAGGTCAGGCGAACGGCTTAGCCGAGAATTCCTAAGTCCTTGCTAAGCCGCCGGGATCGGCACCCGCACCACTTTCAGCACCTTGATCGGCGGGCTCAGCATCTGGCCTTTCATTACTCCTTCGCCAAGCGTGGCAGAGCGCGGCGCCTCGAAGATCTTGCGGGCCACGTCCATCCCGTTGACCACCTGGCCGAAGGCGGCATAGCCGGCCTGGCTTTCGGGATTGGTCGAGGCGGGATCGGCATCGAAGCCCTGCAGCTCGCTCATCAGGATGGTGAAGTCCGACCGCGCGGTGCCCGGGGCCAGGCGCGCCATCGAAAGCGTCCCGGCCTTGTGCTTGATTCCGGTCTGGCTGGTCGGCTCGTGCGCGATCGGCGGCAGCAGCTTGACCCCGTCGCGGATCCCGGCCTGGATGATCCCGTTGGGCTGGGTGCCCCAGTCAAGCTTCATCGCCCGGTAGAAGGTGATCCCGTTGAACCGCCCGCTATCGGCATAGCGCACGAAGTTCTTGACCGTGATCGGGGCCTGCTTGTGGAACAGGTCCGCGGTGATCGTGCCGAGTTCGGTGACGATATCGACCCGCACCACATCGGGCAGATTGGCCGGCATCGGCGGGATCGCGGCGCCCTTGGCGGCGGGCTTCTTCGGCTTGGTTGCCCCGGTCAGGGCAAGCAATGCGGGGGGCAGGGCGGAAAGAACGAATCGGCGTTTCATGGCCGCCATGATGCAACATTGGCAGCCAACGGAAAGTCCTAACGCTGCACTCGCCGGACTGGACGATAGTTGCCATCGACGAAGACGTTGAGCCCGCCGCACTTTGGAGTTTGGCCGAAGGTCGAAATGCTCCAACCGGACCTTTCGCGTTCAAGCTGGAACCGGCAGCTGTATTCCTCGGACCCCTCATCATAGGTGCCGATGCCGCTCACCAGCCTGACTACGCCCGAATAGACGCCGGTGTTGGTACTGGCTGGATCCTCGGTCTGCTGGTGCAGGGCGATGAGGGAGAAATAGTACCAGTCGCCGTGGATTGGCATGATTTCCAGCGAGGCCGGATCGCGGCGCCCAGTGCCGGTCCGCTCGTACACCCGTCCGATCCCGGTCGCGGCGATATTGAAGCCGGGCCATTCGCGGTAAACGCGGAGCAGACAGGCCCGGTCGGCGCGGCATTCGTCGCGCCGCGACAGCCACTGACGCTGGTCGGACGGGTCGATATCGGTCGTCTTGATGCCCGCGCGGTAGATCCGGGCCACCGCTCGGTCCCAGGCTGCCAGTTCCGGATCGCCGCAGATCGCGGCCTCGCTCGGAGAGAGGGCGCCCTTGCAGGAAAATGAGGGTCCGATTGTCGGGGGCGCCGCTGCGCCCAACAGCAGCAGGGCAGCGAGTGCACCGAGCGCCTTCACAACCCCGCCTTCGAAATCCAGTCATGGAAAATCCGCACAGAGCGCAGCTCC
>CAZNII010000034.1:0-3934 GCA_964573075.1 uncultured Novosphingobium sp. | reverse complement strand
TCACAACCCCGCCTTCGAAATCCAGTCATGGAAAATCCGCACAGAGCGCAGCTCCAGCGCGTGCGGGCGGCAGATGAACCAGTAGGAATAGGGGCTTTCGACCTCGACATCGTGGATCTTCGCCAGGCGATTGTCGTGCGCGCGGTTGAAGTGATCGTCGTGCATGATCGCGATGCCGAGCCCGTTGGCGGCGGCTTCGAGGATCAACTGGCCCGAATCGTAATGGTCGATCGCGGCCGGCTCGAGCCGTTCCATCCCGACCGCGACTTTCCAGGCAGCAAAGCTGTCGGGCAGTTCGGTGTGGATCAGGAAAGTCTGGCGGGAAAGGGTTTCCTTGGCCGGATCAGTGCCGATTTCCTCGGCCAGCGCCTTGGAGGTGAAGGCATAGACCCGGTTGTGATCGAGCCGGACCGCGTGGAACGCCGGATCGGGCTGCTTGGCCAGCACGATCGCCGCGTCGAGCGTATCGCCGACCCGGTGATCGAGGTGCGGGCTGGTATCGAAATCGATGTGCAGCCGCGGGTGCATCTTCCTGAGTTCAGGCAAGCGCGGGAACAGCCGCTGGCTGCCGAACAGCGGCAGCACGCCCAGGTGCAGGCGCAGCACCTTGGAATTTTCCACCTGGCCTTCGACTGCGGCGGCCAGCTCGTCGAATTTCGGGCCGACTGCGTTGTAAAAGGCCTGCCCCTCGTCGGTCAGCTTCATCGCCTGGTGCTGGCGGGTGAACAGGCGCTTGCCGATGAAATCTTCCAGCGCGGAAACCCGGCGCGACAGGGCGCTGGGCGAGAGGCCGAGCTCGTCAGCCGCGGCCCGGGCGCTGCCCAGCCGCACGATCCGCACAAACGCCTCGATCGCGCGCAGGGGAGGAAGCCGGCGAATCGCCATTACATCAACTCCGTCTGCCCTGAGCCTGTCGAAGGGCTGCTTTTCGCTTGCGGCCCGCCGCTCTGCCGCAAGAACAAGGGCAGCCCTTCGACAAGCTCAGGGCGAGCGGGGGATGGGTAGCTGGGCTGGTTCATAAGTCCGCTTCGGCTTCGTTCGTGGCAGGCGGATGCAGTCGCAGCCGGGTGACGCGCTTTTCATCCCCGGCCACAACTTCAAGCTGCCAGCCGCTGTCGTGCGCCAGCACCGTGCCGACCGACGGAACCTGTCCGGCCAGGACAAAGGCCAGCCCGCCCAGGGTATCGACGTCTTCCTCGATCTCGCCCAGCCGCGGGTCGATCGTTTCGCCGACATCTTCCAGTTCGGCCCGGGCATCGGCTTCCCACAGCCCGTCTTCCAGGCGGATCAGCAGCTCCTCGGGGGCATCGTCGTGCTCGTCCTCGATCTCGCCGGTGATTTCCTCGACCAGGTCCTCGATCGTGATGATGCCGTCGGTGCCCGAATATTCATCGACCACCACCGCCAGGTGGGTGCGGCTGGCGCGCATGTCGTTCAGCACGTCGAGCGCGTTTCTGGCCTGGGGCACGAACAGGGGTTGGCGCATCAGCTGGGTCCAGTCCTTCGGGACCTTCCCTTCGGCAAGGTAGGTGAACACGTCCTTGATCAGGATCATGCCGACCACCTCGTCGAGCGTTTCGCCATAGACCGGCAGGCGCGAATGGCCGTGTTCGGCAAAGGCATCGACCACTTCCTGCCAGCTGGCTGAACGGGGCAGGGCAACGATCTCGCCGCGCGGGATCGCGACATCGTCGGCATCGTGCTCGCTGAAATGGAGCAGGTTGCGCAGCATCTGCCGCTCGAGCGGGGAAAGATCGCCGCTGCCGGCCTCGGCCTCGCCATCCTCTTCGTGCTCGTCGATCGCCTCTTCCAGCTGGGCGCGCAGCGACTGGTCGCCATCGCCCCCGCGCAGGAAGCGGCGCACCATGCGGGTCAGCAGGCTTCTACTGTCCCCGTCTCCTGAAGGTATTTCGGCCATCGCCCCTTTTGTCGCAGCCTCTGGTACTAATCGTGATCGCCATATGGGTCGGCAATGCCCAAAAGGGCAAGGGCCTTTATTTCCAGTTCTTCCATGGCGCGGGCATCCTGCGGCGATATTTCATGATCGTGCCCGGCCAGATGCAGCAGGCCGTGGATCAGAAGGTGCGCGGCATGATGTTCCAGGCTCAGGCCCTTGTCGGCCGCCTCGCGCGCGCAGGTTTCCAGCGCCAGGGCAATATCGCCCAGCATCTCCGGCGGGCCATCGGGGGATAGCGCCAGCAGATCCGCCCGCTCCAGCATCGGGAACGACAGGACATTGGTCGGCTTGTCCTTGCCGCGCCATTCTCGGTTCAGCGCGTGGACTTCCCCGTCATCGGCAAACAGCACCGATACCGAGAGACGCGGGTTGGCCAGTTCCGGCGCAACCCGTCCAAGCGCGGCCGCGGCATCCCCGGCCAGCGCCTCCCAGTCGGGCGGTGAAGGCCAGTCGGCTTCGACCGAGATGTCGAGTTCGGGCAAATCGGTCATGCTTCAGGGCACCAGCGTGGTGAACAGGAAGGTCGCCAGCAGTGTCAGGTGCAGCACGCCCTGAACCACCGTGGTCCGCCCCGTGCCAAGCGACAGCGATGTGACGAACAGGGTCAGCATCAGCAGCACGGTCGAAACTGCGGAGAGGCCCATGGCCAGTTGCAGGTCCAGCAGCAGCGCCACCGCTGTGACAGCCGGGATGGTCAGGCCGATCGTGGCCAGCGCCGAACCGAGCGCCAGGTTCAGGCTGGTCTGCAGGTGGTTGCGCCGCGCCGCGCGCCAGGCTGCCAGGCTTTCCGGCATCAGCACCAAGGCCGCGATGATGATCCCGACCACCGCGCGCGGCGCACCGGCACTGTCCACGGCGGCGGTGATCTGGGGCGATAGCGCCTTGGCCAGCAGGACCACCGCCACCAGCGCGGCCATCAACAGCACGCTGCTCAGTGCCATCGTGCCGCGCGGCAGGGGGGCATAGTCCTCGGCCAGCACCGCGCGCTCGTTCTCCACATCGGGGTGGAGGAAGTATTCGCGGTGTCGCACGGTCTGCGCGACTACAAAGGTGGCATAGATAATCAGCGAGACCGCCGCGACGAAGACCAGTTGCCCGTCGGTATAGAACGGCCCGGCCGTGCTGGTGGTGTAATTGGGCAGTACCAGGGTCAGCACCGCCAGCACCGATACCATGGCCAGGCCGGCGCTCACTCCATAGCGGGTGAACTGCTGCTCGTGATGCTTGCTGCCGCCGGCCAGCAGGCACAGGCCGATGATCCCGTTGAGTACGATCATCAGCGCGGCGAACACCGTGTCGCGGGCAAGGCCCGCCTGGCCTTCACTGTTCGACAGCATCAGCGAAATGATCAGCGCGGTTTCGATTACCGTAACCGCCACCGCCAGGATCAGCGTGCCGAACGGTTCGCCCACGTGATGGGCTATCGTTTCGGCATGATGGACCCCGGCAATGACTGCGCCGATCAGCACTGCGCCCACCAGCAGCGTCAGTGCCAGCGAGGCCGACGGATCGAGCACCAGCGCCGCCAGCCCGAGCAGGGGCGCGGCAATGGTCCAGCGCGGAAGAGCATTCAGCAATTGCAGGGCAGGCGCGATGGGAGTCCTCCGGCGGTCAGGCTTCGCTTACCGCCAATATAGGAACGATTCGCAAGTTTGCGAGGGGCAATGGCTTAGCTTTCCTGCCCCTCATAGGCTTCGACAATCCGCCCGACGATCGGGTGGCGGACGACGTCGGCCACGGTAAAGCGCGTCACCGCGATCCCTTCGACCCCTTCGAGCCGGCCGACCGCGTCGTTGAGGCCGCTCATGATCGGGCCGCCGGGGATGTCGACCTGCTTGGGATCGCCGCAGATCACCATCCGGCTGTTCATGCCGAAGCGGGTCAGGAACATCTTCATCTGCTCGCGCGTGGTGTTTTGCGCTTCGTCGAGGATCACGAAGGCATCGGCCAGGGTGCGGCCGCGCATGAAGGCGATCG
>CAZNII010000033.1:19375-24482 GCA_964573075.1 uncultured Novosphingobium sp. | reverse complement strand
GGTCAAGCTGTGCCGCGACCAGTACCCGGCCCCGGCCGGCGCGCTGGCGATCTGATCCTGCGGATGCAGGCTTGGCAATTTGGGGGACGCGCCGCCGCGCGTCCCCTTTTTGCTGCCAGCAGGCCATGAACGGTCCAAAGCCCGAAGCGCGCCCGAACGGCCCGATCATCGTGTTCGACGCACTGTGCGTGCTGTGCTCGGCCAATGCCCAATTCGTGCTGAAGCATGACACACGCGGCCATTTCAGGCTGGCCTCGATGCAGGGCGAAACCGGTAGCGCGCTCTATCGCAAATTCGGGATCGATCCCGCCGATCCCGAGACGCTGATTGTCGTAAACGGCGAAACTGCACTGCGCGACAGCGATGCGGTTCTGGCAATCTACTCTGCGCTGGGCTGGCCGTGGCGGGCGCTGGGCGCGTTCCGGCTGGTTCCGCGCCCGATCCGCGATCCGCTCTATCGGCTGATCGCCCGCAACCGCTATCGCCTGTTCGGACAGCGCCAGACGTGCTGGGTTCCTGACGAACGCCTGCGCGCGCGGGTGCTATAGCTCCAGCGTACCGACATAGCGCACAACCTTGCCGATCAGCGGCATGGCAACCCCGACATCGAAGCCGAAGCTGTCTCCCACCGCGCGTTCCCCGGCAACGATCCGTGGCCCCAGCGCCAGCGGCATCGGCAGACCCAACGCGGTCCAGCGCTGCAGGTTCATGGTCAGCGCGCCATCGTCACTCACCTCCAGCGCGAAGTGGAACCGCAGCGGCCCAAAGCGCTCGATCAACCGGCCCTGACGTGAACTGCTCATCGCACTGGAGAAACTGTGCGGACCGAACGAACGCGTCCACCGCTCGCCCCGGCCATGCTGCACGAACCTGACCCGCAGCGGATAGTTGCCCGCAGGCGGAAAGCCCATGAACCGTCCAAGCAGGAGAGCCAGCGGATTGCCGCCGCGTTCGACCCGAGCTTCGCCTTCAAGGGTCTGTTCGGCCAGACTGGCGTGCAGCCGCGCAACCGGCTCTGCCAGAGCGTCGAAGCGCTCACCCAAGACCCGCTGATACAGGGCCGGTGCCGGTTGCTCGGTCCTGCCATGCCGGAGCGGCAGTGCGGCGAGCAGCGGCTCGAAATCGGCCAGTTCAAGTTCGCCCGAGGCATCGCGCGCACCCGGCTTGAGCAAACCTTCGCGCAGCCGCCGGGCCAGCGCCTGGGCGGCCAGCGTCGGTATCTCCTGTCCTTCTCCATCACGCGCGATCAGGGTCCAGCGCCGCCGCAGCGGCTTGCCGCCGGCCCAGCCGAGCGCTTCCACCGCCATGGCAGAGCGGGTTCCGCTGAACCGCGCGGTCAATTGCTGGATTGGCGCCAGCCAGCGCGCCAGCGGCGCTGCCGACTTCATCCAGCCCAGGCGCACCGGCCCGCCCAGCAGCGCCAGCGCGACCATCTGCAGGGCAGTCTCCGAACCCCCGCGAAAGGTCACCGCAGGCTGGCCGGGCAATTGCTGCGGAAAGATCGCAAGATCGGGGACATCGGCCAGCGCAACCAGCCGCCGGAGCGGCGTTTCGCCCGGCAGCGTGAAATGTTGGCGCCGCATCTCTCCCCAGCCATATGCCTTGGTCCAGGCTTCACCGCGCCACAGCGGCACCTCCTGTCCGGCATAGCTGAGCGCGGCGGCCACCACCGACGGGCCGGCGCTGCCCCGGGTCGTCGCGCTGATCGCGGTGTCGACTGCGGCGATCCGCTCCATCCCCGCCGTCAACTGACGCAGTACCGCTCCGGACAGCGCCGGAACGCTCGACGCGCCCGAAATGGCAACCACCCCCGCCGCCTGCGCGGCCTGGTTCAGAACCGAAAACCCGCAGACGAATTCGCGCCCATCGGCGAGGTCCAGATAGTTGACCCCGGCAGCAATGCAGGCCTGCGGCAGGCGGTAGTCGCTGCCCTGAAATGGCCCGGCGGCGTCGATCACCAGATCCGGCCGCACCAGCGCCAACTGGGCAGCGCAATCGCCATTGCGATCGAAGGCCAGGCCGCATGCAACGGGCAGGCGTGCGGCAAAGGCCCGCGCCTTGCCTGCATCGCGTCCCGCCACCAGCACGCGCCAGCCATCGTCTGCCAGGCGCTGTGACAGCCGCGCGCCGAACCCGCCATAACCGCCGATCACCAGCACCTGCTTCATTCGCAAATTCCTGATTGAACAAACCCCAAGCGGTCTCGGTGAAAATGCATTAAATGACTACCGCCCCGGCTTGCCCCGCGCGGCGGCGAATTCGCTGCCTGGCTTCCACACCGGCCAGCGGCTGGAATTCGCCAGGTCCCGGCCGATCGCCTCGACCAGTTCGATGTCCTGGATTGCGCCGGCCAGGTTCCAGCCCGGTTCCCAGGCGTCGCAGGCCTGGTGATAGCAGCGCCCGGTATAGTCATCGATCCAGGCCTGCCCGGCGGGGCGGCCGCCTTCGACCAGGTCGGAGGCGCCGGCCAGCCCCATCATCAGCAGCACCGGCACCCCGCGCTTGGCGAAGGGGAAATGGTCAGCGCGGAAGAACAGCCCGCGTTCGGGCAGGCTTTCCGGGGTGATCGTGCGGCCCTGCCGGGCGGCGAACATGGCCAGTTCATCCTCCATGCTCGACTGGCCCTTGCCGATCAGCACCACATCGCGCGCGGGGCCCGCGGTCTGGAGCACGTCGATGGTCAGGTTGGCGACCGTCTTGTCGAGCGGCCAGACCGGATCCTGGGCATAGGCTTCGGAACCGAGCAGCCCGCGCTCCTCGGCGGTCCAGGCGGCGAAGACCACGCTGCGCTGCGGCGGCGGCCCGGCCTTGAACCGCCGCGCGATCTCCAGCATCGCGGCGACGCCCAGGGCATCGTCGTTGGCCCCGGCGCGATAGATCCGGCCCTGGGCATCGGGCTTGCCTTCGCCATAGGCATCCCAGTGCGCGCCGAACATCACCACCTCGTCGGGTCGCTCGCTGCCCGGCAGGCGCGCCAGGACGTTGTGACTGACGATCACTTCGTGGGTGGAGGGGATCGCGGCGGACAGGGTCACCCCGGCCAGCGGCACCGGGCGGAACTTCGCACTGCGCGCGGCCAGGCGCAGCTTGCCCAGGTCCTGCCCGGCCATGGCGAACAGCCGGTCACTGATCTCGTGGCTGAGCCAGCCCTGCAGCGCCAGGCTGGTCTGGCTGCCGTCCTTGCGGATCAGGCCATAATTCTCGCCCCCCGGGCTGACGATCACGTTCCAGCCATAGCCGACCCCGGCGGCATCGTGGACGATCAGCGCGGCGACGGCCCCGCGCCGGGCGGCTTCCTCGAACTTGTAGGTCCAGCGGCCGTAATAGGTCATCGCCTTGCCGCCGAACTTGCCGGCCACCGGCTCTTTCGCGCCGGCCTCGAAATCGGGATCGTTGATCAGAAACACCGCGACCTTGCCCTTGAGGTCCTGGCCCTTGAAATCGTCCCACTGGCGCTCGGGCGCGTTGACCCCGTAGCCGACGAAGACCAGCGGCGCAGCGGCCACCCGGGCGACATCCCCGCCCTGCAGGGTCGAAAGGTAGACATCGGTCCCGCTCGCCAGCGACAGCGGCCCCTTGGGCGTCGCCAGTTCCAGCTGCTGCGGTGCGCCGAGCCGGGTGTGGAGCAGCGGCACCTGCTGCACCCATTTGCCGTCCGGCCCGCCCGGCTCAAGCCCCAAAGCCTGGAACCGCCCGATCAGGTAGGCGACCGTGCGCTGTTCCCCCAGCGTGCCGGGGGCGCGGCCCTGGAACCAGTCGTCGGTCAGGGTCCGAACGGTTTCGGCCAGCCGCGCCGGTTCGATCCCCGGGGCGGCGGTCTGGGTGGCGGCGGGGCTGGCGGCAAGCAGCGCTGCGGCCGCGGCGGCGAGCAGTTTGAGGTTTCGCATCCGCCCTTGCCTAGCCGCTTTGCCGTTTACTGCAACCGCCTTGCAATGCGGATGGCTCTGCCTAAGTTGCGGTGAGAAACGCAATCGCAGCCGGGAGAGCCGCCATGTCCGACACCGCATACACACCCCCCAAGGTCTGGACCTGGAACAAGGAAAACGGCGGCCAGTTCGCCGCGATCAACCGACCGACCGCCGGGGCGCAGAAAGACAAGGAACTCCCCGTGGGCGAGCATCCCTTCCAGCTCTATTCGCTGGGCACGCCCAACGGGCAGAAGGTGACGATCCTGTTCGAGGAGCTGCTCGCCGCCGGGTACAGCGGGGCCGAGTACGATGCCTGGCTGATCAACATCCGCGAAGGCGACCAGTTCGGTTCGGGCTTTGTCGCGCTCAATCCCAATTCGAAGATCCCGGCGCTGCTCGACCGGTCCGGGCCGGAACCGTTCCGGGTGTTCGAAAGCGGCGCGATCATGCTGCACCTGGCCGAGAAATTCGGCGCCTTCATCCCCACCGACGCCAGGGGCCGGGCCGAATGCCTTTCGTGGCTGATGTGGCAGATGGGCAGCGCGCCGTTCATCGGCGGCGGGTTCGGCCATTTCTATGCCTACGCGCCGTTCAAGATCGAATACGCGATCGACCGCTATTCGATGGAAACCAAGCGGCTGTTCGATGTCGCCAACAACCGCCTCGGCGAAAGCCGGTTCCTCGCTGGCGACGATTACACGATCGCCGACATGGCGGTCCATGCCTGGTTCGGCCTGCTCTATCGCGGGCTGGCCTACAACGACGCGGCCACGTTCCTGTCGCTTGACGAGTACGAGCATGTCGGCCGCTGGGTGGGTGAGATCGGCGAGCGACCGGCGGTCAAGCGCGGGCAGAAGGTCAACCTGCCGACCGGGCTGATCGAACGCCATTCGGCCGCCGATTTCGACGCGCTGGAGGCTGCGGCGGGCTGAGAATTGCCCCCTTCCCAAGTCCGCGCGGCCTTTCTATAGGCCGCGCTCCTGCTGGGGCGTAGCCAAGCGGTAAGGCAGCGGTTTTTGGTACCGCCATGCGAAGGTTCGAATCCTTCCGCCCCAGCCAGGACCGGACCTCTCCCGAACCTTCGCACAGACAAAAACTCAGGTTCGAACCGGAGCGTAGCGGAGGGAACGCGCGAAGCGCGGTCAATCCTTCCGCCCCAGCCAGGACCTCTCAGAACCAGAACCTGATCCCGGCAACGA
>CAZNII010000033.1:0-19275 GCA_964573075.1 uncultured Novosphingobium sp. | reverse complement strand
AATCCTTCCGCCCCAGCCAGGACCTCTCAGAACCAGAACCTGATCCCGGCAACGAAGCGCACCGCGCCCGGGTCTTCGCCCGCGAGGCGCGACAGGCGGGCGGTTTTGCCGGTCTTGCGGCTCCATTCGACGCCAAGATAGGGGGCGAATTCGGGCTGGATCTCGTAACGCAGCCGCGCCCCCAGCTCGAACTGGCTGAGCCCCGCGCCGACCCCGATCGCCGGCATGTCCTGCGCGGCAAGGTCCGCCTCGAGCCGCGGTTGCAGGATCAGCCGCTGGGTGATCCGCATGTCGTGGCTGGCCTCGACCCGGGCGCGCAGATCGCCCTTGTCGGACAGGAACAGCTGCCCCGAGACGTGCAGCCAGTAAGGCGCCAGCCCTTCGATCCCGAACACCGCATAGCTGCGCGAGGGGCGCGGCTCGAAATCGTGGCGCAGGCCCAGTTGCACATTCCAGAACGGCGAGACCGCGCGCGACCACAGCAGCTGGACCTCGGCCTGCTCGGCCTTGTCGCCGAACTTGCCCTCGCCCTCGCTCTTGAGCTGGACGCGGTCGATATCGCCCCCGGCCCAGGCTTCCACTCCCCAGCGATAGTGATCGCCGCCCTGGTATTCGAGGCGGTCGACCAGCACCATCGAGCCGGTAAAGCGCATCTCGCGCCCCATCGCCTTGCGCGCGCGGGCCATGGTGGCCGGATCGAACAGGGCATCGGCGGCATGATCGGTGGGGACCGGCGGCGGCGGAGCATTGCCGACCGGCGCCCCGGCCTGCGGCATGACGTGCCCGGCGTGGGGGTCTGCCGGCATGGTGTGGCCGGCGTGCGGATCGGGCGGAGTCGCTTCCTCCGGCATGGCATGGCCGGCGTGGGGATCGGCCTCGACCTGGGCCGGATCGGGCTCGGGCATTGCAGCGGTGTGCCCGGCGTGGGCGGAATGATCGCCGTGGCCACTGTCCTGCGCCTGGGCCAGCCCCGGCGCGGCCAGCACCGCGGCGGCCGATAGCAGCAGCGCCCTCACGATCCGTGCTCCATGTGATCGCCATGGCCCGAATGATCCATCCCGGCCTCGTGGCGGACAGTGACGATCCGGAACATGCCGGTCATCATGTGCAGCATCATGTGGCAATGGAACGCCCAGTCGCCCACGGCATCGGCGGTGACATCGAACGAGACCTTGCCGCCCGGCAAAACGTTGACGGTATGCTTGCGCGGGCTGTGCCCGCCGTGGCCGGTGACCAGTTCGAAGAAGAACCCGTGCAGGTGGATCGGGTGCGGCATCATCGTGTCGTTGATCAGGTTGAAGCGCACCCGCTCCATGTGCCGCAGCGCGATCGGCTGGCTCCGTTCGCTGAACTGCTCGCCATCGAACGACCACATGTAGCGTTCCATGTTGGCGGTCAGGTGCAGGTCGATCTGGCGAGTGGGCGGGCGATGGTCCGGGTTCGGATCCAGGGCGCGCAGGTCGCGATAAGTCAGCACCCGGTGCTCGACCTGCTCGAGCCCGGTCGGCCGTTCGCCGGTGCGATCGACCGGCATCGGCGCCAGCGAGGCCACCCCCGGCCCCAGCTTGACCTGCGGCGCAACCGAGGGATCGCGCATCTTCATCTGGCCGTGATCCATCCCGGGCATGTCCATCCCGCCGTGGTCCATCGCCCCCATGCCCATGTCCTTCATGGTCAGCAGCGGCCGTTCGCGCAGCGCCGGAATCGGGGCGGCCAGGCCGGTCTGCGGCGCGAGGGTGGCCCGGACCTGGCCCGAACGGTCGAGCGCCTCGGCGACGATCGCGAAAGGCCCCTCACCGCTTGGCCGGACGATCACGTCATAGGTTTCGGCAATCGCGATCTGGAACTCGTCGGTCTCGACCGGGGCGACGTTCTGGCCGTCGGCGGCAACCACGGTCATTGCCAGGCCGGGAATTCGGAAATTGAAATTGGTCATCGCCGCGGCATTGATGATCCGCAGCCGCACCCGTTCGCCGGGGGTGAACAGCGCGGTCCAGTTGGCCGCGCTGTCATGCCCGTTGATCAGGTAGTGATAGGCCGCCCCGGTAACATCGGAAATGTCGGTCGGGTCCATCAGCATCGCCGCCCATTGCCGGCGTTCGGCGGCGTTCTGGTCCTTGCCCGCAGCCAGCCCGGCCACGGTCTGGCGCTGGCGGTTGAAATAGCCCGGCTGCTGCTTGAGCTTGCGCAGCAGGCGGTGCGGGTGGGTAAAGCTCCAGTCGGCCAGGATCAGCACATGTTCGCGGTCATAGCCAACCGGATCGGGCCCGACCGGATCGACCACTATCGCGCCATAGAGGCCCATCGCCTCCTGCATGCCGGAATGGCTGTGGTACCAATAGGTGCCCGATTGCTTCACCGCGAATTCGTAGGTGTAGCTGCCGCCCGGCGCGATTCCCGGAAAGCTGATCCCGGGGACGCCATCCATCTGGAACGGCACCAGAATGCCGTGCCAATGGATCGAGCTTTCCTCGGCCAGGGTGTTGTGGACCATCAGCCGCAGGTTCTGCCCCTCCTTCAGCCGCAGCACCGGACCCGGCGCCATGCCGTTGACTCCCACCCCGTGCCCCTGGCGGCCACCGGCCGCGACCATGGTGTGGCCGATCGAAAGGTGGATTTCCTCGCCCGAGAGGGTGGCCAGCGGCGCGCCGAGCCCGTGCGTGCCGCTGCGCGCCCAGGCCGGCAGGGCCGATCCAAGGGCCAGCGCGCCGCTACCCAGCGCGGCGGAACGGATCAGGGTGCGGCGGTCGATCGGCGGGTTGGTCATGACTGTGTCCAGTTGGGCCTGCCGCGGGCCAAATTCAACCGCTATTGCGCAACCATTCCGCAATTTCCCCTAGTCCGCCGCGAACCACATCGCAGCACCGCCCGGCTAAGCGCGAAGTGATTAATCCGGACAGGGGACGCAGACGAAAATGCTCAAGCGAATCAATCCTTCGCAGGCTGAACTGGGGATGTTCATCCACAAGCTGGAAGGGGCCTGGCTGAAGCATCCGTTCTGGAAGACCAAGTTCGTGATCGAGGATCCCGACACCCTTGCCGACCTGCGCGATGCGGAAATCGACTCGGTGGTGATCGATATTGCCAAGGGCCGCGATGTCAGCCCGCCGCCGCTGGCCGCCGCCCGCCCCGCGCCGGCTGCAACCGGCGCCCAGCCGCGCCGCCGCTTTGTCGCGCCGACCGTGCCCGCCGCCTTCGATCCGCGATCGACCGCGCCGCTTTCCACCGCACGCGAATTCGGCCACGCCGCCAAGGCCGCCGAACGCGGGCGCAAGGTGGTCAACAAGGTGTTCCTCGAGGCGCGGCTGGGCAAGTCGATCAAGGCCGAAACGGTCGAGCCGGTGATCGAGGACATCTTCGCCTCGATCCAGCGCAATCCCCACGCCTTCAACGGGCTGATGCGGTGCAAGCGCGACAACGAATTCATCTATCGCCATGCGCTCGCCTGTTCGGCGCTGATGATCTCGCTGGCGCGGCAACTCAAGATGAGCCCGTCCGAAATCCGCGAGGCGGGCCTGGCCGGGCTGCTGTTCGATGTCGGGGTCAACCACCTGCCGGTCGACATGGCGCAGAGCGGCGGCGACTATCGCCGGCTGCCGCTCGAGATCCGCATGGAGCACACCCGGCTGGGGCACGATTTCCTGGTCGCCAGCGGTCTGCCCGAACCGATCGCGCTGGTTGCCCTGCAACACCACGAACGCAACGACGGATCGGGCTATCCCCACGGCCTGATCGGCGGCGATATTCCGCTGCTCAGCCGGATGGCGGCGGTCTGCGATGCCTATGACCAGCTGGCCGATGCGGGCGGCGATGCCCAGCCGGTCGATCCCGGCGCAGTGGTGCAGCAGATGGCCCAGACCCCGGAAAAGTACGATCCGGTGGTCTTCGCTGCCTTTGTCCGCTGCATCGGCACTTTCCCTATCGGCACTTTCGTCGAGCTGCGCAGCGGCCGGCTGGCGATGGTGATCGACCAGCACCCCAGCGATTTCGCCCGCCCGCGGGTGCGAACCTTCTTTTCGCTGCACACCGGCGAGCGGGTGCGCCAGGAAGAGATCGACCTTGCCAACTGCTATGGCGCCGACGAGATCGCCGGGCTGGCCGACCTTTCGCGGTTCGAGCCCGAAGACGTGCTCGAACTGCGCCAGCGGATGCTGCTGACGGTTGCGCGGGCGAAGTGAGCTAGTCCTTGACCACCGGCAGGTAGACCGCACTGGGATTGGCGCCGCCCCAGCGCACCGTCTGGGTGGCCTTCTTGTAGGCACCTGGCGGGGCATCGAAGATCGAGGGCACCCAGGTCTGCGGGTTGCGATCATAGAGCGGGAACAGGCTCGACTGGACCTGGACCATGATCCGGTGCCCGGGCAGGACCACGTGGTTCACATTGGGCAGCGACCAGCCGAAAGCATATGTCTTGCCCGGTTCGAGCGGGGCGGGGCTTGAAAAGCCATGGACATAGCGGCCCCGGAAGATCTCGATCCCGATCCCCAGCTGGTATCCGGCCATGCCCGGATTGGCTGAAAGTTCGGCCGGATAGACATCGATCAGCTTGACCACCCAGTCGCTGTCCGCCCCGGTGGTCGCCGCGCGCAGATCGACCCGCGGCGCGCCCTTGATGTGGACCGGGCGGTCCAGCACTGCGGTGGAATAGGTCAGTACGTCGTGGCGCCCATCGACAAAGCGCTGGTCCTGGACCAGCCAGGTCTTCCACGGATCGCCATCCATCTTGATCGGGCGCGGCACGAAGGGAACCGGCTTGGCCGGGTCTGACACATAGTCGTCCGCGCCCTCGCCCTCCGGTTTGGCGAAGGACAGCGCCCCCTGCCCCGCGAGGTAAAGCGGCTGCTCGGTCCCGGCCGGCCATTTCGCGTCGGTTTCCCAGCGGTTGGCCCCGGTGGCATAGGTCACCGCCGCCGGCATCGGCTTGCACGGCGCGGGGTTGGTCTTTACCCGGCAATCGATGAACGGCTTGATCCAGTTCAGCCGGAACTGCAGCGCGGTATCGCCTTCGAACTTGAGCGGACCGAGGCTGGAGCCCTCGTAGTTCGCTCCCGAATGGCGCCACGGCCCGATCCCCAGGGTGATCGGCGCATCGGGCTGGGCGGCCTTGACCGCCTTGAACACCGCCGGCCCGCCATAGCTGTCTTCCTGGTCCCACTGGCCCAGCATCACCAGGGTCGGCACGGTCAGCTTGCGTTTGGCCAGCAGCTTGTCCACCGCCTGTTCCTGCCAGTACTGGTCATAGGCCGGATGGGCCAGGATCTTGCGCACCACCGGCAGCTGATCGATCCCCCACTTGCGCGCATAGTCCCCGGCCGAGCCGCCCTCGAGATAGACATCATAGGGATCGCCCGTGCCGACCGGCACATTGCCGCCGCCTTCCTTGACCGTCTGGCCCAGGTCATAGTCGAACCCGAAAGTGCGGAAGGCGCCGTTGTGGAACCAGTCATCGCCAATCCAGCCATCAACCATCGGCGATTGCGGCACCGCCGCCTTCAGCGCCGGGTGCGGGTCGATCAGCGCCATCAGCGTGGTGAAGCCCAGATAGCTTGAGCCGATTACCGCGACCTTGCCGTTGCTTTCGGGCACGTTCTTCACCAGCCAGTCGATCGTGTCGAAGGCGTCGGTCGAATGGTCGATCCCGGTCTTGTTGAGCGGCCCGCGCGCCGGGCGGACCATCACGTATTCGCCTTCGCTTTTACCCAGCCCCCGCACGTCCTGATAGACCCGGATATAGCCATCGTTGACGAACGGCGCGTCCATCACCGGAAGGATTTCCTCGATCTTCTGGCTGCGGTTGCGGCTGGTCGATCCATTGGCGTCATAGGGGGTGCGGCTGAGCAGGATCGGCCCGCCGCGGGTGCCCTTGCGCATCACGATCACGGTATAGAGCTTGGTCCCGTCGCGCATCGGCACCATTACCTCGCGGCGGATGTAGTCGGCCTGCGGGCGCACCCAGTCATAGCTTTCGACCTTTTCGTTGGCCATCGGGTCGATCGGCGCCTGGGCCAACAAGGGCGTGGCGGCCAGGACCAGGCCGGCGAGCAGGATGGAGCGCATGGGAATCCTCACTGAAAACGATTTCTGCGCAGGCTAGCAGCTTTGTTGCGCTTGAGAAGCGCGCGGGGTCGCCTATTCTGCAGACAACAGGAGAGAAACAGATGCGCGCGACCCAGGCCTTTATCGAGCAGACCGGCGGACCCGAGGTGATCCAGTGGCGCGAGGTGGACCTGCCCGTCCCCGGCCCGGGCGAAGTGCTGATCCGGCACGAGGCGGTCGGCCTCAACTTCATCGACACCTACCTGCGCACCGGGCTCTATCCGATGCGCCTGCCCGGCGGGCTGGGGTTCGAAGCGGCCGGCGTGGTCGAGGCCGTGGGCGAAGGGGTCAGCCACCTTGCCCCCGGCCAGCGCGCGGCCAGCTTTGGCGGCACCCCCGGGGCCTACGCCACCGCCCGGATCGCCAAGGCGGCAGAGCTGTTCCCCCTGCCCGATGGCGTTGACAGCCGCACCGCCGCCGCTGTGTTCCTGAAGGGCGCAACGGTCGAGGCTTTGGCCGAACGCGTCGCTCCGGTCGCGCCGGGCGGCTGGGCGCTGGTCCCCGCCGCGGCGGGTGGCGTCGGTCTGCTGCTGGTGCAGTGGTTGAAGGCCCGCGGTGTGCGCGTGATCGGCACCGTGGGTAGCGCTGCCAAGGTCGCGCTGGCCGAGGGCGCCGGGGCCGAACTGGTCCTGCTGTCGGGCGATCCCGAACTCGTCGCCAAGGTCCGCGAGGCGACCGGCGGCAAGGGCGTGGCGGTTTCCTACGACGGGGTCGGCGCGGCCAGTTGGCAGAGCTCGCTCGATTCGATGGCGCCGCGCGGAACGATTGTCTCGTTCGGCAACGCCAGCGGCCCGGTGACCGGGGTGGCCTTGCGCGATCTGGCCGTGCGCGGATCGCTGTTCGTCACCCGGCCGGGGGTCTATGACTATTACAGGGACCCGGCCGAGGCGCTGGCCGGCGCGGCGAAACTCTGGGAAATGGTGGGTTCGGGCCGGCTTTCGATCACCATCGGCCAGACCTATGCCCTGACCGACGCCGCCCAGGCCCACCGCGATCTCGAAGCGCGGCTGACCACCGGATCGACCCTGCTGCTGCCCTGATGGCCCTGCCCCGGATCGAGCTGATCGGCCTGCCGAGCGACGTCAACTCGTCGTTCGCGCGCGGCCCGGCCCAGGCCCCTGCGGCGATCCGCGAAGCGCTGTGGTCCGATCGCGGCAACCTGGCCTGCGAGGACGGCCAGGAAATCGGGATCGACTTCGACCTGACCGACCGCGGCGACATGCCGCTGACCGAGAGCGACACCGACGACGCACTGATCGCGGCGAATGTCGAAAGCACAATCCGCTCCGGCGCGGTGCCGCTGGCACTGGGCGGGGATCATGCGATGTCCCACCCGGTGGTGCGCGGGGTCCATGCGGCGCACGGGCCGCTGACGATTCTGCACTTCGATGCCCACCCCGACCTTTACGACGACTTCGCGGGAAATCCGCGCAGCCACGCCTCGCCGTTCGCGCGGATCATGGAGGCCGGGCTGGCGAAACGGCTGGTTCAGGTCGGGATCCGCACGCTCAACGCCCATTGCCGCGCGCAGGCTGAGCGGTTCGGCGTCGAAATCGTGCCGATGGCCGACTTTGCGCCGGACAAAGTGCCGGTGCTCGAAGGTCCGCTTTACATCAGCATCGACCTTGACGGGATCGATCCGGCCGAGGCCCCCGGCGTTTCGCACCCCGAACCCGGCGGGCTGACCCTGCGCGAAGTGCTGGCCGTGCTGCGCCGCCAGACCGCACCGGTGGTCGGGGCCGACATTGTCGAGCTCAACCCGCGCTTCGACCAGCACGAGCGCACCGCGATCCTTGCGGCAAAGCTGGTACGCGAGGTCTCGGCACTGATGGTGCGGAACCGGGCCTAGACCCGCGCGAACCAGATTACGTGGCGGGGGCCCTTGCCCTTGCCGTTGGCGTCGTAGCGCGCGCGGACCTCGACCTCTTCGACGTCGAAGCCGACCTCCGAAAGCCGGCGGGTAAACTTCGGATCGGGAAAGGCCGACCACACCGCCAGGATCCCGCCCGGAGCCAGCGCCTTGCGCGCGTTGTGCAGGCCGGACTTTGAATAGAGCCGGTTGTTCTCTTCGCGCACCACCCCGTCCGGACCGTTATCGACATCGAGCAGGATCGCATCGAACGGATCGGGGGCGAGCAGCATGGTTTCGGCGACATCGCCCATCCGCAGCGTGACGCGCGGATCGTCAAGGCAGCCGGCCGCGACCTCGGCCATCGGCCCGCGCGCCCATGCGATGATCTCGGGCATCAGCTCCGCCACGGTGCAATGCCCGCGCGGCCCCATGCCCGCCAGCGCCGCGCGCAGGGTGAAGCCCATGCCATAGCCGCCGATCAGCAGATGCGGGTTGGCCCGGCCTTTCAGCCGCTCCAGCGTCAGGGTCGCGAGCTTTTCCTCCGAGCCGCGCATCCGCGTGCTCATCAGCTCGTTGTGGCCCATCACGATCATGAAATCGCGGCCGTGGGCAAAGAGCTTGAGCTCCTCGCCCCCGGGGACCTGCGCGGTGCCGAGCAGCTGGCGGGTGATCACGCCGCGCGCTGGGCGCGATCGACCGCTTCCTGGTTGAGCATGTCGGCCAGCAGGAACGCCAGTTCGATCGATTGCGCCGCATTGAGCCGCGGGTCGCAGTGGGTGTGATAGCGATCGGCCAGCGCGGCATCGGAAATAGCGATCGCCCCGCCGACGCATTCGGTCACGTCCTGCCCGGTCATCTCGATATGGATCCCGCCGGCATGGGTGCCCTCGGCCCGGTGGACCGCGAAGAACCCGCGCACTTCGTTCAGGATCCGGTCGAACGGCCGGGTCTTGAAACCGCTTTCGGCCTTGATCACGTTGCCGTGCATCGGATCGCAGCTCCACACCACCGGGTGGCCCTCGCGCTTGACCGCGCGGACCAGCGGGGCAAGCCCGGCTTCGACCTTGTCATCGCCGAACCGGCTGATCAGGGTGATCCGCCCGGCCTCGCGGCCCGGGTTGAGCTGATCGAGCTGGCGCAGCAGTTCGTCGGGGGCCAGCGAAGGCCCGCACTTGAACCCGATCGGATTGCCGACCCCGCGCAGGAACTCGACGTGGGCCGACCCCTCGAACCGGGTCCGATCGCCGATCCACAGCATGTGGGCGCTGGTATCGTACCAGTCCCCGGTCAGCGAATCGCGCCGGGTCATGGCCTGCTCATAGGGCAGGTGCAGCGCCTCATGGCTGGTGTAGAAGGTCGTGCCCTGCATCTGCGGGACGGTCTGCGGATCGATCCCGCAGGCTTCCATGAAGTCCAGCGCCTCGCCGATCCGGGTCGAGATTTCGGCAAAGCGCGCGGCCCAGGGGCTGCGGCCCATGAAATCGAGCGTCCACTGGTGGACCTGGCGCAGGTTGGCATAGCCCCCGGTCGAGAAAGCCCGCAGCAGGTTGAGCGTCGCCGCGCTTTGCGAATAGGCCTGCATCAGCCGCTGCGGATCGGGGATCCGGCTTTCGGAAGTGAAATCGATCCCGTTGATATTGTCGCCTAGGTAGCTCGGCAGCTCGACCCCGTCCTGAACCTCGACCGGCGAGCTGCGCGGCTTGGCGAACTGGCCGGCCATCCGCCCGACCTTAACCACCGGCTGCTTGCTGGCAAAGGTCAGCACCACAGCCATCTGCAGCAGCACGCGGAAGGTGTCGCGGATGTTGTTGGGATGGAACTCGGCGAAGCTTTCGGCACAGTCCCCGCCCTGGAGCAGGAACCCCTTGCCCGCCGCGACCTCGGCCAGATCGGCCTTCAGCGCGCGGGCCTCGCCGGCGAAGACCAGCGGAGGAAAGGTGGTCAGCGTGTCCGTGACCTTGTCCAGCGCCGCGGCATCGGGATAGGACGGCAGGTGCCGCGCTTCCTTGGCCTTCCAGCTTTCGGGGGTCCAGTTACTCGCCACTTTTCATGCTCCGGATCAGACGCGCTGCGCAATGTGCAGTGCTGGGGACAAGGGGCGGCCCATAGCCCCTTTGCCGCAATTGCAAAACAGGAAAGTTGCCGGGGCTCGCCGCGCAATTTTATTGCGCGCCCGGAAACCCCGGAACCATTCAACGTCTGGTGGCCGGGGCGGCAATTCCGGCCGGGACCGGCAGGGTGGCCAGGCTCTGCCCCTGCGGGATCACCGCCACCCGCCACGACTTGCCCGGGGCGAAGTACTTGCGGGCCAGCGCCTGCATCGCTTCGGGTGTGGTCTCGGTATAGTCGGACAGGACATTGCGAACCGTGCGGTAACGCGCCGGATCGCTGGTCGCGCCCTCGATCAGGATCATGAAGAAATTGCTCGAAGAGGTGGCGCGGGTCAGCTGCTGCTTGAGCGGTTCGGTCGCGCGGGCCAGTTCGTCGGCCCCGATCGGGTTGTTGACCAGGTCGGAGGCGATTTCCTCGCTCAACGTGAAGAACACCGGCACGGTCTTGGGCTGGAGGTTGGCCAGCGCAAAGATGTTCCCGCCACCGTCAAGCTCGGTCGGCCAGGAATTGATCACCTGGGGCGAATAGGCCTCGCCCAGCTTTTCGCGCAGCTTGTCCATCAGCCGGTTCTGGAACACCTGGGTCAGGATCTCCAGCTGGCGGCTTTCGCGGATCCCGGCCATCCCCCCGCCGGTCGGCCAGCCGATCAGCGCCGCGGCCTGGTTGGCATCGCCGCGGTGGTAGAGCAGCACCGGCTGGGCCGAGGGCGGCAGCGTCCTCGCCTCAAGCCCGGCGGTTCCTTCCGGCAGGTCGCCACGCAGAGGCAGTGCGCCGAAGGTGCGGTTCAGCGCGGCCAGCGCCTTGGCCTTGTCGAAATCGCCATAAAGCTGAATCTCGATCGGTCCCTGGCGCAGGATCGGTTCCCACACTTCGCGGAAGCCTTCGACCGTGGTGGCGGAAATCTCCGCCGGGGTCGGGGTGCGGAACACCGGATCGCGACCGCGTTCGAGGAATCGCAGGTCACGTTCGAGCACGCCCTGCGGACTTGAGGCATAGCTTTCGTAATTGATCTTGGCCGCAGCCTGGGCGCGCAGCACCGGGTTGGCATCCCAGCGTGGCGTCGCGAACTTGGCGGCGAACAGATAAAGCTGATCTTCCAGATCGGCGGCACGGGTATCGGCCTTGAACAGGAAATTCGCATCCTCGATCGAGAAATCGAAGCCGATCTTGCGGCCGGTCATCACCCGGTCCATCGCCTCGCGATCGAGCTTGCCGACCCCGACATCGACCAGCGCCATGTCGCCCAGCGTCGCATAAGGCGCGGTCTTGGCGGTAAAGGCCCGCCAGCCACCCCCGAACCGCACCTTGAGCGTGACCCGGCCGGGTTCGTCCTCGGTCGGCCAGAGCTGGACCTTGACCCCGTTGGCATAGTCGTACTGCTTGATGTCGAGCAGCCCGGTCGCGCGTTCGGCCAGCGGTTCCGTCGGTGCGCCGATCGGCGGCAGATCGGAGAACTTGATGCTGGTTGCCGCCAGCCGCGAGCCGCTGTTGGCAGCGACGGGCGTTGCCAGCGCGGTCTTGATCCCGGCGGCAGTCGCCTCGCCCGCCTGGGGGGTGACATAGACCGCGCGGGTCACCGTGCCCTGGAACATCTGCCGGGTGTGGGCCAGCACGTTGGCCGGCGTGAACAGCGGGATCGAGCGGCGGAAGATGTCCTGCACCACTTCGGGCGAGGCAATCGTCTCGCGGATGTCGAGCGCGGTGACCATGTCGTCGGCCAGCTTGGCCCCCGGCAACAGACGCCGCTGCTCGACCGAACTGTCAAAGGCGACGGCGAATTCCTTCACCTCGCGGTCGATTTCCTCCTGGGTCGGCGGCTTGGCCATGGCATCGGCGATTACCGCGCGGGTATCGCCCAGCGCCGCCTTCCAGTCCGCTCCCAGCGGGGTGATCATCACATAAGTCGCATCGGCCGAGCGGACCACCTTGTCCTTGCTGACCTGGGCAACCAGGAACGAGCCTCCGGCCCGTGCCTTGGCTTCGAGCCGGCGGTTGATGATCGCCTGGGCCAGGCTATCGACCATGATCCCCTGGTTATAGACCACCGTATCGCGGACCGGGCGCCATGGCCGCATGATCGCATAGGTGATCGAGCGCGGCATGTCGGGCTCGACGATCACCTTGGTCTGGCCGACCGGGGCCACGCCCTTGGCGCCCTTGGGCGCGAGCGGATCGCCGAACGGCGGCTCCGGAGCGCGCGGGCCGACGCCCTGCCAATCGCCGAACCACTTCTTGATCGAGGCTTCCATCGCCGCGGTCGGAATGTCGCCAACCACGATCACCACCGCGTTTTCGGGCCGGTACCAGCGCTGATGGAAGGCGCGGACATTGGCCTCGTTCGCGGCGTTGAGCGTCGCTTCGGTGCCGATTACGGCCCGGCTGGCCAGCTTCTGCCCGGCAAACAGCGTTTCCTGGGTCTGGTCGAACACGCGGCTGGCCGTGCCGCCGCGCTCGCGCATTTCCGCCAGCACGATCGGCACGTCGGTGCGCACATTCTTTTCGCTCAGCGTCGGGGCGATCATCATGCCCGAAATCAGCTTCATGCTCTCATCGACTGAAGCCTCGGTCGAGTTGGGCAGGTCGAGCTTGAAGGTGGTTGCGATCGGGCTGGTTTCGGCATTGGTATCGCTGCCGAAAGTCGCGCCCATCTTCTGCCAGGTCGGGATCGCCTCGCCATCGCCGAGGTACTTCGACTGGCGGAACACCAGATGCTCAAGCAGGTGCGAGAAGCCGCGCTCGCTATCACGCTCGTACATCGAGCCGACGTCCATCCGCACCCGGATAGAGACCTGCCCCGGCGGCACCCCGTTCTTGCGCACCACATAGCGGACCCCGTTGGGCAGCTCGCCAAAGATCCATTCCTTGTCGATCGGAATATCGCTGCAACGATAGAGCCACGGCGCGTTGGGATCGCACTTGACCGCCGGTGCGGGTGTCGCCCGCTTGGCCGGCGCCGACCGGGCCGGAACCGCCCGCTTGCCCTTCGCCGTCGCCGCCTCCAGCGCGGGCGTGGCGATCATTGCCAAGGCGGGAAGGATCAGGGCGATGGCGCGAACGGCGCGGAAGGTCTTGAGCATAGAGGCCGGACTATAAGCGGCGCATTTGTGAAGGGCCAGTGAATAACCGCGACAAATGCCGGCCCGCGCTCTGGCCTGATCGACAGACCGAACTGCTTCAACCCTTGCCCCGCCCCGTCCCCGCTCCTACATGCCATCGATCATGTTCATCGAAACCGAAACCACGCCCAATCCTGCCACGCTGAAGTTCCTGCCCGGGCAGGAGATCATGCCCGCCGGCACCCGCGACTTTCGTGACGAGGAAGAGGCGGCGGCCAGTCCGCTGGCCTCTGCGCTATTCGATCTGGGCGATGTGACCGGGGTGTTCTTCGGCCGCGATTTCGTTTCGGTCACTGCCGCGCCGGGGGTCGAATGGGCCGGGCTGAAGCCGCAGGTGGTGGCGATCCTGCTCGACCACTTCGTGACCCAGGCTCCGCTGTTCCATGCTCCGTCGGCCAGCGGCATCGCGGTCCCCGGCGAGGACGAGGACTTTGGCGACGATCCCGCAGACGCCGATATCGTCGCCCAGATCCGCGAGCTGATCGAAACCCGGGTGCGCCCGGCGGTGGCCAATGACGGCGGCGACATCATCTATCGCGGCTTCCGCGAAGGGGTGGTCTACCTGACCATGCAGGGTGCCTGCGCCGGCTGCCCCAGCTCCACCGCCACGCTCAAGAACGGGATCGAGACGCTGCTCAAGCACTACGTCCCCGAAGTCAACGAAGTCCGCGCCGCCTGAGGCGGGCGGGCAATCCAACTACCAGGGGGGAATACCGCAATGACCCAGCCGCTCTCTGCAGAGGCGCTCGACCAGCTGTTCCGCACCGCGCGAACCTATAACGGCTACCTCGACAAGCCGGTGACGACCGAGCAGCTTCACGCGATCTGGGACCTGATGAAGATGGGCCCGACCAGCGCCAACCAGCTGCCCGCGCGGCTGGTGTGGTGCACCAGCGACGAGGCCAAGCAGAAGCTGGCGGCCTGCACCATGCCGGCCAATGGCGAAAAGATCCTCAAGGCTCCGGTCAGCGTGATCGTGGCGATGGACCTTGAATTCCACGAAAACCTGCCCTGGTTGTTCCCGCATACCGATGCCCGCGCCTGGTTCGTCGGCAACGATGCGCTGCGGGCCAAGTCTGCGATGCTCAACACCACGCTTCAGGCTGCCTATTTCATCATGGCGGCCCGCGCGCTGGGGCTCGATACCGGGCCGATTACCGGCTTTTCGAACGAGGCGGTCGATTCCGCCTTCTTCGCCGATCAACCCAACCTGAAGTCGGTGATGGTCTCGACCTTGGGCTATGGCGATCCGGCCAGCATCTTCGAGCGCAGTCCGCGGCCCGATTTCTATACTTTCAATCGGATGGCCTGAGCGTCTAAACGCTCGACCATGAAAATCCTGGTGATCGATAGCGCGACCGAAGCCTGCTCGGTCGCCCTGCTCGACGGCGACGTTCTGATCGCCGGGGAATGCCGCGTACTGGGACGCGGACATGCCGAACAGCTGGTGCCGATGATTGCCGCCCTACCCGACAAGGGCCGTGCGGCGCGGATCGCGGTGGCGCTGGGTCCGGGCAGCTTCACCGGGGTGCGGGTCGGCCTTGCCGCCGCAAGGGCGCTGGCCTTTGCCTGGGAGGCCGAGCTGGCCGGCTATCCCACCCTCGCGCTCATCGCGGCGATGGCCCGCGCGGAGCATCCCGGCGCTGCGGTAACGGTTTGCACCACTGGCGGGCACGGCGAATGGTTTGTGGCCGATTATGGCGCGGACGGAAGCGCGCTTGCCCCGCTGGCCTCGCTCAGTCCGGCAGCGGCCGTCGCGCGGGGCGGGGCAGAGCTGGTCGCGGGCAGCCAGGCCGAGGCGCTGGTCGCCGCGCGCGGTCACGGCACGGCCCTGCCGCTGTGGCCCGATGCGCGTTCGTTCTCGCTGCTGCCCGCTCACGAGATCGGCGCGGACACCTCCCCGCTTTATGGCCGCGCGCCCGATGCGCGGCTGCCGGGGGCGGCATGATCGCCCCGGGCGACGACATCGACCGGCTGATGGCGGTGATGCAGGCCGCCTTTGCCCCCGAATATGGCGAGGCCTGGACCCGCCGCCAGGTCGAGGATGCGCTGCTGATGGGCAATTGCTTCTACGGCCTGATCGGCGAACACGGCGCCGAACCCGGTCCGCAGGAACCGGCAGCCGGTTTTTTCCTGTCGCGTTACGGTGTGGAGGAAGAGGAACTGCTGCTGCTCGCGGTCGATCCGGCCCACCGCCGCAAGGGGCTGGCGAGTGCCCTGCTGGAACGGATGGCCGCAGGCGCGCGGGAACGCGGGGCCTTGCGGCTGCTGCTGGAAATGCGGCGCGGCAATCCTGCCGAGCTGCTCTATCGGACCCATGGCTTCGTTCCGATTGGCGAGCGGCCGAAATACTATCGCACTCCAGGCGGTGAACGGCTGGATGCCGTAACGTTCTGCCGCGAAATGGAATAAGTTCCGACGTCGGCAATAGATCCGGTATTTCGCGTTTCTTGATCTACTGTAGAAAATCCAGCTTCACATCTTGTGACAATTGGGAAACTGCCCTAGGCCCTGCCTTGTCCGACAGAAATCGCCGGGCGAACAGAATCAACAGATCGGGATCAATACAACACGGAAGGACAAGGCCATGGATGCAACCCATGCCGACATGAACGAAATGCTTATCACCCTGACATCCGACATTGTCGCCGCACACGTCAGCAACAACAACGTCGCGGTGGACGAAGTCGCCGGCCTGATCGGCAACGTCTATTCGGCCCTAGCGGGTCTCGGCAACGCCCCGGCGGTCGAGGAAAAGACCCCCGAACCCGCGGTTTCGGTCCGCGCTTCCGTGAAACCCGATTACATCGTCTGCCTTGAAGACGGCAAGAAGCTCAAGATGCTCAAGCGTCACCTGATGACGCATTACAACCTTACCCCGGAACAGTATCGCGCGCGCTGGAACCTGCCCGCCGACTATCCGATGGTCGCCCCCAACTATGCCGAAAAGCGCCGCGATCTGGCCAAGAAGATCGGCCTTGGCCGCAAGCCCGGCCAGAAGCGTGGCCGCAAGAAGGCCAGCTGATCGGCTAACCGCGCAGTTGCGGTTGAAGATTCCGCCCGCCGGTCTATGATCGGCGGGCGTTTCTTTTTCCGGACGGATATTCGTGCACCAACCGATAGATATCGAAGCCCTTTGTGCCGAACGGGGGCTCAGGATCACCGAGCAGCGGCGGGTGATCGCCAAGGTCCTGTCCGAGGCCAAGGACCACCCCGACGTTGAGGCGCTGCACGAACGCGCCTCGGCGATCGATCCCAAGATCTCGATCGCCACGGTCTATCGCACTGTGCGTCTGTTCGAAGAGGCCGGGATTCTCGATCGCCACGATTTCGGCGATGGCCGCTCGCGCTATGAAGCCGCTCCCGAAGCGCATCACGATCACCTGATCGATGTCGAAACCGGCCGGGTGATCGAATTCGTCGATCCCGAGCTTGAGGCATTGCAGCGCCAGATCGCCGAGAAGCTGGGCTTTCGCCTGGTTGACCACCGCATGGAACTCTACGGCGTGCGGCTCGGCCGGGAGAGCTGATGGCGCTCGCCCTCACCCGCCCGCGGACCATCTCGGCGCTGGGCTGGCTGCGCATCCTGATCCGCGTGCTGGCGATGCTGGCGTTGTTGCTGCTGTGCGTTCCGCTCTATTACGTCCACCGCCTGCTGCGCCTGCACAACCCCTGGCCGCGGGTGTTCCTGGGCGGAGTGACCTGGATCGCCGGGGTCGATCTGTCCTACCGCGGCGAGAAGGTCCATCGCGGCGCTTTCCTGCTGTCCAATCACGTCAGCTGGATCGACATTCCGGCGCTGGCCGGGGCAACCGGCACTGCCTTCGTCGGGCACGATGGCCTCGCTTCGATGCCGCTGCTCAAGACCCTGTGCGAAATGAACGACACGGTGTTCGTCGCCCGCCACGATCGCACTTCGGTCGCCGCCCAGGTCGAGGCGGTGCGCACCGCGCTGAGCGATACCGGCGCGCTGACCGTCTTTCCCGAAGGCACCACCAGCGACGGCACCGGCCTGCTGCCTTTCAAGAGCTCGCTGCTGTCCGCGATCGAGCCGATCCCGGCCGGTATCGCGGTCCAGCCGGTGCTGCTCGACTATGGCCCCGAAGCCGCGCAGATCGCCTGGGTCGGCGAAGAGCACGGGCTCGACAATTTCCTGCGGATCCTGGCCTGCGGCCGCCCGGTCCGGCTGACCGTGCACTTCCTGCCGGTGCTGACAGGGGCGCAGCTTGAAAACCGCAAGACCATCGCCCTCGCCGCGCGCGAGGCGCTGTTGCGGGAACTGGCGGCCTGCAGGTGAACAGCTCCAGGACGACCGTCGCGTTCGATTCGAACGAAGCGATTCCGTTTGCCGCCGCCGGGACCCCGCTTCCGGTTGGCTGGCGCGGTGAACTGCGGATCTGGGGGCGCTCGGCGCTGCTGGCCCTGGCCATGCTGGTGCTGGTGCCGCTGCACTACCTGTTCCGCCTGGTGAAGTACGGTTCGCCCTTCCCGATGTATTTCCTGCGCTGGGCGGCCTGGGTGATCGGGGCGCGGATCCGGATCCACGGTGTGCCGCTGAAGCGCGACGTGTTCTTCATGCCCAACCACGTTTCGTGGTTCGATATCCCGGTGCTGGGCGGGATCACCGGATCGGCCTTCGTCAGCCGGGCCGAAATCGCCGACATGTTCATGCTCGGCTGGATGGCGCGGCTCAACCGCACGGTCTTCGTCAAGCGCGAGGCCAAACTGAACGTGGCCGGACAAATCAACGACCTGCGCGAAGCGGTTGCCGATACCTGGTCGGTGGTGATCTTTCCCGAAGGCACTGTCACCGACGGCCATTCGCTGCTGCCGTTCAAGACCTCGATGCTCTCGGTGCTGGAGCCTCCGCCGGTTGGCATGCTGGTGCAGCCGGTGGTGCTGGATTACGGAGCGATCGCCGAATGGCAGGCCTGGCTGGACCGGGAAACCGGGATCGCCAATGCCCGGCGGCTGTTCGCCCGCAAGGGCACCTTCACGGTCGATGTCCACTTCCTCGATCCGTTCGATCCCCGCGAAGTCGGCGGGCGCAAGGCGATCGCGACCAGGGTGCGCGGGATGATCGAGGAACGGCTGGTGGCCTGCCTGGGCAAGCCGCTGCGGCCATTCCGCTTTGACCTGCCGATGGTCGGATACGTCGCGCCCAAGGGAGAGGTTTGAATTAGCGCGCCGCGGCGGCTATAGGCCCCTCCCCATGCGCCCCACCCCGCCCCCCAGGACCTACCGGGTCAAGAGCTTCGGCTGCCAGATGAACGTCTATGACGGCGAACGCATGGCCGAACTGCTGGCCGAACAGGGCATTGTCCCCGCGCCCGAAGGCGAGGAGGCCGATCTGGTGGTGCTGAACACCTGCCACATCCGCGAAAAGGCCGCCGAAAAGGTCTATTCCGACATCGGCCGGCTGCGCCGCGAGGATGGCACCGCGCCGCTGATCGCGGTGGCCGGGTGTGTCGCCCAGGCCGAGGGCGAGGAGATCATGGCCCGCGCCCCGGCGGTCAGGATGGTGGTAGGACCGCAAGCTTATCATAGGCTTCCGGCGATGATTGCCGATGCGGTCGAAGGAAAGCGGTCGGTCGATACCGACATGCCGGCCGAGACCAAGTTCGATGCCCTGCCGGCGCGGCGCAAGGTTGGCCCGAGCGCCTTCCTGACCGTCCAGGAAGGCTGCGACAAGTTCTGCACCTATTGCGTCGTCCCCTATACCCGCGGCGCGGAAATATCGCGTCCGTTCAAGGATCTGGTTGCCGAAGCGGAGAGGCTGGTCGAAGCCGGCGCGCGGGAGATCACGCTGCTCGGCCAGAACGTCAATGCCTGGCGGGATGACAGCAACCGGGGGCTGGAAAAGCTGATCGAGACGCTGGCGGCAATGCCGGGCTTGGCGCGGATCCGCTATACCACCAGCCACCCCAACGACATGACACAAGGGTTACTCGAGGCGCACCGCGATGTACCCGAACTGATGCCGTTCCTGCACTTGCCGGTCCAGTCGGGCAACGACCGGGTGCTCAAGGCGATGAACCGCAGCCACACCGCGGACAGCTATCTGCGCATCCTCGACGAGGTCCGCGCGATGCGGCCCGA
>CAZNII010000032.1:16990-24545 GCA_964573075.1 uncultured Novosphingobium sp. | reverse complement strand
AACCCGTCCGCCGCGTCCATCAGCGCGGTCAGCTTTTTCGGCGCGACGCTGCGCCAGGAGCGGGCCAGCCAGTCGGTCACAGCATCCCAGTCGGTATCGCCAAGATCGAGCCGGATCGCGATCCAGCCATCGCCGAAATAGGCCGGGCGGTAATAGCGCTCGGGCTCATTCTCGATCAGCTGGGCCTGTTCGTCCGCCCCGCTGATCTTGACCAGCAGCGCGGTCTTGCCGTCGCCGTGGTGATCGAGGCTCACCCAGGCAAACTTCTTGCCCTTGACGATGCCGAAGCAGGGCATGCCGTGACTGAGCGTTTCCTCGGCTTCGGGCAGGGCCATGGCCCGCTGGCGCACCTGGGCGGACAGCCATTCGGGCGAAGTGGCGCGACTGACCAGCTGGGCCAGGCAGCGCGAATAGAGCTGGTGTTCGGCAATCAGCACCCGCGCGGCGAGGCTGTCGGCCGTGTCGCCGGGCAGAATCGCCACCGGGGTCTGGCCCAGCACCGGCCCGTCGTCGAGCTCGGCGGTGACCAGATGGACGGTGCAGCCGCCGTGGCTGTCGCCTGCCTCCAGCGCGCGCTCATGGGTGTGGAGGCCCTTGTACCTGGGCAGCAGGCTGGGGTGCACGTTGGCCATCCGGCCTTCCCAGCCGCCGACGAACTCGGGCGTGAGGATCCGCATGTAACCGGCCAGCGCGACATATAGCGCGCCGCTGGCCCGGATCGCCGCGTCCATCGCCATGTCGTGGTCGAGCCGGGCCATGCCCTTGTGCGGCAGGCAGAAGGTCGGCACGCCCTCGGCCTCGGCCAGTTTGAGGCCGCCCGCTTCGGGGTTGTTGGAGCCGACCAGCACGATCTCATAGGGGCAGTCTTCCGCCCGGCTGGCATAGAGCAGCGCCGCCATGTTGGTGCCGCTGCCGGATATCAGCACGGCGACCTTGGCGCGCTCAGGCAAGGTGGCTTGCCTCCCAGGCCTCGCGCGCAGACCAGACCTCGGCGCTGCCCTGGACGGTGCAGCCGCGCGGGCCGGATTCGATCGCGCCGATCACGTGGACCGCTTCGCCCGCCGCTTCGAGATCGGCCTGGACTCCGGCGGCCTCCTCCGCGCTGACCGCCAGGACCATGCCGATCCCGCAGTTGAAGGTCCGGGCCATTTCGGCCGGTTCGATATTGCCCTGGGCCTGAAGGAAGGCCATCAGCCGCGGCTGGTCCCAGGCGCCGGCGTCGATCCGGGCATGGAGCCCATCGGGCAGCACCCGGGGCACGTTTTCCAGCAGGCCGCCGCCGGTGATGTGGGCCAGGGCATGGATCCGCCCCTGCCGGATCAGCGGCAGCAGACTTTTCACATAGATCCGGGTCGGCTCGATCAGATGGTCGATCAGCAGGCGGTCGGGATCGAACAGGGCGGGGCGGTCTAGCTTCCAGTCCTTGTCGGCGGCCAGCCGGCGGACCAGCGAATAGCCGTTCGAATGGACGCCGGACGAGGCGAGGCCCAGCAGGACGTCGCCCGAGGCCACCTTGTCCCCGGTCAGCTGCTCGCCGCGCTCGACCGCGCCGACGCAGAAGCCCGCCAGGTCATAGTCACCGGCAGCATACATGCCCGGCATTTCCGCGGTCTCGCCGCCAATCAGCGCGCAGCCGGATAGCTTGCAACCCTCGGCAATGGAGGCGACGACGCGTTCGGCGACGCCTGTTTCCAGCTTGCCGGTGGCGAAATAGTCGAGGAAGAACAGCGGTTCGGCGCCCTGGACGATCAGATCATTGACGCACATCGCGACCAGGTCCTGCCCGATCGTGTCATGCCGGTCATGGTCGATCGCCAGCTTGACCTTGGTGCCGACGCCATCGTTGGCGGCCACCAGCAGCGGGTCGGTATAACCTGCGGCGCGCGGATCGAAGAACCCGCCGAAGCCGCCGATTTCGGCATCGGCGCCGGGCCGCGCGGTGGCCTTGACCAGCGGGCCGATCGCCTTGACCAGCGCGTTCCCGGCGGCGATCGAAACGCCGGCCTGCTCATAGCTGTAGGACTTTTCAGACATCGAGTGCGCGCCTAGCGCTTTCCCGCTTGGATTTCCACGGATGATTGGGCAAAAGGCCCCCGGTTTTCCCCGATGGCTGTCGCTCCGCTCACTCTTTCGCCGCGCAATTGGCGCCCCGGCCCCGCCGCCACCCTGCTGGGTGGGCTTGGCCTGGCGCTGGCCGTCGCGCTGGTTGCGGTCGGGCCGACGCGGCTGATCGCCCAGATCGAAGGGGAGCGCGGGATCATCCCGGTCGCCAGCACGTCCGACATCGAGATCGATGGGGTTGAGGTCAACACCACCGGCTCCAATGCCGAAGAGGCCCGTCTCAACGGCTGGCAGGAAGCCGCGCGCAAGGCCTGGGCCAAGGCAGGCGGCCCGTCGATGAGCGACGGGCAGATCCAGTCGATGGTCTCGGCCGTGGTGATCGAGCGCGAGCAGATCGGTCCGCGCCGGTATATCGCGACAGTCAGCGTGGTGTTCGACCGGGCCCGCGCCGGTCAATTCATCGGCGGCAAGAACCCCGGCAGCAAGGCCCATTCGGCGCCGCTGCTGGTGATCCCGGTGCTCTATTCGGGCGGGGTCGCCCAGGTTTACGAGGTCAAGGGCCCGTGGCAGCGTGCCTGGGCCGAATACCGCGCCGGCAACAGCCCGGTGGACTATGTCCGCGCTTCGGGGGGCGGGGGCGATTCGCTGCTGATCACCGCCGGCCAGCCGGGCCGGCGCAGCCGCGCCTGGTGGCGCAACGTGCTCGACCAGTTCGGCGCCGCCGACGTGCTGATGCCCGAGGCGCGGCTTGAACGGCAATGGCCCGGCGGCCCGGTGCGCGGCACCTTTACCGCGCGCTATGGCCCGGACAACACCTTCATCGAAAGCTTCACTCTGACCGCCAATGACGAGGCCGGGGTGCCCAAGATGCTCAACGATGCGGTGCTGCGGCTGGACCAGATCTATGCTGCGGCGCTGGCCGATGGGCGGCTCAAGCCCGATACCACGCTGAATGTCCGGCAGGGGATCGATCCGGGGCTGGCCGCGCTGATCGCGGCCGGCAATGCGCCCGAGCAGACCGCCGACACGGCTGCCAGCGCGACCCCTACGGCGACCGCAAGTGCCACGGCCACACCCACACCGGTGGTCGAAACGCGGACCTTCACGGTTCAGTTCTCATCACCCGATGCCGCGGCGGTCGATGCCGCAGTTGGTGCGGTCCGTTCGGCCCCAGGGGTCAAGGGCGCGTCGACCACCAGCCTCGCGATGGGCGGCACCTCGGTGATGCGGGTCACTTATGAGGGCGATATCGGCACCCTGGCCGATGCCCTGCGCGCCCGCGGCTGGAAGGTGACGGTCGGCAACAACGCGCTGTCGATCAGGCGCTGATGAGCCAGATCGTGCTGCCCCTGAAAGTGGGGGGCGATGGGCCCTCGCGGATCGTGCTCGGCAATGCCAACCGCGCGGCGGTCGAGGCGATGGCACTGGCGCAGGGCTGGCCGTTCCGCACCGCGATCCTGCTCGGCCCGCCGCGGTCCGGCAAATCGCTGATCGCGCGGTGGTTTTCCGAAACCGGCGGGGGCGAGGCGATCGACGATGCCGACCGGATCGACGAGACCGAACTGTTCCACCGCTGGAACCGCGCCCAGGAAAGCGGCGTGCCGCTGTTGCTGATCGCCAGTGGAGGGGAAGGGCAGTGGCGGATCGCCTTGCCGGATCTCGCCTCACGGCTGGGCGGATCGCTGCACCTCGAGATCGGCACGCCCGACGACGAGATGCTGGGCGAGCTGATCCTGCTGCACGCCGAACAGCGCGGGCTGGCGCTGGGGCCGGATGCGGTGGCCTACCTTGTCCCGCGCTGCGAGCGTTCCCATATCGGGGTGGAACGGCTGGTGGCGGCAATCGACCGGATCAGTCTGGAACGCAAGGCCCCGCCAACGCAGGGAATCTGGCGCGAAGCGCTGGAGGAAGTGCTGGGACCGAGCGAGCCGCGCTTGCTTTAGGCGCGCGCATCTGGGACAATGGGGGAACCATGCTGCAAGAGTTGACCCGCTATCTCGACTCGGTGGTCGCGCGCGACCCCAGCCCGCGCTCGCGCTGGGAAGTGCTGATGTACCCCGGCGTCTGGGCGCTGGGCCTGCACCGCGTCGCCCACTGGCTGTTCGAGGCGGAGCTGTTCCTGCTGGCCCGCATGGTCAACACCTTCAGCCGCTTCATGACCGCGATCGATATCCATCCCGGCGCGAAGATCGGCCGCAACTTCTTCATCGACCATGGCTTCGTGGTGATCGGCGAAACCGCCGAAATCGGCGATGACGTGACGATGTACCAGGGCTCGACCCTGGGCGGGACCAACCCCACCAACGGTGTCGGCGGCAAGCGCCACCCGACCATCGGCGACGGCGTGATCGTCAGCCTGGGCGCGGCGATCCTCGGTCCGATCCAGGTCGGCGCGGGCGCGCGGATCGGGGCCAATGCGGTGGTCACCAAGGACGTCCCCGAAGGCGCGACAATGGTCGGCATCCCGGCCAAGTCGACCCTGGTCGAGGTCAAGCCCGAAACGCAGAGCTTCGTCCCCTATGGCACCCCGTGCAGCGAGCGGTTCGATCCGGCGACCCAGAAGCTCGAACTGCTGCAATGCGAAATGGCGGTGATGCAGGCCCGGCTCAACAGCCTGCTGGAAGAGCGTGACGCCGCCGCGGCCAAGCAGGCTGCCGGTCGCAAGCGCAAGGCCAAGACGGCTTGAGCGGAACCGTCACGCCGTTCCCCATGTTCGCGCCGCAGCCGGCGCAAGTGGGGTTCAGCCGGGACGAACTGCAACGCATCCTCGATCTTTACGGACGGATGGTCGCGGCCGGGCAGTGCCGCGACTATGCGATGGACTTCGGCAAGGAAGCGGCGGTCTTTTCGGCCTTTCGCCGCGCCGCCGAGCGGCCCATGGCGCGGATCGAGAAGCGCCCGGCGCTGCGCGGCAAGCAGGGCATGTGGGCGCTCTATGGCGAGGCCGGACAGATCCTGAAGCGCGGCCACGAGCTGCCCGGCGTGCTGTTCCCGCTGGAACGCAAGCTGCTCAAGCTGGTCGAGGGCTAGGCGAAGGTCTCTGCGACCGAAACCAGCCGGCTCTGCGCCCGGGTGACGATCCGCATGATGTCGAACAGGCACCAGGCCGATGCCAGACGCAGGACGATCCCCGCGTCGAGCATGAACAGCGCGGTCTTCGAGAAACCGTCCGGATTGGCCGAAGCAGCGACGTTGCTCAGCGTCATCAGGATCCCGCCACTCAGGAAACAGCCCCACCACGCCGCCAGCAGCGGCGGGGTCGTGCCGGGGCTGCTGCCCGCGCCGTGGCTGGCATGCCACAGATCACGCATCGCCATGAACGGCATCGCCAGGTTGGCAAACGGGATGAAGAACCAGCCGACCGCCATGCCCGGGGTCGTGTCGGGCCAGGTATAGCCGGCCATGCGAACGTTGGTGTGGGCCTGGTAGATCCACATGCCGACCACCACCGCCGACAGATAGAACGATAGCGGAAAGGACAGGTCGATCGCGTCGGCGATCTGGATCGCTTCTGGTGAAACGCTGCCCTGGTTGCTCAGCGCATAGGCCTGCACGCTCAGTTCCGCCAACGAGGCGAGGACATAAAGGATGATGCCTCCAACCGCATAGAGCCGGCGTTGTTCGAGCTTTCGGGCTGCGGCGAAATGAAGGTCGTCCATGGTTGCTCCGGCTGGTTCTCAGGCAAAGGTATCGCCGACATGGGTGACGGTGTGCTGGGCCAGGGTGATCGCGCGCAGAATGCGGATCAGCATGACACCGGCCCCGATCAGCAGCGCGGTCGCCGCGAACATCATCAGCGGATTGGCCCCCGGCGGGGTCAGCACGGCGATATTGGTCAGCAGGTCGAACAGCACCAGGAACAGCAGCATCGCGTTGAGCGCAAAGCCGGGCACGAACAGCGCCCACCACGATGTGACCGGCGGTGCGCTGTGGCGCGCGCCCCATGATTCAAGCCCGTGACTGCGGTTCCACAGCTCGCGCATCATGCCATAGGGCAGCAGCAGGTTGGCGCCGGGAATCAGCAGGGTCATGGTGGCCCAGGCCGGGGAATAGTTCAGCCCCTCGCGCCCGTCGGCATGGAGGTTGGCCTGGGCCCGCCAGACCCAGGCGCACAGGCTGATCACCACCGGCAACGCGCCCAGGATCAGGAACAGCGCCAGGCTTGGCCCGGTGATCAGGAAAGTCGAATAGCTGGTGGAGAATTCAAGGTAGGTCATCCAGGCGGTGGTCAACGCAACCAGAATTGCGACCAGCAGGAACAGCCAGATCATCGCCTGTGTAATCACCGATCGGTTGCGCAGCGAACGCAGCCGATCCTCATAATCCAACCTGGACATGCTTGCCCCCGGAAAGTCCAAGCCATGGAGACTAGCGGACTTTCCGGGGGCGGCAAGGGTTCGGCTCGAAAATGGAGCGGTCAGGCCGCGAGCAGCATCCCGCCCGGCAGCCGGCCCTGCATCGTGCCCGGCAGCTTTCGGACCAGCGCAGTGCGGATCGGGCTCCAGAAGGCCGAAAGCGCCAGTAGCGCCGAGCCGATCACCAGCCCGGTGACCGCCACGTTGAGCTCGACCATCCCGAATTCGCGGAACAGCCAGGTCAGCGCGATCAGCACATAGGCCAGCGCCGAAACCAGCAGCGCGCGGCGATCGACCGCCAGGGCAACCATGCCCATCAGCAGGTAGATCGCCAGCACGCCCAGCGCCGAAAGCGCGCCGATATTCTCGCCGTCGCTGATGCCCAGCCAGTGGAACAGCGGGTGGGCGATCATCGGCGCGGCCAGCAGGTGCAGCCAGAAGGCCACGTCGCTGCGCCGGGTTTCGCGCTGCGGGTCGCTCATGTCCCAGCGCATCGCATAGGCGAAGATCGCCAGGCCCGCGACGAACACCAGCGGCAGCAGCATCAGATCGTCGGTGCGGGTGCCGTTGATCTGGAAGAATGCCGACATGACCAGCGCGATCGCCGTTGCCGCCAGCGCCGCCGCTCCGGCCGCGACAGTGATCGGCACCATGAAGCGGCGCCAGTGGATCCAGGCGGCAGCGGCCGCGATCAGCCCGATGCCCGCGCCGATCAGGCCGGTCGAAACGTCGGAAAAGTGCGGGCGGGTCGAATCGATCAGCTCGATCGGCACCGCAGTCACCCCGCCGACGAAGGCCAGCAGCAGGACGATCGAGGGCAGCGCCATGCGCCGCTTGCGGGTGAAGAATTCCGCCAGGCCCCAGGCCGATCCCGCCACCAGCAGGCCCGGAACCCCGGGGGCGATGGCGTGGCCGATCCCGGCTGCCGCCACCAGCAGCAGCACCGCGGCTATGGTCACGAAAATGTCGTTGAAGCCGGTGATCAGCCGGAAGTGCTCTTCATCGGCGACGGGCGCGCTGCGTAGCCCGGCGGCATGGGCGCGCAGGGCCTCGGCGGCTTCGTGGGTTATGGCACCGGCGCTTACCGCCGATTGCAGGTCTGCTTCGGAATACATCGGGCATCCTCCCCTACGGAATTG
>CAZNII010000032.1:15235-16890 GCA_964573075.1 uncultured Novosphingobium sp. | reverse complement strand
ACGATTTCGCCGGTGCGGTCGATGATCTGGTCCCACACCGCGGCGATGCCTTCGGGGGTGCGCTCATCCGCCGGCAGGGCCACGCCCGGGGTCAGGGTGATGTAGGCGGCGTGATAGGCACCCGCGCCCGCGCCGCAGATCATGTTGGTCGGCGCATCATCGCTGACCAGATAGAGCGCCATCGGCGCGACGTTTTCCGGCTTGAGCGCGTTGAACAGCGCTTCCGGCATGCCAAGGTCTTCGGTCATGCGGGTGCCGGCGACCGGAGCCAGGGTATTGACGCGGACGTTGTACTTCGCGCCTTCCAGCGCCAGGGTCTTGGTGAAGCCGGCCAGACCCAGCTTGGCCGCGCCATAGTTGGCCTGGCCGAAGTTGCCGTAAAGCCCGGTGCTGCTGGCGGTGTTGAGGATACGGCCATAGGCCTGCTCGCGCATCGTGTCCCACACCGCCTTGGTGCAGTTGGCGCTGCCGTTGAGGTGGACATCGACGACCAGTTTCCAGTCGGCCATTTCCATCTTGGCAAAGCTCTTGTCGCGCAGGATCCCGGCGTTGTTGATCAGGATATGCACGCCGCCCCAGGCTTCCTTGGCCTTGGCGACCATTTCCACCATCTGCTCGTATTCGGTGACCGAGCCGCCGTTCGACATGGCTTCGCCGCCCAGTGCCTTGATTTCCTCGACCACCTTGAGCGCGGCGTCGGAATGGCCGGTGCCGTCGCGGCTGCCGCCGAGGTCATTGACGACAACCTTGGCCCCGCGCTTGGCAAGTTCGAGCGCATAGGCGCGGCCCAGCCCGCCGCCGGCGCCGGTGACGATCGCGACGCGATCCTTGAACGAAATGGTCATGGGTGTTTCTCCACTTGAAATGGCTTGATCCCGGGGGAAGCGCGGGGGGCATGGCATGGCCGCGCGCGGCTGGCAATATACCGCAATGCAGCGCTGCGGTTCCCTAGCGTAAAGCCGGGGCACTCCGGTCTGGCCGGCGCGGAAAACCGCACGAATCGGGCCGGGTCAGAGCCGGGCGAGGGTGGGGATCAGCTCGTCGAAATGGCCGATCAGGGCATCGGCTTCCAGTTCGTGCGGCGCGGCATCGCAGAACCCGAAAGTGACTGCCACCGAAGGCAGCCCGGCCGCCCGCGCCGCGCGGGTATCGAAGGTGGTATCGCCGACAAACGCCGCCGCGCCGCCGCCGCAGGCCTCGACCATGGCATGCAGGGCATCGGGCGCAGGCTTGAGCGGAAAGGTGCCGCCGCCGATCACGCAGGCAAAGCGGGGTGACAGGTCCAGTTCGTCGAACAGCCGCTCGGCCAGGTGCTGGGGCTTGTTGGTCACCACCGCGATCCGCGTGCCGAGCGCGGCCAGATTGTCGAGCATGTCCGCCCCGCCGGGGTAGAGCGCGGTGTGGTGGGCGATATTTTCGGCATAGAAGCCGATCAGTACCTGGCGCAGCGGCTCGAATTCGATCCCCTCGTCGCCGCCGGTCAGCGCCAGCGCGCGGCGCAGCATCAGCCCCGATCCGCCGCCGATCAGGTTCTGCACCTCTTCGCGCGGAACTGGTGGCCGGCCGATGGTGCCCAGCGCGTGGTTGAGCGCGACACCAAGGTCACCCGAGGTGTCGAGCAGGGTTCCGTCAAGGTCGAACCCGACGATATCGAA
>CAZNII010000032.1:9191-15135 GCA_964573075.1 uncultured Novosphingobium sp. | reverse complement strand
GGTCACCCGAGGTGTCGAGCAGGGTTCCGTCAAGGTCGAACCCGACGATATCGAAAGGAATTGCATTCATCTCCCGCCCCTATCCGTTCGTGTCGAGCGAAGTCGAGACACATTTGGCGCGGCCTCTCGACTTCGCTCGAGGCGAACGGAGGTGGGGAGGGTGTATTGCGGTTGTGGAATCAGCAACAATTCCATGGCATGGCGATTAACCATGAGCGCTGCCGATAACCCCCTCGCAATCGTCACCCTCGCCGCCGGCAAGGGCACCCGCATGAAAAGCCGGCTGCACAAGGTGCTGCACCCGATAGCCGGGCGGGCGATGATCGAACATCTGCTGGCCAGCGCCGCCGAACTTTCGCCGGCCCGCTCGGTGGTGGTGGCCGGGCATGGCCGCGATCAGCTCGAGGCGCAGCTGGGTGACCGCGCGACGATCGCGGTGCAGGATCCGCAGCTCGGCACCGGCCACGCGGTGCAGCAGGCGCAAGGCGCGCTGGCCGGGTTCGATGGCGACGTGCTGATTCTTTATGGCGACGTTCCCTTCGTCAGCGCGGCGACGATGCGGATGATGATCGAGCGGCTGCACGGCGCGGACAAACCGGCGGTGGTGGTGCTGGGCTTCGAGCCGGCCGACACGCTGGCCTATGGCCGCGTCATCGCCGAGGGCGACCGGATCGTGAAGATGGTCGAGCACAAGGATGCCAGCGAGGCCGAGCGCGCCTGCCGGCTGTGCAATTCGGGCCTGATGGCAGTGCGCAGCGCCGACCTGTTCGGCCTGCTGGCCCGCGTCACCAACGATAACTCGCAGGGCGAATATTACCTGGTCGATGTGGTCAACATCGCCAACGCCGATGGCCGGACCTGCGCGGTGGTGGTCACCCCCGATCCGCACGAGGTGGAAGGGATCAATTCGCGCGCCGAACTGGCGATTGCCGAACACCGCTGGCAGAACCGCCGCCGCAAGCAGGCGATGGACGATGGCGCTTCGCTGATCGCACCCGAAACGGTGTGGTTCGCCTGGGATACCGTGCTGGGTCAGGACGTGCTGATCGAACCGAACGTGTTCTTCGGCCCCGGGGTGAGGGTGGCCGACAATGTGAAGATCCGCGCCAATTGCCACATCGAGGGGGCAAGCCTGGCCTCCGGGGTAGAGGTCGGCCCCTTTGCCCGGCTGCGCCCCGGCACCGTGCTGGAGGAAAAGGCCAAGGTCGGCAATTTCGTCGAGGTCAAGAAGGCCACGATGGGCCAGGGCGCCAAGGCCAACCACCTGTCCTACATCGGCGATGCCGAGGTCGGGGCCGGGGCCAATATCGGCGCGGGCACGATCACCTGCAATTACGACGGCTATTTCAAGTACAAGACCGTGATCGGCGAACGCGCCTTCATCGGCAGCAACTCGGCGCTGGTCGCCCCGGTCAAGATCGGCGCGGACGCGATCGTCGGTGCGGGGAGCGCGGTGACCCGCGATGTGGCCGCCGGTGAGCTGCGGATCGTCCGTGGGGAACAGCTGGTCAAACCCGGCTGGGCCGACCGCTTTCACGATGCGATGAAGAAGAAGAAGGCGGAGAAGAAGGGGTGAGCGCCGCGCGACATGTCGCCCAGATCAATGTCGCGCGGTTCCGGGTCGCCAAGGATGATCCGGCCAACGCCGGTTTCATGGCCGCGCTCGATCACGTCAATGCCATGGCCGAGGCCAGCGAGGGCTTCGTCTGGCGGCTGGTCGGCGATGGCAACGACGCCACCAATGTCGAGGCCATTCCGGGCGATCCGGATTTCATCGTCAACATGTCGGTGTGGCGCGATGTCGCCGCGCTGGAACAGTTCGCCTATCGCCAGCAGGATCACCGCGCGGTGCTGGCCCGGCGCAAGGAGTGGTTCGATCCGATCGAACCTGCGACGGCGCTGTGGTGGGTCGATGCCGGGCATGTTCCGACCGTTGCCGAAGGGCTGGCGCGGCTGGCGCAGCTGGCGGTCGAAGGGCCGGGCGATGCCGTTTTCACCTTCCGCCACTGGCGCGAGCATCTGCGCGAAACGGCCGCATCCTGACCGTGCTGCAATCCCTGCACCTGCTCGCCGCCGGGGCCTGGATCGGCACCGTGCTGGTCGAGGCGCTGTTCGAGCGGGCCTTGCTGGGCAAGGGGCCCGAACAGGAACTGATCCTGGCCCGGCTGCACTGGAAGGTCGACAAGCTGGTTGAACTGCCGCTGCTGATCGTGGTCGCGGCCAGCGGGATCAAGCTGCTGGGGCAGGTTCCGCTCGACACGCTGCTGCGGGCCAAGCTGGCCTGCGCCGCGCTGGCGATCTTCGCCAACCTCTATTGCATCTGGCTGGTCCGGCTGCGCCTGAAAATGGCGGAGGCCGGGGCCTGGGAGCTGTTTGCGATCGTCGACCGGCGCCAGCACCAGGTCGGCGCGGTGGTGCTGCTCGGCCTGCTTGGCGCGGCGGGGCTGGGGATGGTACGCTGATCAGCATCTCCTGCTCGTGAACCCTTGACATGATATCATGATATGATATCAGTATATCAATGACTCGAATCCTTGCCGATCTGCCCGATGAAGAGATCAAGCGGCTCGACCAGCTCGCGGCCGAGCAGGGCAAATCGCGTGCGGCAATTCTGCGAGAGGCGGTGGCGGCGTATCGCCCCCAGGGTGCGGATGACCGGAGCTGGCTCGACAAGGGTTTTGGCCTGTGGGCGCGGCACGGGATCGAGTACGATCCGCACGAGTATGAGCGCAAGCGGCGCGCCGAATGGACGCGTTATTGGGACGACGACTACGAAGAAGTTCGCGCCGAATCACCCGACATGTTCGATGAGGAGGATGATCGCCAGCGGAAGATCTACCTCGACATGCTGGCCGGGAAATATCCCAAACCCAAGCGGCCTGCCGCGACGTGAGCGGCTTTGCCTTTGATGCCAACATCGTGATCGATGCGTTGGCGGGCTTTCCTGCGGCTCGAATCGAGATCGAACGCGCGATCGGCCTGGATTCGCGTCCGTGGATCAGTCGGATGGCCTGGATCGAAGTCCTTTCGAAGGGCAACGAGGGGATGGTGAAGGATGCCCTGGTATTCCTCTCGCACTTCGGCCTCGACGAAATTGACGACGAAATCTCGCGCAGAGCTGCCGCGCTGCGGCGCGAACGACCGCGTCTGAAATCGCCCGATGCCATCATCCTGGCTACCGCGCAGATACGAGGTCGCGTTCTGATTACACGAAATACCAAGGATTTTCCGGCAGCTATGCCGGGGATTCGGGTTCCCTACACTCTCTAACGAAGGCAATTCGCATGTGCGGCATTATCGGCATCGTCGGCAAGGAACAGGTGGCGGACCGGCTGGTCGATGGGCTGCGGCGGATGGAATACCGCGGCTATGACAGCGCCGGGGTCTGCACGGTCGCGGGCGGGCAGCTGATCCGCCGCCGCGCGCCGGGCAAGCTGATCGGCCTGGTCCGCGAACTGGCCCGCGATCCCGCGCCCGGCACCACCGGCATCGCCCACACCCGTTGGGCCACCCACGGCGCGCCGACCGCGGCCAACGCCCACCCCCACGCCACCGCCGAGCTGGCGCTGGTCCACAACGGGATCATAGAGAATTTCAAGCAGCTGAAGGATGCGCTGGCGGCGCGCGGCCGGGTGTTCGAAAGCGATACCGATACCGAAGTGGTCGCGCACCTGGTCTCGGAACTGGTCGAAGCCGGGGACGAGCCGGTGGAGGCGGTGAAAAAGGCGCTGCCGCAGCTGCGCGGGGCCTTTGCGCTCGCCATCGCGTTCCGCAGCCATCCCGACATGCTGATCGGCGCGCGGCTGGGTTCGCCGCTGGTGGTCGGCTATGGCGATGGGGAGACCTACCTGGGTTCCGACGCGCTGGCGCTGGCCCCGCTGACCCAGCGGATTTCCTACCTTGAAGAAGGCGACTGGGTGATCGTCACCCGCGACGGCGCGCAGGTGTTCGACAAGGACAACCAGCCGGTGACGCGCGAGATCACCACCTCGGGCGCCTCGGCGGCGGAGATCGAGAAGGGCAATTACCGCCACTTCATGCAGAAGGAGATCTTCGAGCAGCCGACCGTGGTCGCCCAGACCCTCAAGAGCTATATCCGCCAGGTCGACCAGTCGGTCGCGCTGCCGCAGTTCGATTTCGACCTGTCGAGCATCAACCGCGTCACCATCGTTGCCTGCGGGACCAGCTTCTATGCCGGGATGGTCGCCAAGTACTGGTTCGAACAGTTCGCGCGGCTGCCGGCCGACATCGATTTCGCTTCCGAATTCCGGTACCGCGATCCGGTGCTTGAGCCGGGCGGGCTCGCGCTGTTCATCTCGCAGAGCGGGGAAACTGCCGATACCCTGGCGGCGCTGCGCCACTGCAAGGAAAACGGCCAGACCATCGCCGTGGTGGTCAATGTCCCGACCAGCTCGATGGCGCGCGAAGCCGATCTGCTGCTGCCGACCCATGCCGGGCCGGAAATCGGCGTTGCCAGCACCAAGGCCTTTACCTGCCAGCTGGCGGTGCTGGCCGCGCTTGCCGCGCACATGGCGGTCAAACGCGGGCAGATGGACCGGGCCGAGGAGACCGAGCTGGTCACCCACATGCTCGAAGTGCCGGCCAGCCTCAACGCCGCGCTGGCCCATGATGACGAGATCGCGGCCATGGCCCACCACATCGCCCCAGCCCGCGACGTGCTCTACCTGGGCCGCGGTCAGGACTATCCGCTGGCCCTGGAAGGCGCGCTAAAACTCAAGGAAATCAGCTATATCCATGCCGAAGGTTATGCTTCAGGCGAAATGAAGCACGGCCCGATCGCGCTGATCGACGAGGCCGTGCCGGTGATCGTGATCGCGCCCAGCGGCCCGCTGTTCGAAAAGACCGTTTCGAACATGCAGGAGGTCCGCGCGCGCGGCGGCAAGATCGTGCTGATCTCCGACCGCGAAGGGCTCGACGAGGCGGGTGAGGGTTGCCTCGCCACGATCGAGATGCCCAAGGTCCACCCGCTGATCGCGCCGCTGGTCTATGCCATCCCGGTCCAGCTGCTGGCCTATCACGTCGCCTGCGTGAAAGGCACCGATGTCGACCAGCCGCGCAACCTCGCGAAGTCGGTGACGGTGGAGTGAGGCGCAGGCCGCAGGCGATCATCTTCGACTTCGACGGCGTAATTGCCGACAGCGAGGTTATCGCCAACCGCGAACTGGCCCGTGCGCTTACCGAAATCGGCCTGCCGACCACCTTTGAGGAATGTCTGGAGCGCTATTACGGCCGCAACTGGCTGGCATGCGAACAACGGATCGTTGCGCAGCTCGGCGGGCCTTTGCCGGAATCCTTTGTCCGGAACCTGCGCGGTGCGACGGCTGAACGGCTGGAGCGCGAACTGACCCCGGTTCCGGGTGTGGCCGCCTTCGTAGACCGCCGTGCCGCCTTGCCCAAGGCCATCGCTTCGTCCAGCGAACGCGACTATCTCATGGCGTGCCTGAAGCGGTTCGGGCTGGTGGGCCACTTTGCCGAGCATCTCTACAGTGCGGCTCTGCTTCCAAGAGGGAAGCCTTTTCCCGATATATATCAATCCGCTGCACGAGGTTTGGGGGTTCCCGCAGGATCTTGTCTCGTGATCGAAGACAGCCCGGTTGGCGTTAGGGCAGGCGTCGCAGCCGGTATGACTGTTGTCGGACTGCTGGCCGGCGGCCATGTTCAGGACTGCGCCAGCCATGGTGAGCGGCTCGCCATGGCTGGAGCCCATTTTGTAGCGGCAAGTTTTGACGAGGTTGAGCTATGGCTCGAGAGCACATGAACGTACAAGGCGGCTGCCATTGCGGCGCGGTGCGGTTCGAAATCGCGGTTCAGCCACCGCTGGAACTGCTCGACTGCAACTGCTCGATCTGCAGCAAAACCGGCTATCTGCACCTGATCGTGCCGCATGGCGATTTCACGCTGTTGTCGGGCGGGGACAGCCTGA
>CAZNII010000032.1:0-9091 GCA_964573075.1 uncultured Novosphingobium sp. | reverse complement strand
CACCTGATCGTGCCGCATGGCGATTTCACGCTGTTGTCGGGCGGGGACAGCCTGACAAGCTACCGCTTCGGTAGCGGCGCGGCAGAGCATCTGTTCTGCAAGGTCTGCGGGATCAAGAGCTTCTACCAGCCGCGCAGCCATCCCGGGGGCTACAGCGTCAATTTCCGCTGCCTCGATCCCGGGCACGGGCTGGAACCGGCGGTGCGCCAGTTCGACGGGCGCAATTGGGAACAGGCCCGCGCCGCGCTCGACTGATTGACGCGAGCGCGCGCTTTTGCGGTCATCCTTTACGCGGTGCTAACGATTTGGCGGTTATGACGCGGGCGTGAAAAAGTCCGCCAGCACTCCTGCCTCCTTGCCCCGCAACCTGCCGGTGATGGCGGTCTTGGGGATCAACGAATCGTCCGAAGGCGATTGGGCCCGGCTGCGCGGGCTGCAATATTCCAGCCTGGCGCGCGTCACCGCGACGCGAATCCTGGCCCACGGGATTGCCGCGCTGGCGGTGCTGCGGCTCTATTACGGCGTGATCCACATTGCCGGGCTGATCGCCTGGCTCGCGGTGCTGGGCGGTTCGCTCTATTACGGCACCAAGATCGACAAGGCGCTGGGCGATGTCGACCGCCGGCGGATCACCCGCAGCGAAGTCAACCGCCAGACGATGAGCTCGATCGGCAATGCGCTGGTCTGGGTGGTGCCGATGGCGGCCTTCGCGCCGTTCGGGGATTCGCGCTCGCAGCTTGAGCTGTGGGCGGTCTGCGCCATGCTGATGACCGCTTCGGCGGTGCTGCTGCCGGCCGTGCCGCTGGGCAACCTGCTGTTCGCGGGGATCGTTGGCGGGGCCGCGCTGGTCAGCTTCCTGTTCGCGCAAAGCTATGAAATGGCGATCCTTTCGCTGGTGTACATGGTAGTGGTCGGGCTCGGCTCGATCGAAAACGCGCGGTTCTTCCTGACTGCCCGGATCGCCGAATCCGCGATGGCCGAAAAGAGCGAGGTGGTCTCGATGCTGCTGCGCGAATTCGAGGAAGGCGAGGCCGACTGGCTGTGGCAGATCGATACCTCGCGCCGGGTCCGCGCACCCAGCCCGCGCTTTGCCTTTGCGCTGGGACTGCCGCTCGAGGAAGTCGAGGGAAAGCCCTTCATCCAGCTGATCGCCGGGGCAGCCTGGGATACCGGCCAGTTCCCTTCGAGCCTGCATGACCTGGCCGAGCGGCTCAAGCGGCGCGAGAGCTTCTCGAACCTGCTGGTCCGGGTGACGATCAACAACCAGCAGCGCTGGTGGGAACTGTCGGGCACGTCCAAGCTGGACGACAACGGCAACTTCGACGGGTTCCGCGGGGTCGGCTCGGACGTTACCGAACAGCGCGAATCGAGCGAGAAGATCGCCCACATGGCGCGGTTCGATACGCTGACCAGCCTGCCCAACCGGATGATGGTGACCGAAGCCCTGGGCGAGGCGATGCGCTATGCCGACCAGTGGCGGACGCGCTGCGCCTTCCTGATGATCGACCTCGACCGGTTCAAGGCGGTCAACGATACCTTGGGCCACCTGATCGGCGACCAGTTGCTGGCGCGGGTTTCGGAACGGCTCAAGTCGATCATGACCGACAACGAGCTGGTCGGGCGCCTGGGCGGTGACGAGTTCGCGATCGTGATCCGCGATGCTTCCGATCACAACCGGGTGAGCCGGGTGGCCGAAGCCGTGATCGAGCTGCTTTCACGGCCCTATGAAGTCGATCACCACACGCTCTATATCGGCGCCTCGGTCGGCTCGGCGATCGGTCCGCGCGACGGTTCGACCGTCGAAACGCTGATGCGCAATGCCGACCTTGCCCTCTACCGTTCGAAGGAAGAGGGCGGCGGGGTCCATCACGGCTACGAGCCTTCGCTCCATCAGGAAGCCGAGGAACGCCGCAAGCTCGAATTCTCGCTGCGCCGCGCGCTCGAGAAGAACGAATTCGTGCTCAACTACCAGCCGGTGGTCGATTCAAAGGACGAACAGATCGTCAGTTTCGAAGCGCTGCTGCGCTGGAACAGCGAAGAGCACGGCTTCGTCAGCCCGGCCAAGTTCATTCCGCTGGCCGAGGATACCCGCCTGATCGTGCCGATCGGCGAATGGGTGCTGCGCGAAGCCTGTCGCGAAGCGGTGCGCTGGCCCAACAACGTCAAGGTGGCGGTAAACGTCTCGGGCGAGCAGCTGCTCGATCCCGGGTTCATTCCCAGCGTGGTCGGCGCGCTCAGCGCAAGCGGGTTGCCAGCCCAGCGGCTGGAACTCGAAGTGACCGAATCGATCTTCGTGCGCGATGCCACGACCGCGCGGATGGCGCTGGAACAGATCATGTCGCTGGGCTGCGGGATCGCGCTCGACGATTTCGGGACCGGCTATTCCTCGCTCGCCTATATCCGCAACCTGCGCTTCTCGACGATCAAGGTCGATCGCAGCTTCGTCCAGGGCGCGGCGACCGGCAACATCGAAAGCCTGGCGATCATCCGCGCCGTGGTAGCGATGGCCGAAAGCCTGGAAATGTCGACCACTGCCGAAGGCGTCGAAACCGAGCACGAGCTCGAGGTGATCCGCCAGCTCGGCTGCCGCAAGATCCAGGGCTATTACTTCGGCCGGCCGATGCCCGCGCCAGAGGCGCGCGGCCTGTTCCACGGATCGCAGCTGCGCCAGGCCAACGCCGGCTAGGCTGTAGCCAAGGCTTTCAGAGCACTCTCGAACAGCGCGCGGCCATCGGTGCCGCCCTGTTCGGCCTCGATCATCCGCTCCGGGTGCGGCATCATGCCCAGCACGTTGCCGGCATCGTTCAGCACCCCGGCGATCGCGCGGGCCGATCCGTTGACCTCTTCGGCATAGCGGAAGGCGACCCGGCCATCGCCCTCCAGCCGGTCAAGCGTGGCATCGTCGGCGAAATAGTTGCCATCGTGGTGCGCCACCGGGATCACGATCCGCTGCCCCGCGGCATAGCCCGACGTGAACAGGCTCTGGCTGTTTTCCACGCTCAGCGCCACTTCGCGGCAGACGAAGTTCATGCCGGCATTGCGCAGCAGCGCGCCGGGCAGCAGACCGCTTTCGGTCAGCACCTGAAAGCCGTTGCACACGCCAAGGACCGGCACGCCGCGGCCCGCCGCCTCGACCACCGAACGCATGATCGGGCTACGCGCGGCCATCGCCCCCGAACGCAGGTAGTCGCCATAGGAAAAGCCGCCGGGCAGGGCGATAAAATCGAGCCCCTGCGGCAGTTCGGCATCGCCGTGCCAGACCCGCAGCGGCGCGGTGCCCGAAACCTTTTCCAGCGCATCGGCCATGTCCCGGTCGCAGTTCGAGCCGGGGAAGGTGATGACGGCGCTGCGAAAGCTCATGCCGCCAGCCTTTCGATCCGGTAATTCTCGATCACCATGTTGGCGAGCAGCTGCCTGCACATGGTCTCAAGCTGATCGTCGCTGACGGTTTCATCCACTTCCAGCTCGATCATCTTGCCGGCGCGGACGTCTTTCACCCCGTCGATCCCCAGCCCCTCGATCGCGTGATGGATCGCGCGGCCCTGCGGGTCGAGGACCCCGTTCTTGAGGCTGACGAAAACGCGGACCTTCATGGGGCGGGCCTTTCGGATGGTGTGGGGATTCGCTTGAGGCGCCTATGCCGCCGCTTGGCGCGCGGGGCAAGCGCGCTTGGGCGTCAGTTCACAACCGGGGGCAGGCGAGGCCTGATTACACTGCTGAAAGTTGCAAAATGGAATGATTTGCACATTATAACATTTCATGTCAGCCTTCGAGTCGGTTTTGGAAGAGGAGGCGAAGACATGGCATCAATGCGTCTATCGCGGACCCGCCGGGCGGGGCTCGCACTCACTCTCACTCTGGCGCTGCTGGCGCCGCCGGCCTGGGGGCAGGACGTCCAGACCGAGGAAGAGGAGGATGCCAACCAGCAGATCGTGGTCACCGCCAGCGTGCGGCAGGGCGGAGCGCAGGATGTGCGCCACTTCCGCACGGTCGCGCTGGACGGCGAATTCCTGCCGCAGACCTTCGACCTGACGGTGGAAGGGTTGATGGGCGAACACGACCTGACCCTGCCCGAAACCGCGCCCTGCCGGCAGACCTTCTGCCTGACCGGGGCGGCAATGCCCGCGGCGCTGCCGCTGCGCCCGGATGACCAGTGGTTCGTCGGGCTCGGCTTTGCCAGCGCGATCGATGCCGAGAAATACCGCACCGAGCCGCTCAGCCTGATCATGGTGGTCGATCGCTCCGGGTCGATGAGCGGCGAGCCGATGGCCCACGTCAAGGACGCGCTCCATGCCCTGGTCGGCAAGCTGCGCAAGGGCGACCGGATCGGGATCGTCACTTATGGTTCGGTGCCTATGGTCCACCTTGAGATGACCGAGTTCGACGGCAATTCGGCGAAGCTGCACAAGGCGATCGACGCAATCCAGATCGAAGGCTCGACCGCGATGGAGGCGGGGCTGGCCAAGGGCTATGAACTGGCCGAGGCCGAACTGCCTAACAGCCACGGCAAGACCCGGCTGATGCTGTTCACCGACGAGAACCCCAATGTCGGCAATACCAGCGCCCACGGTTTCATGGCCCAGGCAGAAGCCGGTTCGCGCAAGGGGATCGGGCTGACCACCTTCGGGGTCGGGGTCCATTTCGATGCCCAGCTGGCGACGCGGATCTCCAGCGTGCGCGGCGGCAACCTGTTCTTCATCGATACCCAGGGTTCGGCCAAGCAGCTGTTCGATCGCGAATTCTTCAACATGGTCAGCGAGGTTGCCCACGATATCGACCTCGCGCTGATTCCGCCGCAGGGCTACCGGATCACCGGGGTGTTCGGCGTGCCCGACGGCTTGATGAGTGCAGCGCCCGAAGGGGTGGTCAAAGTCCACATCTCCACCGCGTTTCTCTCCAGCAACGGCGGCGGGATCTATGTGACGCTGGGCAAGGATGCCGCCCGCGCCAACCTGCCGGCCGCGCCGCTCGATCCGGGCACACCGCTGCTGACCGGCACGCTGCGCTATACCGACGGGCGGACCGGGCAGACCGGCGAGGACCGGATCGCGGTGGCCCAGCCGGGCAATGCCCCGCCGCCGGTCGGGCTGCGCACCGCCCAGCTGCTGGTCGATGAATTCGTCACCCTGCAGGCCGCGCTGACCGGCTATCACCAGCGGGGTGACAAGAAGGGCGCTTTCCACCTGCTCGACGGGCTGTCCAGGCGGCTCGGCGCGGCCGAGGTGCCGGGGCTGGGCGCGGAGATCAAGCTGGTCTCGGGCCTGCGCGACCGGGCGGCCTATGTCGCCGGCTATGCCGGGGAAATGCCCAAGGAACTGCGGCCGCTGGCGCTGAAGGGCGAATGGCGGGTGCTCAGTCAGACCGGGCTGGAAGACATCGACCGCGGCGACCGGGTACGGATCACGTCCGACGGGGAAATGGTCACCACCCGCAATTCCGGGCCGGACAAGGACGAAGACATCTACCAGCAGGTCCAGATCAACGAGCGCCAGGTCAGGATCGTCGAAGGCGACCTGGTGTTCAACTATACCCTGCGCGGCGACCGGGTGCGGCTGACCACAGTCGACGGGATGGCCGAACTGGTGCTGGCCCGGGCCGAGGTGGATTAGGCGGAGGTGCTGTCCATCACGTAGCCAAGCGTGCGGACGGTGCGGAACGGATCGGGTGCGCCATGCGCGGCGAGCGTGCGGCGCACCCGGCCGATCCATACATCGACGGTCCGCTCGTCGAGCGCTTCGGCGCCCTTGCCCAGCCGCTCGATCAGCGCGGTGCGGCTGAACACCTGGTCGGGGTGTTCCATGAAGTGGACCAGCAGGCGGAACTCGTTGGGCCGCAGCGGCACCGGCGCGCCGCGATAGCGCAGCTGGTGCGCGGCCAGGTCGATCGCCAGATCGCCGTTGCGCAGGCTGGCCCGCGGCGCCGGCTCGGCGGTTGCGCCCGCCTCATAGCGGGCCAGGCGCTCGACCAGTTTGTGCGGATCGAGCGGTCCGGTCATGTAGTCGTCGGCCCCGGCCTTCAGCGCGCGGCGCCGGTCCTCGCTGTCGGGACTATCGAGCACCATAGTGATATGGGCGCGACGGGTCGGCCCGGCTTCGCGCAGGCGGCGCACCACTTCCAGTCCCGAGGTATCGGGCAGCAGCCAGTCGACAAAGCACCACGGCGGCGGTTCGGATGCGGCGACCGCACCGATTTCGGTCCCGATCGGCACCAGCCGCAAGTCGGGGCGCATGGCCATTACGCCCTTGACCAGCGAGGGGTCGGGCGCGGTCAGCAGCAGGGTCTTGGGCGGGTTCGTTCCTGGCATCGGCAGTTCATCCAGAGGCACATTCTGCCCGCATGACATGACGCTTTTGTGACGCCGACGCGTCAGTTTCACGCGTGTCGGCGCGCTGTCGCAATCCGGTCATATCGCTGTCGGCAATGAGTCGCCGCGCTGCAACAGGCGGGGCCTAGCGGGGCCACCGGCAGCAGGGAGCGCCGACTCGCAAGGCCGAGTCGCACAAGCCCTGCCAGGCCGCACAAACAACCCAATGAGGGACCAGAACATGACCCGCCTTGCCAACAGGCTTACCGTTTCCGCCGCCGCGCTTGCCGCGGTGCTTGCCGCCACGCCCGCCCTTGCCGCTGCCGATGCGGCCGCCGAAGAGGCCGCTTCCGCCGATGAAGCCGCTGCCGATGACGGCGGCGATTCCGGGCTGGTCGACATCGTCGTTACCGCCACCAAGCGCGAGACCAATCTTCAGGAAACCCCGATCGCGATCGCGGTGATGGGTGACGAGGAGATCAAGAAGCGCCACGTGATGAGCCTGCTCGACCTGGGCGACGGCTCGATCCCTTCGCTGCGGGTCGCGACCTACGAATCGCGCCAGACCGCGCTGACCGTGGGGATCCGCGGGATCGTTCCGGGCGATGCCAACCAGCCGGCGCGCGAGCCGGGGGTGGGCGTCTATATTGACGGGATCTACCTCGCCCGCCAGCACGGGCTCAACGCCGGGCTGTTCGAGGTCGAGCGGATCGAAGTGCTGAAAGGGCCGCAGGGCACGCTGTTCGGACGCAATACCGAAGGCGGCGCGGTCAACCTGGTCAGCAAGGCGCCGACCGGTGAATTCGGCGGCCGGGTGATCGCCGGGGTCGGCAATTTCGGCAGCTACAATGCCGGCCTGCACCTCAACCTGCCGGAACTGGCGGGGATCTCGTTCAAGCTCGACGGGGTGATCAGCCACCAGGACCCGACCGTGCGCAATCCGCTGGAAGGCCAGACCGGGTGGAACCAGTATCACCGCTATGGCGGCCGGATCGCCGCGCGCTGGAAGCCGGTTGACGGCTTTACCGCCGATTTCGCCTTCGACATCAGCCGGGATGAGAACACCCCGTTCTACAGCCAGCTGATCAACTTCAACCCCAATGGCTATCCGGTTGCCACGCTGGCCCAGATCCAGGCCAACGGCAACGCCCTGCCGGCCGGAATGATCGCGCCGTTGCCGGGGATGGTGGTCGTTTCGTCCGAGCGGATGGACGTGGCCGATATCGGCGTGCCGCAGCAGGTCAGCCTGGGCAAGACCAAGGGCTTTTCCAGCAACCTGCGCTGGAAGGTCGCCGACGGTATCGAATTGCGCTCGATCACGGCCTGGCGCACGGTCGATTCCGAACAGTGGGACAATTCCGGCGGGGCGCACCGCAGCCCCTCGTTCCTGCCCAGCCAGTCGTTCAGCCGCTATTCGGTCTCGTTTCTCAACGCCCGTCAGTTCAGCCAGGAATTCCAGGCCGTGGGCACGCTGGGGCGGTTCGATTACGTTGCCGGGCTCTATTACTTCAACGAACGCGCCGAGGAAGTGGCGGCCACCCCCAATACCAACCAGTGGAACGCGACCGGCACCGGCTATACCATCCGCGATGCGATGACCTGGCAGCGTTCGGCGCTGTCGATCAGCCGCGCCAGCTATGCCTTTTCCAAGAGCTATGCCGCCTTCGGCCAGTTCACCTGGAACGCCACCGATGCGATCAAGCTGACCCTGGGCGGACGTTATACTCACGACAAGAAGCGCGGCGATCTCTACAAGGTCAACAACGTCGCCAGCGCCTTTCCCTTCGCCTTCAGCTATGACCGGTTCGATCCGCTGGTGATCCTGGCCTGGCAGCCTTCGGACAACCTCAACCTCTATGCCAAGTATTCGACCGGCTACCGTGCCGGCGGGGCCAGCTCGCGCTCGATCAGCTTTGCCACCTTCGGGCCGGAAAGCGTCAAGGCCTATGAAGTGGGGGCCAAGACCGAGTTCCTCGATCGCAGGGTCCGCTTCAACCTGGTCGGCTATGTCATGGACCGGTTCAACAGCCAGTTCGACTTCGACTTCTACCTGGTCCAGCCCAACGGCACGATCCGCCACACCCTTGAAACGGTCAACGCTGCCGGCGTGACCAAGATCCGCGGGATCGAGGCCGACCTGACCGTGCGGCCGACCGACAACCTGACCTTCGGGGTGTCCTATGCCTATACCTGGTGGAAGGTGCCGCCGACCCCGAACCCGCTGGTGGCCGGCAATCCGCTCCAGCCGCTGTTCCTGGTCTATACCCCGCCGCACGCCTTCTCGGGGAATGTCGACTATACCCTGCCGCTTTCGGGCAGCAGCGACATGGCGCTGAAACTGCACATCGACGCGAACTATTCCGATCCGCACTACAGCTTCGACAACGAACCGGTTCTGGTCGACAAGAGCTTCCTGGTCAATGCGCGGGTTTCGATCGCCGACATTCCGATGGCCGATGGCGGGCAGAGCCTGACCGTGGCGGTCTGGGCGCGCAACCTGTTCAACGAACAGCACATCTATCGCCGTTCCAACGCCAACCGGGTGCCGATCGACGGCAATTACCGCACGGTGGTGGGCGACTATGCCAACTTCAACGCCCCGCGCACATTCGGGTTCGAGGCGACGCTGAACTTCTGATCGTTCCGGATTTCCGGTTCCTCCCTGACTGGGGCGGGGCGCCAGTGCGCTCCGCCCCTCTTTTTGCGCTTGCTGAATAACTGACTGGTCAGTTATAAACGAATCATGCCGCGTCCATCGGTCCCCACGCGCCGTGCCGATATCCTTGC